>JAHWJU010000028.1 GCA_019348255.1 Actinomycetota bacterium | reverse complement strand
GGGACGAACTCGTCCAAGCGGCGCGGTTTGACAGCATGAAGGCCCGCGCCAACGAGCTCGCTCCCGATCACCTCGGCGTGTTCAAGGACCGTGGTTCCTTCTTCCGGGCTGGCGTCTCCGGATCAGGGCGTGCAGCCGTCACAGCCGACCACTACCGCGAGTACCTGGCCCGCGCCGCCAAACTGGCGCCGGCGGATCTGCTCGACTGGCTCCACCGCTGACAAGCCCCTGCTGCCGGAATGGGCTCGGTCAGTGAAGCGTCCGGCCTTCGCGGCACATCTCCACGAACTGCGCGATGCGCTTCGCACGCGTCTCGGGGCGCTTGGCGTCCTGGACGCGGTAGACGATGGCGTAGCGATTGGCGCTGTTGAGCGTCTCGAAGAACGCCTTCGCACGCGAATCGGCGTCGAGCGCAGCCTGCAGGTCCTCGGGAACCGTCGCGGTCCGCGGTCCCTCGTAGGCCGCGTCCCACCGCCCGTCGCCTTCGCCGCCGCGACCTGCGCCAACCCGGCGGGCTGCATACGCCGGCTCGGCGATCAGGCGCTCGACCCGCTCGCGGTTGATCTTCGACCAGCGGCTGCGGGCCCGGCGGGGGGTGAACCGCTGGACGAACCACGTCTCGTCGAACGCCTCCTTCTGACCGTCGATCCAGCCGTAGCAGAGCGCTTCGTCCAGCGCCCATGACGTCTCGCCCGGCGCGGTGAGCACGGCGATCGAGGCCGCCGGGCTCGACCCGTCGTACGCCGCCGCCGCAGCCGACGAGAAGTGGGACGCCGAGATCGAGGGCTCGATGGCCGAGGCCATCGGCTTCGCGGGCACCGAGGTCGGCGTGCCCATCCTGGTCTTCCGCGACGACGCCGCCAGCGCGGCCATCTCTGGGCCTGTCGTGTCGCCCGCGCCCCACCGGCGAGGACGCGCTCGCCCTCTGGGACCACGTCGTCGGCCTGGCCTGGTCGTCGAGCTTCTACGAGCTGAAGCGCACCCGCACCGGCCCGCCGCAGCTGTAGCCGATCATCACGTGGTGCACAGGTGTCGCGGAACGCCTCGGCTTCTCAGACCGATCCTTTGACACCGAGATCCGTGGGTGGACGTTTGCTGAGACCACCGCCCCGGTAGTGACCGGCCCACCGACGCCGCTTGAGGAGTCGGCGCACGCGCTCCGGTTGGGAGTGACCCTCCGAGAGCATCCCCGCCGCTGACGTCATGCCGCGCGGCGTTCGCGGGCAGGTGGCGTCGGAACGTCAAGACGCAGCTTGGAACTCCCTCTCGTAGGCGGCGGCCAGGTCGTAGAGGGCCTTACCGCCGTCGCCTTGGAACGACGAGCCGTGCATGATGGCGAGAGTTGTCGGGTGGAGGTCGCCGAGCTGACGCATCACCGCGGAGGTGTTCGGTCCCAGCGACGAGGCCTGGAACATCCGCTCGGCCTGCAGCGCCGGCTCGACGAGGTCGCTCGTGGTCAGCGGCTGTGCGCCGCCGAACTGGGAGAAGATGTCGCCGCACAGCAGGGTGCCCGTCGTCTCCTCGAAGAGCACCTGGGCCTCCCAGTTGTGCGGGACATGGGGCGTGCTGATCTGGCGCACCCGCTTGCCTCCCAGGTCGATGACCTCGCCTTCCTGGAGGGGTCGGGGCGGCCGGTCGCACATGTCGTCGAGCGACACCATGCACCCGAGCGCACCGTGCGCGACCCGGGAGCCGGGTGCGGCGGTGAGCCACATGTTCACGGCCCCGCACTCGTCGGACTCCACGTGCCCGAAGGTGATCCAGCGCAGCGACTCCACCGGCGTGACCTTCGCCACCGCCTCGGCGACGAGCGGGAACGTCCCCCGGGGGCCGGTGTGGAACAGCAGGGGCTCCTCGGCGTCGATCAGGAACTGGTTGAAGCTGAAGCCGCCGGGCGCCACGTCGGGCACGAGCGTGCTGACGCGATAGATCCGGTCGGCGATCTCATCGATGGTGGTCTCCATGCCCCGAAGGCGTTCAGGGCGGAGCCGTTCCGTTCACTCAGGACTGAACAGTCCAGGTGATTTGGTCGTCGGGATGGGGCTGGTAGGCGCAGAAGGCCCCCGTGCGGACCCGCCTGTCGAGGACGGAGCCGGCGTCGGGAAGGGCCTCGGCGAGCTTGCCCAGTGCCGACCGCAGCGCCCGGGTCACGTTGAGGCGCGCCTTCTCGGCCGCCGACGACGCCCAGCGCTCCCGGCCACCCAGACCGAAGGACCGGGCCAGCTCGGCAACGATGGTGTCCAGCTCCGTCTGGAGGGTCACCGCCCGCTCGTCGTCCTCCACGGCCAGGGCATCCTCGATCTGGTCGCGCAGGGCGACGATCCGGTCCCTGTAGGCATTCCGGGTCTTGGCGTCGGCGTGTGGACCGGCGTGGCCGAGCTGACGGCGGTCAAGACCACCGGGCGACAGTCCCTCGTCCTCGTCGACGAGGTCGATGACGTGGCGCTCTGTGCCGGGCCGGGCGATGAGGCCGGCGAGGTAGCGCAGGCCCTTGGTGTCGCGCAGCCGGACACTGGTGACGCCACACGTCGCCGTCCACCACCCGTTGTCCCGCGTGAGGACGGCGACCCGGCACTCGGTCTCCTGCCGAGGCTGGTCGGTCGCCAGGCCGAACCGGTCGAGCAGGTCGCGGTCGGCCGGAGCGAGCACGACGTCGAGGCGGGAGAGCAGCGCGGTTGCCGCTCTCGCCTCGAGCAGGGCGGCGGCCGGGTCTGCCTTCTCCAACAGACGGGCGAGCTCGACGTGCAGGTTCATGGTGAGCAGGGGGAGGTTCGCGCCGGCCAGGTGGGCCAGCGCCGCGCGCAGGCATTCGGCGGCGGCCTCGTCGTCGCCGCGGGCTGCAAGGACGCGCGCCCGCAGCCGGGCCGCCTCGCCGGAGAGAACAGGCAGGCTCAGTCCCGCGACCCGTGCGTCGAGGTCGGCCATGGCCTCGGCCGCCCGATCCACGTCCCCTCGGCCCAGCTCGACCTCGACGAGAACGCCGAGGAGAACGGGCCCCCGGACCCGGTCGCCGGCTATGAGCCGCAGTCCCCGCTGGGCGGCCGCCCGGGCCAGGTCGAGCTGTCCTCGGGCCAGATAGAGGCGCGCGGTGGGGAGCAGGGCCTGGATGTGGTGGTCCTTGCCCACGAGCAGAGCCTCGGCCTCGTCGAGGCGGCCTTGCAGGATGCGCAGCTCGGCGAGGGCGATGGGCGGGTGCCAGGACATCGCCGGCATGGCCTCCTCGATGGACGAGTAGGCGCTGACCAGCACCTCTTCCGCATCGGTCCAGCGCCCCGCATGGCACAGCAGCACGCCCTTGACGCTGTCGCAGTGGCTCAACAGCACCGCGGGTCCGCCCGGGCTCGGGCCCACGATGCCGCGGCGACGCAAGACCTCGGTCCACGATGCCGCCCGCTCGAAGTCCACCGCGTACCAGCACGCCGTATAGAAGGAGCACACCGACTTGCCGACCGCGTCTGCGTTATCCGTGACGCCGCTGCTCGCCAGGGCCATGGCCTCGTCGAGCAGGGCCATCCCGGCGTCGATGTCGCCGGCCTGGACCCGGGCCAGGCCGCCGTCGGCCAAGGCCTTGAGCTCCAGGCCGGTGTCGCCAAAGCGGCGGGCGCGGTCCAGCGCCAACTCGGCCCGGGCCTTCAGGTCGTAGGGATCGTCGAAGTAGCAGCCAATGAGGATGAGCGCGACCCATCCCTGCTCGATGCACGGTTCCTCGTCGGCGACCAGGCGCTCCGCCCGGACGAACCACGGGCGGGCGGCGGTCCGGTTGCCCATGCAGGTGTGGAAGACGTCGCCCAGGCGAGCGCACGCCATGGCCGCAGCCCTGTTGTCCCCCTCGGCGGTTTGAGCCCGCACGGCCGCAGAGAGGTGGACGACATGGGCGTCGAGATCGCCCGCCGCCCACGCCTCGTCGGCCCGCAGCAGCGCCGCCGCCGCCTCACCCACGTCGGTCACCTACCCAGCGTACGGGCGTGAGGCGGGTACCCCGGACCTTCGGCTCAGGGACTCGCCCCGCCGGGCCGCTCCAGGTCGTCCAGGCGGGTCGTGAGCTCCTGGACGTACCACCGGCGCAAGTCCCGGACCTCAGGACGGGTGGCCAGCAGAAGGAGCTCACCCTTGCGACACAGGTCGTCTGCCTCCTCGAGCAGCCGGAGCCAGACCGTCAACGCCTCAGCCATGCCGGGGCGGATAGGCACCTCGAGGGTAACCAGCTCCTCCCCCCGATCGACGGCGGCAATGGCCTGAAGTCGGGTGGCGCTGCGCACCGGGGCGTAACGAGTCAGGATGTCGCCGATGAGGCGCGCCAGACGGTGGGACACCTCCGCGGTACCGAGATCGAAGCGGTCGCCGATGTCGATGAGCTGCAACTCCCGGATCAGGTCGTGCTGGTGGTCCTGCGATTCCAGGAACAGCGCCGCCGGTACCGCCTCGAGCCGCAGCACCCGCTGCTCGTCCCCGCTTTCGGTCACCAGCGAACGATACTGAGGTGGAGACGGCAATCATCCGGAGGATGAGGGAGAACGAGGCGGAGCAGGTCGCCGATCTCCTGGTGAGGGCCAACGAGGAGCACTTCACGACGTTCCCTCCTTCGGTCGCCTCCGGCTATAGGACCGAGATCGTCGACATGGCACACCGGCGGTTGTTCGCCGACGTCTATGTTGCCGATGTTGCCGGCCGACTGGTCGGATCCGTGACGTACCTGCCTGACGCCGCCGATGACGGCCATCGCTGGCCACCGGGAGGAGCCGTCCTGCGACTTCTGGCGGTAGACCCTGAGGCCCGAGGACAACGTCTGGGGGAGCGCCTGACTGGGCTTTGCATCGACCGGGCCCGCGAAGATCGCGCCATGTTCCTCGGCCTGCACACCGCGCCGATGATGGCCGCGGCCCGCCGGCTCTACGAGCGCCTGGGCTTCGTGCGGGCTCCCAGCCATGACTTCGACCCGCTAGCTCATTACGGTGGTGCCGCTGGTGGCGAGCCCTCGTGGGGCCTGGCGTACGTGTTGCGGCTCGGTGAGCATACGGGCGGAACATGAGAATCCCTCTCCCGAGCGACCCGACGATCGCCTCCTTCGCCCGCCGCGCCGTCAAGGAGGCCTGTGCCGGCGTGACGGTCGACCTGGACGCGCTCATCCTGTGCACTTCCGAACTCGTCACCAACGCCCTCCTCCACGCCGACCCGCCCATGGAGCTCGAGGTCTCCGTCAGAGGGTCCTGGTTGCGGGTGGCTGTGCACGACAGCGGTACCAATATGGTTCAGCGCCGCAGCCGCGTTCCGCCCGACGCCCTCAGCGGACGAGGCCTGGACATCGTGGAGATGCTGGCCTCGGGGTGGGGCGGTGATGCGACCCCAGCGGGAAAGGTCATCTGGTTCGAGATGGCGACTGATGATTGAGCACTGCGTCCGGCTTGGTGACCGGTCCGACCTGAACCGGTCACCATGCCGGGACGTCGGTCAGGCCAGGTCGAAGCGATCGAGGTTCATGACCTTGTCCCACGCGGCCACGAAGTCACCTACGAACTTCTTCGTCGAGTCGTGACACGCGTACACCTCCGAGATGGCTCGGAGATGGGAGTTCGAGCCGAAGACGAGGTCGGCGGCAGTGCCCGTCCACTTCACCTCGCCAGTGGTCCGATCACGGCCCTCGTACACGTTCTCCGTCGAGACGGATGCCTTCCACTCCGTGTTCATGTCGAGCAGGTTCACGAAGAAGTCGTTCGTCAGTGCCTCGGGCCGGTCGGTGAGGATGCCGTGTGCGGATCGGTCGAAGTTGGCGTTCAGGGCCCGCATGCCGCCGACGAGAACCGTCATCTCGGGCGCGGTCAGCGTCAACATGTTCGCTCGGTCCACCAGGAGCGTCTCCGCCTGCAGCTTCTCTCCGGCTCGGAGGTAGTTGCGGAAGCCGTCGGCGGTCGGTTCGAGCACGGCGAACGACTCCACGTCGGTTTGCTCCTGTGACGCGTCTGTGCGCCCCGGCCTGAAGGGAACCTTGACCTCGTGCCCGACCTTCTTGGCCGCTTGCTCGACGGCGGCGCATCCGCCCAGGACGATCAGGTCGGCGAGCGAGACCTTCGTGCCGCCGGACTGCGAGCTGTTGAAGTCCTGCTGGATCCCCTCGAGGGTCTGTAGCGCCTTCGCCAGTTCGGCGGGGCTGTTGACCTCCCAGTCCCTTTGCGGCGCAAGGCGAAGCCGGGCACCGTTCGCCCCGCCACGCTTGTCAGTGCCGCGGAAGCTGGCGGCCGACGCCCAGGCGGTGGAAACCAGCTGGGAGATGGACAGGCCCGACGCGAGGATCTTGCCCTTGAGGGCGGCGATGTCCTCGTCCCCGATCAGTTCATGATCGACGTCGGGGACCGGGTCCTGCCACAGCTGCGGCTCCGGGACCCACGGGCCGAGGTAGCGCCTGACGGGGCCCATGTCGCGGTGCAGCAGCTTGTACCACGCCTTGGCGAACGCTTCTGCGAGCTGGTCCGGATTGTCGTGGAAGCGCTTCGAGATCGGGCCGTAGATCGGGTCCAGCTTCAGCGCCAGGTCGGTAGTCAGCATCATGGGCGCGTGCCGCTTGGACGGATCATGGGCATCGGGCACCGTGTCCTGGGCCGAGGGGTCCTTGGGAGTCCACTGCTTGGCACCGGCGGGGCTCGTTGTCAGCTCCCAGTCGTAGTTGAACAGGTTGTCCAGGTAGCCGTTGTCCCATTTCGTCGGCTCGTTGGTCCAGGCCCCCTCCAGCCCGCTGGTGATGGTGTCGGCGCCCTTGCCGCTGCCGGAGGTGTTCGTCCAGCCGATTCCCTGCGCCTCGACGGGGCAGGCCTCGGGTTCGGGCCCGACGTAGTCCGGGCTGACCGCACCGTGGCACTTGCCGAAGGTGTGGCCGCCGACGATGAGCGCAACCGTCTCTTCGTCGTTCATGGCCATGCGACGGAAGGTCTCCCGGATGTCCCTGGCCGAAGCCAGCGGATCGGGGTTGCCGCTGGGCCCCTCCGGGTTCACGTAGATGAGGCCCATCTGCACGGCGCCGAAAGGACCGGTGAGCTCTCTGTCGTCGCTGTAGCGCTCATCTCCGAGCCAGGTGTCCTCAGGGCCCCAGAAGATCTCTTCCGGCTCCCAGATGTCCTCCCGCCCGAAGCCGAAGCCGAACGTCTTGAAGCCCATCGATTCCAGGGCACATTGGCCCGCGAAGACGATCAGATCACCCCAGGAGATCTTCCGGCCGTACTTCTGCTTGACCGGCCAGAGCAACCGGCGCGCCTTGTCGAGGTTCGCGTTGTCGGGCCAGCTGTTGAGGGGGGCAAACCGCTGGGCGCCGCTGCCGCCACCGCCGCGGCCGTCGGCGATGCGGTACGTCCCTGCGGCGTGCCACGTCATCCGGATGAAGAGCGGCCCGTAGTGGCCGTAGTCGGCCGGCCACCAGTCCTGCGACGTCGTCATCACCTCGAAGATGTCCTGCTTCAACGCGTCGAGGTCGAGGGTCTTGAACTCTGCTGCGTAGTCGAAGTCCTCACCCATCGGGTTGGACAGGGGCGAGTGCTGGTGGAGAACCTGCAGGTCCGGCTGATTCGGCCACCAGTCCCGATTCGTCCTCGGCCGGGTCTCCTTGACGGTGGGGGAGGGGATCGCTGGGTTCTCGCTCTCGCTGACGCTCTCCGTCGTTTCCTTGTTGTCAGACACGTGGGTCCGTCTCCTCTCGTTCGTTGTGATGGCTCATAGGACAGAAGTCGCCGCGGCACAGTCCGGACATCGGCCCCAGTAGACGACCTCGGCTTCGTCGATCTCGTAGGCGGAGTCGTCGGCGGCCGTCAGGCACGGTGTGAAGCCGACCGCACAGTCGACGTCAACCATCCGGCTGCAGGTTCGGCAAATGAGGTGGTGGTGGTTGTCGCCAACACGGTCCTCGTACCGCGCCGGCGATCGGGCGGGCTGGATGCGCCGGAGGAGGCCCTTGTCGGTGAGGATGCCGAGGGCGTCGTAAACCGCCTGCCGGGAGATGGCACCGATCTCGGCCCGCACGACCTTGTCGATGTCGTCCGCCGTGCTGTGCGGTCGGCTCGACACCGCCCGCAGGACAGCCAGACGCTGGGCCGTCACCTGCAGGCCGTGGCGGCGGAGAAGCGCATCGTGCTCGACGGGTGTCTCCATGGACAGGCTGGAGCATAACGTCGATTCTGGATCGGGTCTAGATCTGGATGGATGCGATTTAAGCCGCCGTACCTTCGCTCCGGACGAGATCATCGTTCCAGCACTGAAGCTGCCCGAGGAAGCGGAACGGGAAAGCGGTGGCCCATCGCCACTAGCGCTTCGGGGAGGTCGTCTTCAACAGGTTGGGGTCGAAGCGGGTGCTGGCGCCGTCGTCGTGGCTTTCTCCCGCGGCGTCGCGGGAGCTCCTGCGCCCGTCGGTGCCGGCACGGCGGGTGCGGTCGCGCCTGCGGGCGCCTCTTCCCGGACGCCCTTCCAGTCCCTCCCGATCGTGAGCACGACGTCGACGCCTTCGAGGGAGTCGGTGGGCACGAGCTTCGCCGGGCCCAGCAGCCGGCCGGCCACGACAGCGGCCTTCTGCTCGGTGTCGGGGGCGAACTGGATGGTCGTTGCGGCGACATCGCCTCCGGTGGCGGCGGTCGCGTCGACCAGGAAGCCGGCGGCCGCCAGGCGGAACCCGGCGGCGCCGGCCGCCGGCGCCCGTCCGGGTGCGTGCTCGACTCGGAGGCGCACCGCGCTCGGCAGGATCGTCGCCGGCGTCGTGCTCTTCCCGCGAAAGACGTCGAGCACAGGCTGCGCCGCCACCTCGTCCAGGAACAACACCTCTGCGCCGGCGGCACTCGTGCCGGGTCTCGTCGGGAGGGAGTGGCTCTGCAGCTGGTCGGGCTGGATCGTCCGGAACTGGCGGGCCAGCCCAACCAGGTCTTTGAATCGGAGCCGGTCGTCCAGGGAGACGTTCTTCACGGCCACTCCGATCAGCGCGTTGAGGCGGGCGGGGTTGCGGAGGCCACGGCCGGCCGATTGAGCGAGCGCCTTGCGCATGAGCTCCTGCTGTCGCGTGATCCGGTTCAGATCCCCTGCTGGATCGGCTTTCCATACACCGTCGACGAGCTGCTGGTAGTGGCGGCTTCGGGCGTACGCCAGCGCCTGCTTCCCATCGAGGTCGACGCACCCGGTCTGGTCGATGTCGAGCCCTGTCGGATTGACCTGCTTCTGTTCGTCCCAATCCCGCACGGGGGCCGGCAGGTAGAGGCGCACTCCGCCGATCGCGTCGACGAGGGCCTGGAAGCCGCGAAAGTCCACTTCGATGAAATGGTTGATGGGGATGCCGAAGTTGTCGGTGATCGTGCGAACCAGCTGATCGGGGCCGCCGGCCAGCGCCGTGTTGATGCGCTCCTGCGTTCCCGTCCCTGCGATGGTCAGGAACAGGTCCCGCGGAAACGACAGCATGACCAGGCGGTTCGAATCCGGGAACGTGCGGACGAGCAGGATCGTGTCCGCATGCGCAGCACCGACCTCGTCCGTCGTGCCGAAGGCGGCGGCTTCGTCAGCGGTTCCGACGAACCGGCGGGAGTCGGTTCCCACCAGCAGGAAGTTCTGCGGCTGGGTTCGGTCCGCCTGGGCCAGCACTCCCCTCTGGAACGAGGCCCGGTCTATTGACCGGTAGCGGATGGTGAACCAGCCGAAGGTCAACAGTGCTGACAGGAGAGCGAGAGCGGAGACGAGGCCGATGACGCGGAGCCAGCGCCTGCGGCGGGAGGAGGCGCCCGTGGCAGCTCCTGTCGCACCGGCGGTCACAACGGCGAACGTAGCCGTTCGGCCCGTCTGCGCACCGGCCGCCGGTCTCACGCTCCGGCCTGCATAACCGAGAGCAGGTGCCGGGACTGTCCCATAGCCTCGGAGCCCGTGCCCTCACGCGTCGCCCTCGCCTGCTGCTCGATGTGGCCCAGCGGGAGCGGCGACCACCAGGGATTGGCCGAGGCGATCTCCGACCGTGGGGCCCCGGCCGATTGGGTGCCGTGGGACGATCCCTCCGCGCGGTGGTCGGACTACGACCTGGTGTTGCTGCGCGAGACATGGGACTACCCGCCGAAGCTGGCATCGTTCCTGGCGTGGGTTGACTCGGTGGCGAAGGTGACCTCGTTGGTCAACCCGCCGGCGGTGGTGCGGTGGAATCACCACAAGCGCTACCTGCAGGAACTCGCGGCCGCCGGGGTCCCCACCGTGCCCACCACGGTGGTGCCGGGGGCCTCAACCGAACCTCACGCCGCGCTGGGGGCGGGGGGCGCGGCGACCGTCGTGGTGAAGCCGGCTGTTGGCATCGGCGGGAACGACGCCGAGCGGGGTCGGTCAGACGACGCTTCCACCACGGCGCACCTGCGGGCCCTGCTGAGCGGCGGCGACGTGCTGGTCCAGCCCTACCTCGACAGCATCGAGACCAGCGGCGAGACATCGCTGGTGGTCCTTGGCGGACGGGTCAGCCACGCTGTATCGAAGCTGCCGGCTCGAGGTGAGTTCCGGATCCACGAGCACCGTGGCGGAAGCTACGCACAGGTCGACCCCTCGGCTGCGCTTGTCGAGTTGGCGCTCACGGCCTGCGAGGTGGCCAGCTCCGCCACCGGTGAAGAACTGCTTTACGCCCGGGCGGACGTGGTCGCGGGCGAAGACGGGCGCCCGCTGCTCATGGAGCTGGAGTTGATCGAGCCGTCGTTGTACCTCCATGTCGTTCCCGCCGCCACCGACGCCCTCGCCGACCTCGTCGTGGAGAAGCTGAGTCACTGAGGTCGGTCGGCCAACTACAGCCGGCCGAGAATGGCATCGACGAAGGCATCGAGGTCGTCCGGCTTGCGGGAAGTGATGAGGTTGCCGTCCTCGGCTACTTCGCGATCGACCCAGTCGGCCCCGGCGTTGATCAGGTCGGTGCGGATGGAGGGCCAAGAGGTGACGGTCCGCCCGCGTACGGCGTCCGCTTCCACGAGAAGGCTGCCGGCATGGCAGATGGCGGCGACCGGCTTGTCACCCTCGAACATGCCCTTCACGAACTTCACGACGCCCGGCGACATTCGCAACTTGTCCGGTGCGTAACCGCCGGGGATGACCAAAGCGTCGAAGTCGGCCGCGTTCACCTCGTCAGGCGTGGCCTCGAGCGTGAACGACTCCTTGCCCTTCTTGCCCCGGACCTCCTTGCCCGATTCCGATCCGATCACCGTCACCTGGTGGCCTGCCCTCGTGATGCGGTCGTAGGGCACCTTGAACTCAGAGTCCTCGAAGTCGTCTGCCAGCACGAATGCAACATTCGCCATGATCGCCCCCTTCGTCAGTGCGTCCCCTTCGCTTCTACCCTGGGCCCCCCGCGTGCACGCCCGGCCGGCGGTGGATCAGGCGTGGTCCCTTCGTCCGCTTCTTCTCCAGAGGGCCAGAGCCTCCACACCACGAAGGCGACCGCGACACCCAGCGCCCCACCGAAGAAGACGTCACTCGGGTAGTGGCCCCGGCTACGCACCATCGACCAGTGCGCAGCAGATGTGGCGAGCGCCAGCGGGGGGAACAGCACGGGGATCTCCTGGGCGACGCCCAGCGTGAAGGCCAGATCCGTGGCGGCATGGCCTGACGGAAACGAGGACGTGATCGGTCCAGTTCTCCCGCTACCGGAGCCCGGCGGGCGGCTCCGACGCACCACGGGCTTCACGACAAGGTTGGCGACCAGTGCCGTCACGCCGTAGCACACGCTCCCGCGCGCCGCCGCCCTACGGCCTCTCGGTCCCCCCATCAATCCGAGAACGCCGGCCAATCCGGCCCACACCGGGGGCTGCTGGACGACGTCGCCGATCCTGCCGAACCAGGTCGAGCCTCTGTGGGCCCTCCGCGGCAACAGGCGCACCAAGAGGTCTTCGCCCACTGTGAGTCCTCTGAGCAGACGCCTGGCTCTGGTCATGGCTCGGTCCGATCGGCACCGCCCACGTCGGACTCTGTGCTCGGCCAGCTGCAGATATCGGGTCTCTCCACGGTGCACCCCTTACCCAACTCCGCTGCTTCCTCTCGTGGCTTCTGCCACCATACGGGCTCATGCTTCGGGAGGCGACGGCTGCGGACCTGGACGAGATCTGCGCCCTCATACGGGAGCTGGCCGAATACGAACGCCTGGCCGACCAGGTCAACTTCGACCGGGACGAGCTGGCCGGCTGGCTCTTCGGCGACTCACCCAGGGCTTGGGTCACGCTCGCCGAACCGGACGACCGGCCGGGGACGGTGGCCGGCATGGCCCTTTGGCACTGGACCTTCTCCACCTTCCTCGGCCGGCCGGGGATCTGGGTCGAGGACCTCGTGGTGCGGCCGGAACACCGTGGTGCAGGTTTGGGGCGGGCCCTTCTGGCGTCACTGTTCGAGCGCTCCCCGGGGCGGGTCGAATGGGCGGTCCTCGACTGGAACGAGCCGGCCATCGCCTTCTACCGCTCCGTGGGCGCCCACGTGGTGCCCGGCTGGACGCGTTACCGCTGGACGGGCGACGGAGTGGCGCCGGCAAGATGACCTGCCCACGTCGAGGCTCCGCCGCGAACGGGTAGAGCCGGCCTGTGGCAGACACCCCCGCCGAGGAGGAGCTCCGGGCGACCATCGCCCAGCTCGACTACCCGATGCTGATCGTGACCACCAGCGACGGCCGCGACCGGAGCGGCTGCCTGGTCGGCTTCGCCACCCAGTGCAGCATCGACCCGCCGCTGTTGATGGTGTGGTTGTCCGAGCGCAACCACACCACCCGGGTGGCGGCGGGGGCCACGCATCTGCTGGTCCACTTCCCGTCCTCCGACCAGCGCGACCTCGCGACCCTCTTCGGCTCGCAAACCGGCGACGAGGTGGACAAGTTCGGGCTTTGCTCATGGGAACACGGGCCGGAGGGGCTCCCGCTGCTGAGCGAGTGCTCCAACTGGGTGGCGGGCCGGATCGTCGAGCGGCTGGAGACGGGAGACCACGTCGGGCATCTGCTCGAGCCCATCGCGGCCGCTTGCGGGCCGTGGGCCGCGCAGCTGGGCTTCCAGTCCATCAAGGACCTCGACCCCGGGCACGAGGCCTGATCGGCCTCGCCGGCGTCAGGCGCACAGAGGAAAGCGTTGACGGGCGGGTGCGGCGCCGGCAACAGCGCTGAAACACACCCTGCGTAGGTTCCCGATGTGAGCTCCCGCCCGCTCGAGGGCTTCGTCGTCGGCATCACCGCCGACAGGCGCGCCGCCGAGCAGGCCGAGATGCTGACGAGGCGGGGCGCCCGGGTCGTGCACGGGCCGACGGTGCGCGTGCTGCCGCTGGGCCCCGAGGATGGCCTTCGGGCAGCTACGCAGTCGCTCCTGGAGCACCCGCCGGACGTGGTGCTGGCGAGCACCGGCCTCGGCGTGCGGACCTGGGTGGCAGCCGCCGCCAGTTGGGGTCTCGAAGGTCGTCTGCTGCAGTCGCTCGGCTCCGCTCGCCTGCTGGCGCGGGGGCCGAAGGCCGCCGGAGCCTTCGTGACCGCCGGGTTGGAGGTGGCGTGGCAGGCCCCCAGTGAGCGCTTCAGCGACCTCATCGACCACCTGCTCGCCACCGAGGTTGCGGGTATCCGCGTCGCCGTGCAACTCGACGGAGGGCTGGCGCCCGACCCGGCTCGGCAGCTGCGAGCCGCCGGGTACGAGGTGGTGGAGGTGCCCGTCTACCGATGGACGCTGCCGGAGGACGAACATCGCGTCCGTCGCCTGGTCGAGCAGGCCTCCGCCGGCCACCTCGACGCCGTCACCTTCACCAGCGCCCCTGCCGTCACCAACCTCCTCACGTTGGCCGAGTCGTGGGGCGCTGCCGCGGAGCTGCGACGGGCCTTCGAGGAGCGGGTGCGTGCCGTCTGCGTGGGGCCGGTGTGCCGGGAGGTGGCCCTGAAGGCAGGGTTCCGAGGCGCGATCGCGCCAGACCGAGCCCGTCTCGGGTCGATGCTGGCCACCCTCACCAGCGCGCTTGCCGGTGAACGGCGGGACTACTCCATCGCGGGGCATCGGGTGGCGGTGCAAGGCAGTCGCCTCGTCATCAACGGCAAGGCCGCCTCGATGACGAACCGTGAGCGTGAGGTGCTCGAGGTGCTGGTCGGCCGGGCTGGAGCCGTGGTGACCAAGCGCCACCTGCTGATCGAGGTGTGGGGAACCGCCCAGGCCGACCCTCATGCCCTGGAGGTGGCGGTGGCCCGGCTACGGCGCCGGCTCGGCCCCGCCGCGGCCGGGCTGCAGACCGTGATCCGCCGGGGCTACCGCCTCGACGCCGCCGCCAGCTGACGGAGGTACCCAGGGGCGGCACCTACCATCTGGCTGGTGCCCGACAACAGCCTCGTTCGCCGGGTCCTGTGGGCCTTCACCGCGCTCTGCCTCGCCGGCGCCCTTCTGGCCATCCCGCTGGTCGATGGCGCCGGCGACGGCTCAACCACGTCCTCCACCACCCGCTCCGGAGCCACTGGAGCCACCGGAACCCCCAGCACCGGCGCGCCCAGCGCCGGCGCCGGCACTGCGGCCCGAAGCGGCGGCGCCAGCCTGGACGTCCCCCTCTCGCCGGGCTCCCCGCTGGCGCCTCCGGCGACCAAGGCGCCGGCCGAGGACCTGGGGCCACCCGAAGACCCCGGCCCGGCAGTGCCGCCCCGTCCCGGGACCTACCGCTACCGCTACCGCCAGGCCGGCCAGGAGACGACGTCGCTGACCCGGGTGGAGGACCGCGGCCGCGCAGGCGACGAGGTCCGCCAAGTGGTCACCCGCCAGGGCGGCGGCCTGGACGCCACCAGCGAGCTGAGCTGGCGTCCTGACGGCGCCTACGTGACGAAGACGGTCTTCACCTTCGGGGCCGAGTCGCGCAGCTGTGACTGGGAGCCCGACGTGCTGCGCACCCGCCTGCCGCTGGCTGCCGGCGTCTCGTGGGAGGCGCGCAGCAGGTGCACCATGGACGGCATCGGTGGGACCCCTCTGGTGCTGGGGTACCAGTCGACGGGAAGGGTGACGGAGCTGCACCGGGTGCGGGTCGCCGGCCGGACCCTCGACGTGTGGGTCCTCGAGGAGACGGAGCGGTTCGACTTCGGCGGCCGAACCGTCGACAACGCCAGCACCACCTTCGTCTCGCCCCGCCACGGCGTCATCGTCAAGAGCACGACCCGGACCCGCGACTCCGCCGCCGGCGACTCCAGCTACGAGCTGGAGCTGGTCAACCTGGATCCCGAGTAGCGGCCGACTCAGACCCGCCGAACGCCGCGGAGCCCGGCCCACGCGAGGTCGGCCATCTGGCGCACCAGTGCCTCGGGGGCAATGGCCGGGCGCTCGGCCTCCCAGTGGCGCAACACCCGCTCCGCCATCCCGACCACGGCGTAGGCCAGCACCCGGCGGTGGGTGTCGTCGATGTCGGCCTCGATCAGGGCCGCCACCGCCTCGGCCATGGCGTCCTCGGCCCGGGCCACGGCCTCCGCGAACTCCCGGTCGCGGCGCGAGCCACCACCGAACAGCAGGCGGAAGGCCTGGGGGCGCTCGACCATGTAGCTCACATAGGCGGCGAAGCCGGCCTCCACCTGCTGATGCGGCCCTTGCGCGCTGGCGGTGGCCTTGGTCACCACGTCCATCAATTGGCCGACCATGTCGTCGAGCAACTCGAGATAGAGGTGGCGTTTCGATCCGAAGTGCTGGTAGAGGACCGGCTTGGTCACGCCGGCCGCTTCCGCGATCTCGTCCATCGACGTGGCGTGGAAGCCGGTGGCGGCGAAGCGCTCGAGGGCGACGTCGAGCAGCTGGCGCCGGCGGCGGGGGGCGGGGAGGCGGCGGGGCATGGTTACCCAACGGTAACCACCGGCACCGGGTCGGTGCCGGGCACGCGTGGTCTGTCCGGTTTGGGCGTTCTCGAAGGATGAGAACCAGGGGCGGCGAACTCCGCGGTGTGACCAGGCCCCCGAGAACCGAACCGCCCCGTAGCCTGCGGCGACCACCGGAGCCGCTGCGTCCCCAGCCCGCCCGCCGGCCGGGCGTCACGTTGCTGGCGGCCAAGGCCCGCCGCCGGCGCTACCGCATCGCCTGAGGCGGCCCGATTGGGAGCCGGCGATGTCGGGTAGGGGGGTTTTGTCCGTTCATCGAGGAGGAGTGGCACCCCATGACCGACAGCACCAACCCCCCCGGCACCGAGGGCAGCGAGCGTCAGCGAGTCACAGGCGAGAGCGACCACCCCCAGCACCGCGCTGGTGAAGGCGAGGGAGTGCGCGCCCCACTGGCCGAGGACGGCGCCGAGAACGCCCAGATCTCCGTCTTCGACGGCAAGGGCAACGAGAGCGTCGCGGTGCTGACCGACGACGAGAGCGGCAAGCCCCGGCAGGGAACCGGCCCCGACGCGGCGACGGCGATGTCCGACGCCAAAGATCCCAGCACCGTCATCGGAGGCGCCTTCAGCCCCGAAGAGGACCAGCCTCAGCAGAGCAGCTAGTCCGCCGGCGGGCTAGAAGACGATGACCGAGCGAGCCACTTCGCCTGCCTTCATGGCGGCGAAGGCCTCGTTCACCTGGTCGAGCGCGATCTCCCGGGAGATCAGCTCGTCCAGCATGAGCTCGCCGGTCCTGTAGAGCTCCAGCAGTCGCGGCACCTCCCGGTGCACGTTGGCCGACCCGTACCAGCATCCCTTCACGGTCCTCGCCGTGTAGATGAAGGCGAACGCCGGGTTCACGTTGAGAACCACGTCGAGGCGGGGCACCCCCACCAGCACGGTCTCGCCGCCCCGTCGGGTCATCTGCATCGACTGCTCGATGGTGGCGGCGAGGCCGATGACCTCGAAGGCGACGTCGGCCCCCCGCTCTTCGGTCAGGCTCTGCACCTGCGCCACCGGATTGGCCCGGGCGGCGTTGACGACGTCGGTGGCACCGAAGCGGCGGGCCAGGTCGAGCTTGGCATCGACCATGTCGACGGCGATGATGCGCTCGGCGCCGGCGATTCGGGCCCCCTGGATGACGTTGAGCCCGACGCCACCGCAGCCCAACACGGCCACGGTGTCACCGCCGCGGATGTTGGCGGTGTGGGTGGCGGCTCCGACGCCGGTCTGCACCGCGCACCCGAGCAGGGCCGCCGCCTCGAGCGGCACGTCCGGGTCGATCTTGACGGCGCTGATGGCCGGCACCACCGTGACCTCCCCGAAGGTCCCGCACATGGCCATCTGGCCCACCGGCCGGCCGCCGGAGGTCATCCGGGTGGTGCCGTCGAGCATGCCGCCGGCGGCCTGGGCTGCGGACTTCTCGCACATGAACCCCTGGTCGCGGCGACAGAAGTAGCACTCGCCACACTCGGGCACGAAGGTCAACACCACGTGGTCGCCAGGGGCGAAGCCCACGACCCCTTCGCCCACCTCCTCCACCACTCCTGCCCCCTCGTGCCCGAGCACCATCGGGGGGGCCAGGGGGATGGTGCCGTTCTGCACCGACAGGTCTGAATGGCAGACGCCGGAGGCAGCGATGCGCACCTTGAGCTCACCCCGCTGGGGCGGCGCCACTTCGAGGTCGTCTCGGATCTCCAGCGGCTGGTCGAGGCCCACGTGGACAGCGGCCCTGCTCATGTACGTGTCCCCCCGGGGTCGGTGGCGTGCGCCGCCGATGGTTCCACACCGACCACCGGTACGCCCACCGACCGACGTTTGCGCGCTAAGGCAACCGCCGGCTCCGATCCTCCCGATCGGCCGCCTTGACGGCGTAACCCAAGACGATGGCCGGCGCCAGCGTGAGGGCGCTGGCTGCCAGGGCCACCACCACGACCCGACCCCACACCTCATACCCAGCCGAAAGCCCGACGAAGAAGGCGACCACCGACACCGCCACACAGGCGTAACCGATCCTGTTGCCGGTACTGGCCAGGCGGGACATCTGGGCCCGCCGCACCAGCACCGGATCCTGCTCCGGACGCGGACCGTCGGTGGTCATGGCAGCACCCGCTCTAGCACCTCGGCCAGCTCCGAGGGGAGGCGGTCGAGGCCGAAGCAGGAGCGCGCCACGTCTTCGTTGTGGTCGACCAGCCCGACATCGGGCTCGGCCAGGAAGCTTCGCAGGGGCCCGGGATCATCGGCTGGAAACCAGCGGAAGCCGAAGGCGGCCAGCTCCTCGGCCACCGGGTAGCGGCGCAGAGCCAGCGGCCGCCGGGCCAGGGCCGATTCGACCACCGGGTTGCCGAAGCCCTCGACGCGGGAGGTGAGGCACACGGCATCGCTGGCCGCGTAAGCGTCCGCCACCCGTGCCACGGACCGGTGCAGCCAGGAGCAGCGGGCCCCGGCGAGCACCCGCGTCAGCTCCGCCTCGTAGCCGTCCTCGGCCGCGCCGGTGAGCCAGTAGGTGGCACCCAGCGACTCGGCCAGGGCAACGGCCGCCGGCACGTCCTTGCGGGCGATCGCCCGCACCGGGTGCAGCAGCACCGTCCCAACCAGGTCGATCTCCGACCGCGTGCGCTCCCGCTCGCCGTCCCAACCGGCGAGGGGGAACCGGTTGTACCGGCAGATGGCGTCGATGCCGCGGGCGGCGAGCTCGAGGCGGCTGCGCTGGTTGATGGTCACGTGGAGCCAGCATGGATCCCGGGGCGGCCAGTCCCCGTCGGCGAAACCGAGCTCGGGGCGCTGCCAAGGGAGGTCGTGGTGTCGCACGATGGCGGGCCGCCCGTGCAGAACCTGGGTGACCACGGCCGCCGCGGCCGGGTTCAACGGGAGCGACAGCAGGTTCTCCACCACCACCACGTCGACGCCCTCCAGCGCGCCGGCCAGCGCATCCGCTGCCGGCAGCCCCGCACCCCGCTCCAGGCCCGGAACCACCACGTCGACGGGTCCGGCGCCGGCCACCGTCCGCACGTCGAAGTCGAGCTCGCGCAGCCCCCAGGTCCACTTGTCGGCCTCCACGGAGACGCCGTCATGCCCGCCCAGGCGGAAGGAGACCACTGCCGCCGCCGGCACGACAGCTAGCGGAGCTGGGTCAGGCGTCGGTTGGTGGCGTCCAGTACCGACCGGACCACCGCGTCCATCTCCCCGGCCGGCCGCACCACTGCCGAACCGGAGAGGATCTCCTCATAGGGAGGCACCATCACCACCACGGTCGTGACGGCAACCGAAGACTCGCCGACCCGCAGGATGCTCACCGTGTCGACGTCGGCGCGAACTGCGGCCGGCTCCAGCTTGCGAAGTGCGTCCATGGTCGCCTGGGCCACGATCCGCAGCACCGTGTTGCGGGCCATGAGCCCCTCGCAGACACCCACCGCCCTCCGCTCGGACCGGCGCAGCGCCACCTCCGCGCTGCACTGCAGACCGCGCCGGTCGCTGCGCACCGCTTCCAGGCAGACGCGGCCGTCGGCGGTCCGGGGCGCGCTGTCCGACCCGTCATCGCTGAAAACCGCGGGTTCGGGATCAGGAGCCGGCTCTGGCGCGTCGAGCTGGACCACCGAGACCACCCGACGATCGACGTCGATGCCCATCAAGGCCAGCGCCGCCGACTGGACGTCGCGCACCACCTGCTTGGCCGGCTTGTCGGGCAGCGAGAGGATGTGGACCTCGGCGATGCCGCCGTCGGCATCGGCCACCACGCGGGCAGTGGTCACGTCCGGAAGGCGGCACAGGACCCGCTCCAGGCCCTCCAGATCGGGTGTGGCCGTGCTCTCCACGGTGCCAAGGTACTTCCCGTTCCAGCGGTCACGCTGGGGGCGGGGGTGGCTCAGGAGGTGCCGGCGGCCTCGGTGGTGCAGGGCGATGTGCCTCTGTGGGGACGGCGCCGGAGCCAGTGGACGATCACGTCGGCCATCCCGATCGCCATGACGAGGTCGCCGAAGGAGACGACCTGGCGAAACCCGGGAACGGGCACGGGGAAGATGTCGCCCAGCAGGGTCAGCCGGTCGTCCGGGCGCTCCAAGTGGTGCTTGTTGTCGAACTCCAGCCCTTGCAGCTCGTGGTCTTCGACGTCTCCGGCAGCGGTGATGGCCTCGCCCCGCACCGGCATGCCCCCGTTGGCGGCGATGACGGCGAAGTTGCAGGCGAGGCCGACAGCGACGACCAGCATCCCCACGTGGTGCACGTTCGCTCCCGCGAACAGCAGGAGCAGCGTGTAGGACACCAGGATGAGAGGGACCGCGGCGCTGTCGAAGAAGGCGGAGAGCACCTGCAGCCCCACGCCCGCGACGAGGAGCGGCGTCCTCCGGAAGGTGGGCTCGGTCAGGTTGGCCAAACGGCCGCCACCGAGGAGGCCGATGACGACGCCGAACACGATGGCGAGCGCGATGAGCACGGCAGCCGGAAACGGTAGACGCCGCTAGCGTCGTCGTTCGTGACCGACACGTCGCCGGGTCCTGCCTCCCAACCCGGCGACCAGGACGGGGACGTGCGCTACGAGGTCGCCGGTGGGGTGGCCCGGGTCACCATCGACCGCCCGGCGCGCCACAACGCCCTGTCGTGGCCGCTCGTGGCTCGGCTGCGGGAGCGGGTCGCCCAAGCGGGCCAGGATGCCGGCGTGCGGGTGCTCGTGCTGGCCGGCGCCGGCGAGCGGGCGTTCTGCGCCGGTGCCGACCTGAGCGGCATGGCCGGCGGCGACGCCGACCTCCTCGGCCTCCACGAGGCCCGGCGCAGTGTGGGGGAGCTGTTCTTCGACCTCTGGTCGCTGGGCAAGCCCACCATCGCCCGGGTCCAGGGCTACGCCCTGGCCGGCGGCTTCGGCCTGGCCTTGGCCTGTGACTTCGTGGTGGCCTCCGAGGAGGCCCAGTTCGGCACGCCGGAGATCGACGTGGGGCTGTGGCCGTTCATGGTGACCGTGCCGATGGTGCGCTCGATGCCCCCCAAGAAGGCCCTGGAGCTGATGCTCACCGGCCGCAGGGTGGGCGCGGACGAGGCCGCCCGCATCGGCTTCGTCAACCAGGTGGTGCCGGCGGCGGGTCTCGACGCGGCCGTGGACGAGTTGTCGGCGGTGCTGGCCTCGAAGCCGGCGGCGATGGTGAAGCTGGGCCGTGACTCGTTCTATGCCGTGTGGGACCAGGCCGCCCGGGAGGCCCTGGAGGCCCTGCACCCGCTGCTCACGCTGGCCACGTTGACCGACGACGCCCGTGAGGGACTGCGGGCCTTCGTGGAGAAGCGGACGCCGACATGGAGGGGGCGCTAGAACCTTCAGATGCCCAAGCGCGCGCTCATCACCGGCATCACCGGCCAGGACGGCTCCTACCTGGCCGAGCTACTGCTCGAGAAGGGCTACGAGGTGATCGGCATGGTGCGCCGGTCCAGCACGCTCAACTTCGAGCGGATCGCCCACATCCAAAACGACATCTGCATCGTCCCCGGCGACCTGTTGGACGAGGTCTCGATGATCCACGTCCTGCGGGACCACCGGCCCGACGAGTTCTACAACCTGGCGGCGCAGTCGTTCGTCCAGACCTCGTTCAGCCAAGCGGTGCTCACCGGTGAGACCACCGCCCTCGGAGTCACCAGGGCCCTCGACGCCATCCGCATCGTCGATCCCTCCATACGCTTCTACCAGGCCAGCTCGAGCGAGATGTTCGGCAAGGTGCAGGAGGTTCCCCAGCGGGAGACGACTCCCTTCTACCCCCGGAGCCCCTACGGGGTGGCCAAGGTCTACGGCCACTGGATCACGGTCAACTACCGCGAGAGCTACGGACTGCACGCCTCGAGCGGGATGCTGTTCAACCACGAGAGCCCCCGCCGCGGCCTCGAGTTCGTGACCCGCAAGATCACCAACGGCGCGGCCCGCATCAAGCACGGCCTCGACACGACGCTGCCGCTCGGGAACCTCGACGCCCAGCGCGACTGGGGCTTCGCCGGCGACTACGTCCGGGCCATGTGGCTGATGCTCCAACAGGACGAGCCCGACGACTACGTGGTGGCCACCGGCCAGACCCACGCGGTGCGGGAGTTCTGCGAACTCGCCTTCGGCCACGCTGGGCTGGAGTGGCAGGACCATGTCGTGCTCGACGAGCGGTTCATGCGCCCGGCCGAGGTGGACCTGTTGGTTGGTGACCCCGGAAAGGCGAAGAAGCTCCTCGACTGGGAACCCGAGGTCAGCTTCGGCGAGCTCGTCCGCCGGATGGTCGAGGCCGACCTCGAGCTGGTCGAGCGACAGAAGGCCAGCGGGATCCTGTGAGCTACAGAAGGCCGCCGCGGCGCCGCCCGAAGGTCCCCCGCCGGCTCTGGCCGGCCATGAGGTAGACGAGGCCGGCGGCCACCAGCACGGCCACGATGAAGACGAGCCCGCTGCTCAGGCCGAGCGCGCTGCCGATCAGGCCCCCGGCGAGGGAACCGCCGATACCCACGATGATCGTCATGAGGATGCCGATGGGGTTGGGACCGGGGATGGCGAGGCGCCCGAGGGCGCCGATGATGAGACCGGTGATTATGAGGGAGAGGATCACCACAGCACTGTTCCCGGCGGGCGCCACTTACCAACCCTGCGCCCCTGGGAGAATGGGGTGATGGTGCGGAATCGCAGCGATCACGCCGGCGCCGGCGCCGGGGGCTGCTGAGTGGGCGGCTTCCTGCTGGCTTTCGCCGGCGGCATGGTGTCGTTCCTGTCGCCCTGCGTGCTCCCCCTCGTACCCGGCTACCTGTCGCTCATGTCGGGGGTGAGCGCCACCGGGCTCTCCACCGCCAGCGGCGCCGACACCCGCAAGCTGCTGCGGTCCACGCTGCTGTTCGTGGCCGGCTTCACCGTCGTGTTCACCGCCCTCTTCGCCGGCGCCAGTGCAGTGGGCCAGCTGCTGCTGCGCCACCAACAGGGGCTCAATCGGCTGGCGGGGATCCTCGTCATCACCATGGGCCTGTTCCTGGCCGGGGTCATCGCCCCCGGGTTCCTCCAGCGGGAGCGGCGCCTGCACGTCCTGCCCGACCGGCTGGGGGTCTTCGCCCCGCCGCTCATGGGGATGGCGTTCGCATTCGGGTGGACCCCCTGCATCGGCCCGATCCTCTCGGTGGTCATCGCCACCGCGGCCACCCAGGAGACCCTCGGCCGGGGGGTCGGCCTTCTCGTTGCCTACTCCCTCGGCCTGGGGGTGCCGTTCGTGGCCGCCGGCGTCGGCTTCGGGCGCTTGACCGGCGTGTTCGGCTGGGTCAAGCGGCACTTCCGCCTGATCAACGTCGTCTCCGGCGCCTTCTTGGTGCTGTTCGGCCTGCTGCTGTTCACCAACAAGCTGGGTCAGGTCTCCGGCTCCCTCGTGCGCCTGATGGAGGCCGCCGGCCTCGATCGCCTCGCCAACATCTGACGTCGACGTCCCGGCGCCGGTGCCGGGCGCCGGACGGTCAGATGTTGGCCGGCAGCAGGCGGGCGAAGTTCTCGAAGAAGACGAAGAGCACGACGAAGAACACGGGAGTGCCCATCAGGTAGGCGGTCAGGCGGCCCCACCGCTTGGAGAGCAGCCAGGTGACGAGCCACACCAGCGCGGCCAGCGCTCCCCACAGCACCGCCGGTCCCCGCGGCACGTCCTCGCCCGACACGCTGGGCTCGTCGAGACTCACCTCCGGAGCCTCCTCGGGGATGGTCACGTCGGGTGCGTCGGGTGCGTCGGGTGCGTCGGGTGCGTCGGGTGCGTCGGGTGCGCCGGGTGCGTCGTCCGGGGCTTCTTCGGCGGGCGGCGGCTCGACCTCCGGGGCGGGGGCGGGCGCGGGCGCGGCCTGGTCCTGCAGCATGGCCACCACGATCAGCCGCTGGCTGGCGCTGAAGCGGGGGTGGCAGGTCGTCAGCGTCAGCCGGTTGTCGTCGGTGGGGGCCAGCACCTCGTTGCGCTCGGGCCCGACGATGCTGCGCTGGTCGACGCGGTAGGTGAACTCACCCTGGCGGGTGGTGACCAGGATCTCGTCGCCCGGAACCAGCTCGTCGAGCCGGTAGAACGGCGCGCCGTAGGTCGTGCGGTGCCCGGCGATGGCGGCGTTGCCGGGTTGCCCCGGCATCGGGGTCCTCGGGTAGTGCCCAGGCCCGGCCTTGAGCGCTTCAACGGAGACCCCCTCCACCACCGCCTTCTCCACGTCGATCCTGGGGATCCGCATGATGGCCACCGCTTCCCCCGAAGGCGGATCGACCCGCGATCGGGCCGTGGTGGCTGGGGTGTCGCCGACGCCGCCGCCCCCCGCCGGGGGCGACGTGGTGGGCACGGTCGAAGCCGGGGACTCCAGCGCGTCGAGGAAGTCGGAGCGGAGCCGGTCCTGGCTGCGGGACTCCGACAGGCCGGTGCCCCAGAGCTGGTAGCCGACGAACAACAGGATGAGGGTGCCGGCCGCGATGAACGTCCTGCCGATGCCTGCCACCACCCGGCGCGCGTCCATGGCCTGTCAAGGTACTGCCGCTTGGTACTTCCTCGGTGGGCACCCCTACCATGGAGCCGTTCCATGGCGCCTGCTGTCCGCTTGTCCCGAGCCGTCGTCCTGCTCGGCCGGTTCCCCGCTCTCGCCGGTG
>JAHWJU010000292.1 GCA_019348255.1 Actinomycetota bacterium | reverse complement strand
GCCTGCAGGTCGGGCACCACCGCCCGCTCCATCATCTCGCACATCTCATAGGGGACCCCCGGCAGCGCGTAGATCACCTTGTCGCCCAAGGGGCAGATGAGGCCGGGCGCTGTCCCTCGCACCTGGTCGATCACCGTCGCCCCCTCGGGGACGTCTGCTTGGCGTGCGTTGCTCTCGGGCATGTCGCGGTCCCGCGACTCGAACATCGACCGGATGCGCTCGACGATGTCGGGGCGACGGACGAGTGCAGCGTTCATGACCTCGGCGATGGCCTCCCGGCTGATGTCGTCCTGGGTGGGGCCGAGGCCGCCGCAGACGATGACCGCTTCGTTGCGCGACAGCGCGATGCGCAGCGCCTGCACGATCCGTCCGTGGTTGTCACCGACCTTGGTCTGGAAGTGGCAGTCGATGCCAGCCAGGGCCAGCATCTCGCCGATCTCGGCCGAGTTGGAGTCCACGACCTGGCCCAGCAGCAACTCGGTGCCCACGGCCACCACCTCACACCGCACTGCTGGCCGCCTTGCGTCCCTGGTTCAGGTACTGCAGCCCGGTCGCCACCGCCAGCACCACTCCCACCCACAGCACGGTGCGGGCCAGCACCGGGTAGCCGGCCGTGAGTGGCAGCAACGCGAGGCCGATGGCCACCTCCTGCACGATGGTCTTGACCTTGGCCCACCAGGTGGCGGGGACGGACACGCCCCGCTTGCTGACCCAGCTGCGGTAGACGCTCATGGTCACCTCCCGCACGGCGATCACGGCAACCGGCAGCCACCAGAAGGTGCCCTGCACGACCAGGGCCACCAGCCCTCCCACCACCAGGAACTTGTCGGCCAGCGGATCGAGGAACGCACCGGACCGGGTGGTGCCCTGGCGGCGGGCGACGTAGCCGTCGAGGCCGTCGGTGGCGGCCAGCACGAAGCCGAGGATGAAGGCGGTCCACGACGCTCCCTGGGCCACCACCACCGCCAGCCACACCGGTGTGAGCGCGAGCCGGACGAAGGTGATGGCGTTGGCCGGCGTGGCGAGGGCCGTGGGGCCGAACGATGTAGTGGACACCGGCGGGTCAGGCCGCTTGAAGATCGACGCCGAAGGCGGAGCAGACGCTCAGCCGGTGGAACGAGCCCACTTCGAGCGACGCCGGCACCTCCACGATGCCGTCGATCTCGGGCGCCTCCCGGTGGGTGCGACCCACGCCAGGCGCGTCCACCAGCACCTCGACCCACTCCCCTACCAGGGCGCGGCGGCGGGCACTGGTGACGGCCTCCTGCAGCTCCTGGAGCTCCTGCAGCCGCTCGGCGACGAGCAGGGGGTCGACCTCGCCGCCCAAGCCGGCGGCGTGGGTTCCTTCCTCCTTGGAGTAGGAGAAGAAACCGACCCAGTCGAGCTGGGCCGCCTCCACGAAGCGCAGCAGCTCGTCGTGGTCGGCCTCTGTCTCCCCGGGGTAGCCGACGATGAAGTTGGAGCGGAATGCCGCCTCCGGGTACCGGCGCCGGATGTCGGCGATACGCCCGAGGAAGCGCTCGCCGTCGCCCCAGCGCCGCATGCGGCGGAGCAACCCCTTCGACACGTGCTGCAGCGACAGGTCGTAATAGGCCACCCCGGAGGGCCCGCCGATGACGTCGATCAGCTCGTCGCTCAGGTCCGACGGGTACAGGTAGAGCAGCCTCGTGCGGGGGACCCGGGCGGCCACCGCCTCCACCAGCGCCACGATCGAGCCCGAGCCGATCGACGGGTCGTCCCTGCCGTAGCTGGCCAGGTCCTGAGCCACGAGCACCACCTCTTGCACGCCCAGCTGGTCCACCTCCCGCAGGATCTCCCCTACAGCCCGCGAACGCTGTGGGCCCCGGAAGCTCGGGATGGCGCAGAACCCGCACTTGCGGTCACATCCCTCCGCGATCTTCACGTAGGCCCACGGCCGGGGCGAGAGGGGCCGGGGCAGGTTGAGCAGATCGAGCGACGGCACCGCCTTGCGGCCCAGCGTCACCGGCACCCCGAAGCCGGCGACGCGGTCGACCTCGGGGAGCGCTTCGGTCAGCTCTTCGCCGTACCGCTCGGCCAGGCACCCGGTCACCACCAGCTCAGACCCTGGCCGCCGCTGGGCGGCGAGGCCGAGGATGGTGTCGATCGACTCCTGACGGGCAGCTTCGATGAACGCGCACGTGTTCACCACCACGACGTCGGCTTCGTCCGGCCCCGCCGCCGGCACGAACCCGTCGCCCACCAGGGTCCCGACCAGCTTGTCGGAGTCCACCTCGTTCTTCGGGCACCCGAGGGTCTCGAGCCAGTAGGAGCGGGCCAC
>JAHWJU010000291.1 GCA_019348255.1 Actinomycetota bacterium | reverse complement strand
CGTAGGACACGAGCACGTCGACCACAGCCCGGCTCCACTCCATCGAGGAGTTGCCCACCTGGCGGATCTCGCCGTTGGGGACGAACCACACCGTGCCGTCGGCGGCGCGGAGGCGCGTGACCCGGACCGTCAGGTCCTCGACGGTGCCGGTGGCGCGCTCGGTGACGGTGATGACGTCGCCCACGCCGTACTGGTCCTCCAGGAGGATGAACATGCCCGACAGCACGTCTTTGACCAGGCTCTGCGCGCCGAAGCCGATGGCGACGCCGGCGATGCCGGCGCCGGCCAGCAGTGGGGCGAGGTTGATGCCGAACTCGTCGAGGATCACCAGCACGGCCACGCCCCACACCACCGCCCGTACCAGGTTGGAGAGGACGTCGCTCAGGGTGTCGGCCCGCTGCCCGGCCCGCAGCGACGTGGTGGCCAGCGGAGTCCGGTTGCGAAACGACCGGATCGCCCTGCGGATGGAGCGAGCCGCGATGCGGGACAGCAGCACCGCGGCGGCGGCCACGAGCACCACCCGCAGGGGGCGCACCAGCAGGAACTCCGCGGTGCGGGCGGCGAAGTCGCTCAGGTTCAGCTTTCGGAGCAGTTCGTAGAGCAGGCCATGTTCGGGCATGAGGCCCAGGTTCGCGCGGCCGGCCTCTCGCGAGTCCATGGCCGTGGTCCGGCCCTGGCGCCGCAGGCCTAGGGCGTTCGGCCCGAAAGGGCCGCGCCCCCAGGGGCGGCCATGAGTGCCGAGTGCAGGAACGCCAACAGCTCCCGGCGCCGGCGCACGAGCGAGCGCACCGTCGGCTCGTATCCGAGCGCCCGCAGCACCTCGACCTCGGTGGCGACGCCGATGACGGCGGAGTACGCCGACAGCAACAACAGACGGGGCTCCTGGCGGCGCAGGCTGCCGGCCTCCATCTCCGCCTGGAGAAAGCCGGTGGCCCGAGCCACCAGGGGATCGAGGGCGGCGGTGAGGCGGGAGGCGGCCGGCGGTCCCAGGCGGCTCACCTCCCGGACCAGGCCGAGCAACTCAGGGCGGAGGGCGGCCAGCCGGAAGACGCTGCGCACGACCGCCTCGATGCGCCGCCACGGGTCTTGCTGCGTCGCCCGCAGAGACTCCTCCAGCGCCTGGCTGAGCTCGATCGCGCTGCGGTCGATGACGCTTTCCAGCAACGCCTCCTTGGAGGAGAAGTGATAGAGGATCGACTGCTTCCGGAGCCCCAGCCCGGCAGCCAGCACGTCGAGGGAGGTGCCCTCGTAGCCCTTGGTGCCGAAGGACGCGAGGGCTCCGTCGAGGATGCGGTCGGCCGTGCTCACCGGGCTCACTTACCAAATGGTAGAGCCGCCTGCTAGAACTTCCCGCTGATGATCCGGGAGGCCCTCGCCGGGAAGCGCATCGCAGTGACCGGCGCCACCGGATTCCTCGGCACCGCCTTGGTCGAGCGACTTCTGCGGTCGGTGCCCGACTGCCATCTCGTGCTCGTGGTACGGGCGGGCCGGCGCGGGGCCTCCGACCGGGTGCGGCGGGAGATCTTCCGCAACGACTGCTTCGACCGGCTCCGCCGCGAGTGGGGCGCCGGCTTCGACGATCAGATCGCAGCCCGCGTCACGGCCATCGCCGGCGATGTGGGGGTCGACGGCTTGGGCCTCGACGATGCCGGTCGGGCGGAGCTCGAGGGGTGCACGGTCGTCATCCACTCCGCCGCCAGCGTCTCGTTCGACTCCCCCCTCGATGCCGCGGTGGAGGTCAACCTTCTCGGAGCGGCGCGGGTGGCGAGCGTCTTCGCCGGGACCGGGGCGCATCTGGTCGCCGTCTCCACCGCCTACGTAGCAGGCGCCCGTCGTGGAGATGCACCCGAGGCCCTTCTCGGCGAGACGCCCTTCGCCGCCCACGTCGACTGGAGAGCCGAGGTCGACGCAGCCCGCCGGGCCCGCGCCGACGCCGACGCCGCCTCCCGGTCGCCGGAGCGGCTGGCCGGCTTCCACGCCGCCGCCCGCCGGGAGCTCGGCGCGGCCGGATCGCCGCTGCTGGCCGACAAGACGGAGCGCCTTCGAGAGGACTGGGTCAAGTCCCAGATGGTCGAGGCCGGTCGCGGCCGGGCCCGCTCGTTGGGCTGGCCCGACGCCTACGCGTACACGAAGTCGTTGGGCGAGCGGGCGCTGCTCGAGCAGCGGGGCGACGTGGCCGTCACCATCGTGCGGCCCTCGATCATCGAGAGCGCGCTCCGAGAACCGGTGCCGGGCTGGATCCGCGGCTTCCGCATGGCCGAGCCGGTGATCATCTCCTACGCCCGGGGTCTGTTGAAGGAGTTCCCGGG
>JAHWJU010000290.1 GCA_019348255.1 Actinomycetota bacterium | reverse complement strand
GAGGTCGAGCACGACCTCCTCGCCTTCGTTGAGGAACTTCCGGGGGAAGGCCACGGCCTCAAGATAGCGAGGCCACACGGGGCGTCAGCGGTACACGCGGCGGCGGAAGAGCGACGCCGGCGAGACGACCCGGTCGAGGAACACCAGGCCGGCGAGGTGGTCCAGCTCGTGCAGCAGGGCCCTGGCCTCGAAGGCGTCGGCCTCCACCTGACGCTCCACGCCCGCCGGCGTCAGTCCCCGCACGACGACAGCGGTGGCCCGCAGCACGTCACCGGTGAGGTCGGGGACGCTCATGCAGCCCTCCCGGCCCAGCTCCGGGTGGGCGGCTTCCACCAGGACGGGGTTGACGAGCACGATCTCGCCGTGGCACGAGCGGGCCTTGCGGTGCCCGCTGACGTCCACCGCCAGCACCCGTAGCCCCACTCCGATCTGATTGGCGGCCAGCCCCACGCAAGCCGGTGAGGCCCGCATGGTGTCCACCAGGTCCACCACCAGCTGCGCCACCGCCGTGGAGGCCGGGTCGTCCGCATCGACGGCGGGGCACTTCAGCACCGGGTGGGGCAGCCGCACGACCGGCCGCACGGGCACTAGGTGATGTCCCCCACTAGAGGATGTCGGGCTCGGACGGGTGCAGGCTGCAGTCGACGCCCAGCGCCTCCGCCTCCCGTGCCAGCCGAACCTCCATCTCCGCCGGCGACAGCTCGGGCGGCAACGTCACCTCCATCACCATCGAATAGACGGGGAGGTCCGCCCCCGTCACCCGGGTGGTGAGGTCCACGACGTTGACACCCAGTTCGGCCAGGGCGCTGGTGATGCCGTGGACGATGCCGGGGTGATCGGCGCCGTAGACGACCACCGTCCACGCCTCCCCCGCCCGGGGGGCCGAGCCGGCGGCGTCACCCACCGTCCGGACGGCGACCTGCAGGCCGAGCGGGGCCGTCGCCTCGACCACAGCCAGCTCCAGGCTGCGGGCGTCCAGGTCGTCGGGCGCGGCCACGATCAGCACCATGGCGAAATGGCCGCGGAGGATGGACATCGAGGTGTCCTCGAGGTTGCAGCCGCGATCCATCAGCGCCTTGGTCACGGCGGCCACGATGCCGGGTCGATCCGCGCCTATGACGGTGACGGCAAGGGTGGCCACCGGTCGAAGCTAGCCCCGCAGCGGCGACTCGCCCGGCCATTCCGGAGTGGGCCAGTCGTTGCTGTTCACGGCCCACACCATCGTCTCGCCACTGTCGGAGGGGGCGCCGCAGAAGCCCTCGAAAGTCCCCACGCACCTGTAGCCGAGGCGCCGCGGCACGGCCGCGCTGCGGGAGTTGGTGGCGTCGCAGCGGATCTCGATGCGCTCGAGGGCGAGGGCGCCGAAGCCGACCCACGTGAGGGCCGCCGCGGCCCGGGTGGCGACACCCCCACCCGTCCAGCCCACCCGCACCCAGTACCCGATGTCGCGCCCACCACCGCCGATACGGTCGTGCAGGCCACATCCGCCGATCACCTCGCCGCTGGCCCCGTCGAAGATCGTCCAGGCCGCGTCGGCGGCGGCGTCGAAGGCGGCTGCCGCCACGGCCAGCCGTAGCGCCGTCGCCTCGAACACCGCGGGCCGCTGCGCCCATGCCATCCACGGCTGCAGATGGGCCAGCGAGTCGTTGACGGCCTCGACCACGGCCGACGCCTGTTCCGGGTCCGGCCGGCGCAGCACGATGTCGTCGACCACGATCTCCGGGGGCAGCCGGATCAGGCCCAACCCAGCTCCTCCAGCCTCTCGTCGTCGATGCCGAAGTGGTGCGCCACCTCGTGCAGCACGGTGATGCGCACCTGCTGACGCACCTCCTCCTCGCTGTGGCACGAGCGGCAGATGGCGCGGCGGAACAGCGTGATCCGATCCGGCAGGGCGAGGCCGCCGTAGTCCCCGCGCTGGGTGAGCGGGATGCCCTCGTACAGGCCCAGAAGGCCCCCGGGGGGCCGGTGGTCGTCAACGAAGACGTTGACGTTGTCCATGAGCCGGCCCAGTTCCTCGGGAATGCCGTCCAGGGCCTCGGCCACCAACTCGGCGAAGCGCTCGGGCGCCACCTCCACGTTCAGCCCTCGTGTGCTCAGCCGAGCTTCCCGCTGATGGAGCCAGCGGAGCGCAGGGCGGAGCCGTCTGCCCCGTGGGCGACATAGGCCCGGCCGGGGCCGGTGGTCGCCTCGGCGATCATGTCCTCGACCAGGCGGGCCATCGCCACCGGCGGATCGATCCACAGGTACTTCGACAGTGACCCCGGGATGGTGTTGATCTCGTTCACGTAGAGCTGGTCGCCGTCGGCCAGGA
>JAHWJU010000004.1 GCA_019348255.1 Actinomycetota bacterium | reverse complement strand
CTGCCCGACGTGATCCCGTCGGTCACCGAGAACGTCGTCTGGGCCAGTGACAACCGCACCGTCTTCTACGCGGCGCGGGATGCGGCGCTGCGGCCGCATCAGATCTGGCGCCACCGCCTCGGCGATCCCCTGGAGGGAGCCGAGCTGGTCTACCAGGAGGACGACGAGCGCTTCGGGGTCTCCGTCGAGCGCACCAAGAGCGGCCGGTTCGTCGTGGTCACCTCGGCCAGCGCCCTCACCACCGAGTGCCACGTGGTGGAGGCGAGCGACCCGCTCGGGCCGTTGCGGCTGGTCGAGGCCCGCCAGGAGGGCCTCCGCTACTTCGTCGACCATCACGGTGAGCACTTCGTCATCGTCACCAACGCCGACGGTGCCGTGAACCACAAGCTGGTGCGGGCGCCGGTGGCGACCCCGGGCCGAGCCCACTGGCGCGATGTCGTGGCCCACCGGGAGGACGCCAGGCTGCACCACGTGGAGGTCTTCCGGGACTGGCTAGTGCTGGCCGAGCAGGCCAGAGCGGTTCCCAGGCTCCGGGTGATGCGAGCCGCCGACGGCGAGATCCACGATCTCGAGGTCCCCGAGGACGTCTCCTCCACCACGTTCGGGCCGAACCCGGAGTTCGACCGGTCGATCCTTCGCTTCGAATACGAGTCGATGGTCACCCCGGAGTCGATCTTCGACTACGACATGGAGACCCGCACCGCCGTTCTGGTGAAGCAGGCGCCGGTGCTCGGTGGGTTCGACCCGACCCGGTACCGCACCGAGCGCCAGTGGGCCACGGCGCCCGACGGGACGAAGGTGCCGATGTCGCTGGTGTACCGCGCCGACCTACCCCGGGACGGCTCCGCCCCCGCCGTGCTGTACGGCTACGGCTCCTATGAGATCAGCATCGACCCGTACTTCTCCCACTTCGCGCTCAGCCTGCTCGACCGCGGCTTCGTCTACGCGGTGGCCCATGTCCGGGGCGGGGGAGAGATGGGCCGCCGGTGGTACGAAAGCGGGAAGTTCCTGCACAAGGGCAACACCTTCACCGACTTCATCGCCTGCGCCGAGCACTTGTGCGCCAACGGCTACACCTCGCCCCAGCGGCTGGTGGCCATGGGCGGCAGCGCCGGCGGCCTCCTGGTGGGCGCGGCCGTCAACCTGCGGCCGGAGCTCTTCCGCGGGATGGTGGCGCTGGTGCCGTTCGTCGACGTGGTCACCACCATGCTCGACGAGACCATCCCCCTCACGACCGGCGAGTTCGAGGAGTGGGGCAACCCCAGCGACCCGGAGTACTACGCCTACATGAAGTCGTACTCCGTCTACGACAACGTGGAGGCCAAGGAGTACCCGGCCATGCTGGTGACCACGGGCTTGAACGACACCCGCGTCGCCTTCTGGGAGCCGGCCAAGTGGGTGGCGAAGCTGCGGGCGACCAAGCTGGGCGACCAACCGGTGCTGCTCAAGACGGAGATGGGTGCGGGTCACGGCGGACCCTCCGGGCGCTACAACGAGTGGCGGGAGCGGGCCTTCTACTACGCGTTCATCCTCGACCTCGTGGGCCTGGCCGACTGACGGTCATCTCCTATTCGGACAGGAGGCGGTGGGTCGGGTCGCGCAGGTCGACGACCATCCCCAGGGCCCGCAGCTCCGCCGCCCGGATCACCTCGATGATCTCCTGGCCCACGAGCTCTTCGCGCTCGAGCAGCGCGTCGCGCAGAGCCTCGACCAGATGGCGGTTCTCGGCCACGAGCCGGCTGACCTCGACCTTGGACTCTTCGAGGATGGTCTCGACGCACCGCCTGCCCTCGTCACTGGCCAGGACCTTGGCCACCACGCCGGCTCCGGGGGGACCGGCCATCAAGTCGTACGACACCAGGGTCCCGGCCATCCCGAAGCTGCCGACCATCTGCGCCGCCGCGGAGGTCGCGGCCTGCAGGTCGCCGGCCGGGCCCGTTCCCGACTCGCCGAAGAACAGCTCCTCTGCGACCATGCCGCCGAAGGCGATGGCGATGCGGGCCTCGATCTCGGACTTGGTGGTGGTGAAGCGCTCCTCCAGCTCCGAGTGCGCCAGCAGGCCCAGCGCCTGGCCCCGCTTGATGATCGACAGGACCTCCAGCTTGCGGCTCTTGCCCACGAGGTGGGCGACGGTGGCATGGCCGGCCTCATGGGTGGCGATCGTTCGCCGCTCGTCGATGGCGTACTCGACGGGCTGCTTGAGGCCCAGCTCCTCGGTCATGCGGGCCTGCTGGATGTCGTCCCAGCCGAGGCGAACCCCACCCCGTCGCAGGGCCCACACCAGTGCCTCGTCGAGCAGGTGCTCGAGCATGACGGGCGAGTACCCCAGTGTCATCGCCGCCAACGTCTCCCGCCGCTCGGGGTCGTCGAGCTCCGGTTGGTGGGCCTTCTTGGTCAGGTAGTAGTCGATGATCTCCCGCCGGCCCCTGCGGTTGGGCAGGTCGAAGTAGATCGACCGGTCGAACCGGCCCGGCCGCAGCAGCGCCGGGTCGAGGTCGCCGGCGCGGTTGGTCGCCCCGATCACGAGGATGTTGGCCGGTTCGGGCGCAGGCTTCCGGAGCTGGTGCTGTGCCGGCAGCCACCGGTTGACCTGGTCGACCAGCCATCCCTTCACCCGATCGGCGAACACCGGCTGATCGAAGGACTGCAGCTGGATCAACAGCTCGTTGACGACGCCGCTGATGCCCTCCCGCCCGCCGCCGCCCATGCCGGAGCGGGCGGAGCCGATGGCGTCGATCTCCTCGATGAACCCGATGGCCCCGCCCTCTTCCCTGGCGAACTTGCGCAGCGCCTTGAAGTAGGAGCGGATCTTGCGATTGGTCTGGCCGTAGTACATCGACTGGAACGCCGACGAGGAGACGAACAGGTACGGCACCCCGGCCTCACGCGCCATGGCCTTGGCCATGTAGGTCTTGCCCGTCCCGGGAGGGCCCTCGAACAGGATCGCCCGCCGGGCGGTACCGCCCATCTTCTCGCGGAAGGTCTTGTGGGCGAGGAAGAGGTTGACGGTGCGCACCACCTCGTCCACGAGGACGCCGTTGCCCTTCACGTCGTCGAGGCAGACGTCGATCTCACTGGGCCGGTAGAGCACGTGGGGCGAGCGTCCGGCGCCCAGGAGGGGCACCACCAGCACCAGGGTCAGGAGCACGATGAGGACCATCCCGGGCAGGAACGGTGCCACCTCGGGGCCGATCTCCGGCATCCCGATGGTGACGGGGTCGCCGGTGACCAGCCGGAACATCGTCCAGACGGCCAGCGGCGCCAGGACGTTGCGCAGCCGGCGGATTCGGCGGTTGCGCACCAGCTCCCGGGCGACGGCGACGTCGGCGGCCGATCGGATCACCTGCGACTGGCCGAGGGTCTTGAGCTCCATGGCCGCCTTCCTTTCGTGCCTGTCGTGCGCCAGGATGGCTTCGACCGTAGAGGAGTTAACCACGGAAAGTGGCCGGTGGGGCCTCGCGCCGACGGCGGCTGCATCCGCACCCGTCGCGTGTCGGCGGAAGGGAATACCCGACCTGGCTGATCGGGTTTAGGATGGGGCCATGGACGCTCCCCGACCCATCGACCCCCGGGGGCCGCGGTTCAACCAGGCGGTGCTGACCGTCGGGCTGGTGGTGGGGTTCCTGACCGACGTCGAGGCGGTGGTGCCGGCCTTCGCCGCCGTGCTGTTCGCGGGCGCGGCCTTCGGGCCCCGGTACGGGCCGTTCCTGCGGCTGTACGCGGACCTCATCCGTCCCCGCCTGGGTCCGCCGGAGGAGCTGGAAGACCCCCGGCCCCCTCGGTTCGCCGCCGCCATCGGTGTGGCCTTTTTGTTGGCGGCAACGCTCGCGTTCGCGCTCGGCGCCTCCGGTGTGGCTTGGATCTTGGCCCTGACGGTGGCGGCACTGGCAGGCCTCGCCGCCGTGACCGGCATCTGCGTCGGCTGCGAGATCTACCTGCTCCTCGCCCGCCGGCGGGGTACCCGGCTCGTGGCGTGACGGCATGAAGATCCTCGTCGTCGCCGTCTTCGTGGTGGCGCTGGTGATCGGGCGCCGCTGGTACACGGGCTGGAGGGTGGCCCTGCAACAGGAGCAGCGGCCCCACCCGCAGGTGCCCTCGTCGCTGCTCGCCGGGGCCGACCGGACGTGGCTGGTGTTCACCACCCCCTACTGCGCCAGCTGCGGCCCGGTGAAGGAACATCTCGCCGGCGCCGACCCGGAGGCGCGGCTGGTGAGCGTCGACGTCACCCGTGAGCCCCATCTGGCCGACGCCTTCCACGTGCGCAGCGCCCCCACCGTCCTGCTGGCCGACGCCGCCGGCCAGGTGCAGGCCCGACTGGTGGGAGCACGGGCGGTGCGGGACTACTTCGCCACGGTCTGACCCGTCTGGTCGTACCAATCGAGGCACTGGGACCACGTCGGGAGCAGGCCGGCGACGCCGGCCTCGGCCAGCGACGGCGCAGCGAGGTCGCGGGGAGCCAGCGTCGGGGTCGGGGTGGTCCAGCCGATGCCCAGGGCCGGGTCGAGGGCCTGCACGCCGTGCTCCCGATCGGGGGCGTAGGGGGTCGAGCACAGGTAGGTGGTCGAGGCGCCGTCGGTGAGGGCCTCGAAGCCATGACCCAGTCCCTCGGCCAGGTACACGGCCCGCCGCTCGACGTCGTCGAGAAGAACCGAGGTCCAGGTGCCGAAGGTGGGAGAGCCCACCCGGAGGTCGACGACCACGTCGCGGACCGCCCCCTGGGTGCAGTAGACGAACTTGGCCTGACCCGGGGGTACTTCGGCGTAATGGATGCCCCGGACCACTCCCCGGCGGGAGATGGAGTTGTTGGCCTGCGCCACCGGCAGTGCGCGGCCGGTGGCGGCCGCCACGACGTCGCTCCTGTACCACTCGAGGAAGACGCCCCTGGCGTCGGCGTGCTGCACCGGGGTGAAGACGTACGCGCCGGCGATGGGAAGGGGCTCGACCTCCACAGCGGTGGCTACGGCTGGAAGCGGCCGAAGCCGCCCCGGTAGAAGAGCAGCGGCTGGCCGCCGTCGCTGTCGAGGTCGATGACGCGGCCCACCACGATCAGGTGGTCACCGGCCTCGTGCTCAGCCACGATCTGCGCCTCGACCCAGCCGATGACGCCGTCGAGAACGGGCGCGCCGGTCGCCGGTCCCGGATGCCACCCGACCCCCCGGAACTTGTCCTGGCCCTTGCTGGCGAAGGTGCGGCACAGCGCCTCCTGCTCCTCGCTCAGGATGTTGACGCAGAACGTCCCGGCGGACCGGATACGGGCCCAGCTGCCCACGGACTTGCCGGGGCAGAAACTGATGAGGGGTGGCTCCAGCGAGACGGAGGTGAACGACTGCGCCGTGAAGCCCACCGGCTCGCCCCCGTCCACGGCGGTGACGATGGTGACGCCGGTGCAGAAGCGCCCCATGACCTGTCGGAAGTGGGCGATGTCGTGGGCCGACGTGCCGCTCGCTGCCGGGTCGTCGAACACCGCGCAGGTCTACCCCATCGGCCACCCTTCGGGAGCAATCGGCGTCCCCCCGCCGGGGGTGGGCCTCAGCGGTTGGTGGCGGCGACCAGACCCCGCTGTTGCAGCATGACCTTGAGGTCGTGGGGGTTGGTGGCGGCCGTCATCGCCCCCCGCATGTCGATCATGCCCCGCTCGTACAGCTTGACCAGGGACTGGTCGAAGGTCTGCATCCCGTAGTACTCGCCGTCGGCGATGATCTCGTGCATGTCGCCGCCCCGGCTGGGGTCGACGATGCAGTTCTGGATGCGGCCGTTGGCCACCATCACCTCGAGAGCGGCGACCCGTCCCTTGCCGTCGGCGGTCTGGACCAGGCGCTGGCAGATCGTCCCCCGGACGGCCCCGGCCAGGGCCACTCTGATCTGGTGCTGCTGGTGGGGCGGGAAGAAGTCGACGATGCGGTTCACCGTCTCGGTGGCGTCGATGGTGTGCAGCGTGGAAAAGACCAGGTGACCGGTCTCGGCCGCGCTCAGCGCGGCCGAGACCGTCTCCTGGTCGCGCATCTCACCCACCAGGATCACGTCGGGGTCCTGGCGCATCGCGGCCCGCATGGCCGACGCGAAGTCGTTGGTGTCGAAACCGATCTCGCGCTGGTTGATCGACGCCATCTTGTCGCGGTGCAGGACCTCGATGGGGTCCTCGATGGTGACGACGTGGCACTCGCGGTTCTCGTTGATGTAGTCGATCATCGCCGCCAGGGTGGTCGTCTTGCCCGAGCCGGTCGGGCCCGTGACCAGCACCAGTCCCCGGTTCTCCGACGCCAGACGACCCACGACGTCGGGCAGGCCCAGCTCGTCGAAGGAGGCGGCCGAGGTACGGACCCGGCGGAAGATCATGCCCACCGTCCCCCGCTGACGGAAGGCGTTCACCCGGAACCGGCCGAGCTGCGGCACGGCGTAGGCGAAGTCGGTGTCGTTGCGCTCCTCGAACTGCTCCGCGACCTCTGGCCGCATGATGGCGCCGGCCATCTCGGCGGTCAGGTCCGGCGTCACCGGCGGGGCGTTCTCGAGGCGCACCAGCGCCCCGTTCACACGGATGCGGGGAGGCGAACCGACCTTGACGTGGAGGTCCGAACCGTCGGCCTCGGCCAGGGCCCGGAGCAGATCGTCGAGCAGGGGATGAGCCACATGTCTAGTTCGGCAGTGGCCGCCGCAGCCTTGAACCGGGTTTGCGCTCAGGCTGCGCCAGCACGGCCTCGGCCCACAGCTCGTAGCCGTCGCCATCCGGGTGGTAGCGGTCGGCGGAGAAGTAGCGCTCCGGGTGGCGCCGGAACGGCCCCCCGGTGGGACCGGCGATGTCGACGTAGGTGACGCCGGGGCGCCCGTGGCTCACCTCCCGGATCACGCGGTCGAGCTGGCGACCGCGGAACCCGGCCAGCGCCCGCAGCGGCTGGCGCAGCCGCGGTGGCGCGCCCATGTCGGGAACACCCAGCACGACCACCCGAAACCCCTGCTTCCCGTTCCCGGGGGCCGCTGCGGCCCCCGGGGGGCCGGCCAGGCGGTCGAGGAGCCGGCTGTAGGCCCGGCGGAAGTCGGCGGTCGAGGTGAGGTGGGTGACGTCGTTGGCGCCGACGCTCACGTACACGACCCCGGGATCCTGAGCGCCGACGGCTTCGACCTGGTTGTCCACCACCTCGGCCACGGTGGCGCCCGACTCCGCCAGCATCACCACCCGCTCCCCCCTCGCCGCGGCGACGAGCGACGCCACCGTCCGGTGGCTTCCCCCGGCGCCCACCCCCACCGCCGTGGAGTCGCCCAGCCACACCGCCGTCACCTCCCCCACCGTCGGGTACTCGGGCGTTACCGGCGCCAGGCGCGGCCCTTGCCGCGCCAGGAGCGCCTCCACGACCAACAGCCCCACGGCCGCCGCCGGCAGTCCCAGCCCGGCCACCACCAGTCGGCGCCGCCGGGTCAGGACCAGACGTCCGCGGCGTAGGGGCGGCGCCGCTGCGGCGCGCCCTCCCTCTTCCAGACCATCACCTTGCGGGTGAAGTAGCAGACCTCGTCCCCGTGCTGGTTGAAGGCCTTGGTCTCCACCTTCACCACGCCCCGGTCGCCCTTGGTCGTCGACTCCCGCTTCTCGACGACCCGGGTCTCGGCATAGATGGTGTCGCCGTGGAAGGTGGGCTTGGAGTGCCTGAGCGTCTCCACCTCGAGGTTGGCGATGGCCGAGCCGCTGACGTCGGGCACGCTCATGCCCAGCGCCATCGAGTACACCAGGTTGCCGACCACCAGGTTCTTGCCGTGGGGGCTCTCGTGCTCGGCGAACCAGGCGTTGGTGTGCACGGGGTGGTGGTTCATGGTGATCATGCAGAACAGGTGGTCGTCGTACTCGGTGATGGTCTTGCCCGGCCAGTGCTTGTAGACGTCGCCGACCTCGAAGTCCTCGAAGTACCGGCCGAACGGGCGGTCGTGGATCGTCATGGGTGTCGACGTTACGGCCCCGGGGGTGGTGGGGATGAGCCGGGGGATCCCGTGATACGGGCCCTGACCCCTGTGGGTAGGATGGACGCGACGCAGCGTGGCTGGAGGATCCAATGCCGTTCGCCTGGAAGCCGGCGCCGGGGCAGGTGGCGCTGATCGAGCTGAGCACGGGAGGCAACGAGTGCCTCACCGGGGTGGTTCTCGACGACGACGGGGAGGGGTCGGTGGTGGTCGACCTGGGTGCGTCGCCCCGCCCGCCCCAGCCCGAGTGCGAGGTGGTGGCCAGCTTCTTCGCGCCCGACGCGCTGTACCGGATGAAGGCGACCCTGTCCCCCCACGGGACGAGGGACGCCGTCATCGACCTCAACGTCCACGACGTCGAGCGGGTGCAGAGGCGGACGGCACCACGGGCCCGCCTTTCCATCCCCGTCGTGCTGTCGAACTTCGACGACCCGGCCGCCGAGGACTCCGGGGGTTTCACCTCCGTCGTGGGACAGTCGCTCGACATCGGCGAGGGGGGCTGCCGGGTCCTGGTGCCCAAGCCGTTCCCGTCGGGATGCGACCCGACGGTGACCCTGCAGCTGCCGACGGGCGACCGGGTGGTGGCGCTGGGAGCGGTGCTGCAGGCGTCTGCCGCGCCCGGCGGGGGCTATGAGTACCGCCTCGTGTTCCTGGAGATGGAGGAGCTCGACCGGCTCCGGCTGGCCGAACTGGTCGCCACTCCCGCGCCCGCCTGAGCCGGTCCCAGCGTGACCGAGCTGGGGCTGCGCAACGACGTCTACCGGCGCCCGCTGGCGACGGCGCTGGGGCGCCTCGGTCTGGCCGAGGGTGGGCGCTGCGTAGACGTGGGAGCGGGCGGAGGAGACGTCAGCGTGGCGCTGGCCGAGGTGGTGGGCCGCAGCGGCCGCGTCTACGCGGTGGACAGCGACCCCCGTGCCCGCGACGAGGCGGCCGGGGCGGCGGCCGCGCACACACAGGTGGTCGTCATCACCCAGGCCGCCGAGGACCTCACCCTGCCCGAGGCGGTGGACCTCGCCTTCTGCCGCTTCCTTCTCATGCACGTCCTGGACCCGGTGACGGTGCTGCGGAGGATGGGACGGGCTGTGCGCCCCGGGGGCTGGGTCGTCGCGCAGGAGCCGATCACCTCGGCGGGGCGGATAGCCGGCAGCCCGCTGTCCATGCCCGGGGCCCGCCATCCGGACGTGGGAGCGCTGCTGCCGGCGCTGGTGCGCGACGCGGGGCTCGAGGTGGTGGACGCATGGGCGGAGGCGCCGGCCGGGGCCGGGCCGGGCCCGGTGGCGGATTACCTGGCCTCGCTCACCGAGGTGGACCCCGGGGACGATCCGGTGGTGCTGCCACCTCTGGTCACGGTGGTGGCTCGGCGAAGCTGACGTGGGGTTGCCGCGGAGCCATCGGTAACCTCGCCGGCTATGGCTCCCGCCGCTCCGGAGGTGTCCGAGGCCGCCGCCGCCGTCGACGTCGTCACCGAGGTCGTGGCCACCGCCACCCGTCATCTGGCCGGCCTCGACCAGGACGCCCACCAGGCGACGGTGTACGACCTGGCCCACGCCGCGGCCGCGGTGGAGAACGCCCGGGCCGTGCTGGACTACGGCGCCAGGGGAGAGGTCGAGGCCCGGATCGCCTCCGCCTTCGTCGCTGACGTCGTGCACGACGTGGCCACCCGAACCCTGGGCCGCGAGGCCGACTGGGGAGCAGGACCGGGGGCCATGGCCGGCGCCTTCGACCTGGTCCGGGCCTACCGCGCCCCGGAATACGTGGCCGCACTGGCGGAGGAGCCGGGACCGCGCCATCTCGACGACGACTTCGAGATGGTGCAGGACACCTTCCGGCGCTTCGCCGACGACAAGATCCGCCCGGTGGCCGAACACGTCCACCGGACCAACGGCGACATCCCCGAAGACATCATCGCCGGGCTGGCCGAGCTGGGGACGTTCGGCCTGTCGGTTCCCGAGCAGTACGGCGGCTTCGCCGCCGGCGGCGAAGGCGAGTACATGGCCATGGTGGTGGCCACCGAGGAGCTGTCGCGGGCGTCTCTGGGGGTGGGCGGCTCGCTCATCACCCGCCCCGAGATACTCACCCGGGCGCTGGTGAAGGGGGGCACCGAGGACCAGAAGCAGCACTGGCTGCCGCAGGTGGCCTCGGGCGGGATCATGGCGGCGGTGGCGGTGACCGAGCCGGACTTCGGCTCCGATGTGGCCGGTCTCAAGGTCAGCGCCGTCCGCTCCGGCGACGGCTGGGTGATCAACGGGGTCAAGACGTGGTGCACCTTCGCGGGCAGGGCCGACGTGTTGATGCTGCTGGCCCGCACCGACCCCGACCGCTCCCTCGCCCACCGCGGGCTGTCGCTGTTCGTGGTGCCCAAGCCGCGCGCCGCCGGCCACTCCTTCGACTTCACCCAGGACGGCGGCGGCCGCATGGAGGGCCGGGCCATCGACACCATCGGCTATCGGGGCATGCACTCCTTCGAGGTGGCCTTCGACGGGTGGCACGTGCCCGAGGACAGCCTCATCGGCGGCGATGCCGGCCTCGGGCGGGGGTTCTACCTCCAGATGGAGGGCTTCGAGAACGGCCGGCTGCAGACCGCGGCCCGCGCCGTCGGCGTGATGCAGGCCGCCTACGAGGCGGCCCGTGACTACGCCGCCAACCGGGTGGTGTTCGGCCGTCCCGTCCTCGACTACCAGCTCACCCGGGTGAAGCTGGGGCGCATGGCCGTGATCATCCAGTCCGCCCGCCAGTTCATGTACCAGGTGGCCCGGCTGATGGCCAAGGGCGAGGGAGCGGTGGAGGCCTCCATGGTCAAGGCCTACGTGTGTCGGGCGGCGGAATGGGTCACCCGGGAGGCGCTGCAGATCCACGGCGGTATGGGTTACGCCGAGGAGTTCCCGGTGAGCCGCTACTTCGTCGACGCCCGGGTGCTGTCCATCTTCGAGGGAGCCGACGAGACGCTGGCGCTCAAGGTGATCGCCCGCCGGCTCCTGGCCGCCGCCGGCGGCTGAGCCGGCCGCCCGGCTACCGCTCGATGCGCAGGTCCCTCAGGTAGAACCAGTAGGTGCGCCAGCGGCACACCCCCCACATCGACCACAGGTCGGCGAACATGCGAAAGGTGCGCCGGTAGCCCTCCAGGAGGCCGAACTTGTCGCGCTTGGTGCGGTGGGTCACGCCGGCCATCACCCGGGCCACGGTGGGAAGACGCGCCTCGCAGATGACCTCGTTGATCATGATCTCGATGGTGTAGCCCTTGCGCTTCTCGGGCGGGATGGCGTCGAACACCCACCTGGGCACGATCCGCTCGCCCGTGGTGGGAGGGAGCCGCAGGACGAACCAGTTCAGGCGGCCGTAGTCGAAGGTCCCGAGCGACATGGCCGCCCGCCGCTCGACGACGGGCCGGCAGATGGCGTCGAGGTGGGCGGGCGTGGCCCCCAGGAGGTCTGCATCGACGAAGAGGACGGCTTCGGCGTCACCGGTGGCCAGCACCCCGGCTTCCATGGCGTGGGCCTTGGAGCCGCCGGCGCTGTCCTCCCGGCGCACCACCTTGGCGCCGGCCGCCGCCGCCAGGTCGCCGGTGCCGTCGGTCGAGCCGTCGTCGACCACGACCACCTCCCGGACGTACCGGCACGCCCTGGCCAGCGTCACCACCGAGGCCACGGTCGGCGCTTCGTTGCGGGCCGGGATGACGCAGTCGACGATCAAGTGCCCGGCCGGCTCAGCTCCGGCGCAAGCCGGCCCGGTCGCCCCGGGCGACGAACTTGATCGCCATCTTCCGCGACGCCTCGTCGATCATCTCGTCGCCGAACATGACCGCACCCTTGCGCTCGCCCGAGTCCCCCTCGGTCGCCTCGCGGTAGGCGTCGAGGATGGCCCAGGCCCGGTCGAACTGCTCCTGGGTGGGCGAGAACACCTCGTTCAGGATGCCGACCTGGTCCGGGTGCAGGGCCCACTTGCCGTCGTAGCCCAGGACCTTGGTCCGCTTGCAGTAGTCACGAAAGGCGTCGTGCTCGCGCACCTTGAGGAAGGGGCCGTCGATCACCTGCAGCCCGTTGGCCCGCCCGGCCATGAGGATCTTGTTGAACACGTAGTGGAAGTGGTCGCCGGGGTAGTCGGGGATGTGCACCCCGCCGGTGAGCACCGGCATCTCCATCGAGGCCGCGAAGTCGGCGGGGCCGAAGACGATGGCTTCGAGGCGGGGGCTGGCGGCGCAAATCTCTTCGACGTTGATGAGCCCGCGGGCCGTCTCGATCTGGGCCTCGATGCCGATGTGGCCGAGCGGCAGGCCGGCTTGGGCCTCCACCTGGGTGAGGAGCAGGTCGAGCGCCACCACCTCGGCCGGCGTCTGCACCTTGGGCAACATGACCTCGTCGAGGCGCTCGCCGGCGTTGCCGACCACCTCTATGACGTCGAAGACGGTCCATTTCGTGTCCCACGCGTTGATGCGGACGCACAGCACGCGCTCGCCCCAGTCCAGGTTCTTGACGGCATCCACGACCTTGGCCCGGGCGCCGTCCTTCTCCAGGGGCGCCACCGAATCCTCGAGGTCGAGGAACGTCATGTCGGCCGGCACGCTCGGGCCCTTCTGGAGGAACCGCTCGCTCGAGCCCGGGACGGAGAGGCACGAGCGACGAGGGAGGTCACGGGTACGCGCTGACATGGTGGCAAGGCTACGGGGGCCGCCGAAGCTTCCCAACTCGGCCCCCCGGCCCCGGGACGTAGATCAGAGGTGGGCCAGGAAGAAGTCGCGGATGCGTTCTTCCATGAACACCCGGTCGGCCTCGGAGCGGGGCACGTGGCGCTCGTCCGGGAACAGGAGCAGCTCGTAGGGGATGCGCTCCCTGATCAGCGCGTTGACCAGCCGGGCGGTGTGGCGGAAGTGGACGTTTTCGTCGATGAGGCCGTGAACGAGCAGGAGCCGGCGGTCCTTCAGGCCGGCCACGTGGGTCATGACCGACGACGCCCGGTAGCCGTCGGGGTTGTGCTCGGGCAGGCCCATGTAGCGCTCGGTGTAGTGGCTGTCGTAGCCGTCCCAGGAGGTGACGGGGGCGCCGGCCACCGCCACCCGGAACACCTCGGGCGCCTTGGCCAGGCTCAGCGCGCTCATGTAGCCGCCGTAGCTCCAGCCGTAGATGCCGACGCGGGCCGGGTCGGCCAGACCCTCCGCCACCAGCCACCGCACCACCGTCGCCTGGTCGGCCACCTCGACGTTGCCGAGGTACCAGCGGATGGGGGCTTCGAACGCCAGCCCCCGCCCGGCACTGCCGCGGTTGTCGGCCACCACCACCAGGAACCCGAGGGACCGCAGGTACTGGTGGCGCATGCCGGCGGTGAGGCCCCAGGAGTCGGTGACCCGCTGGACGTGGGGGCCGCCGTAGACCGACACGATGGTGGGGAAGGGCCCAACGCCCGGCGGGCGGTACAGGGCGGCGTGGAGGGTGACCCCGTCGGGCGTCTCCACCGTCACCAGCTCGGGGGGCCGAAGATCCAGCTCGGCCAGCCGCGGATCGGGCCGGGCGTCCGCCGGCAGCAGCGGCCGGGGCTCCTCCTGGCCCTCGAGGGAGCGGAGCACGGCCTCCGGCGGGCGCGTCGTGGTCGACCACGTGTCGACCATGCGCCCCCGCCCGCAGTCCACGGCGCCGGCGTGGGTGCCGGCGCCGTCGCTCAGCCGGCGGACCGGCCCGCCTTCCAGGGGGACCTCGTAGAGGTGGCGTTCGAGGGGCGAGTCGCGGGTGGCGGTGAACCACACCCGGTCCTCCCCCACCTCCACCACCGTCTCCACCTGCCAGTCCCCCTCGGTGAGCACGCGCTCCAGCGAGCCGTCGGCGGCGGAGCGCACCTCGAGGTGGCGGAAGCCGCTGCGCTCGGACGCCCAGAGGAAGCGGTCGCCGGCGAGAGGGCGGAGCAGGTCGTGCAGGTTGACCCACACGTCGGACTCCTCGGAGAGCAGCGGCCGTGACGAGCCGGTGGCGGGGTCGAGAGCGACCAGGTCGAGGCGGGTCTGGTCCCGGTTCTGCAACTGGGCGACGAGCAGACCGGGCGCCAGCCAGTCGACCCGGGCCAGGTACTCCCAGCCGTGGCCCAGCTCCATCCACACCGGGTCACCGCCGGCGGCATCGACGACGGCCAGGCGGACGCGGGCGTTGTCACCACCGGCGAACGGGTAGCGGTGGTCCTCCTGGGCTCCCTCGCCGACGGTGTCGCTGCCCTGGTGCACGATCCGGTAGACGGGGATCCTCGTCTCGTCGACCTCGGTGAAGGCCAGCAGCCGGCCGTCCGGAGACCACCAGAAGCCGTGGCGCCGGTCCATCTCCTCCTGGGCGATGAACTCGGCCAGGCCGTGGGTCGTGCCGGGCTCCTCCGCGGGCCGGGTGAGCTGGTGGGCTTCGGTGGCTCCGTCGCAACCGACCACGAACAGCTCGCCGTGCCGCACGAAGGCGACCATCGACCCGTCGGGCGACAGCTGCGGATCCACCAACGGCCCGTCCTCGGCACTGGCGACCAAGCGGGGCTCGAAGCTCGGCGCGTCCAGCACCCGCAGTCCGTCCGGTAGCGGCACCAGGAGGCGGTTCGCCTCCTTCGCCCAGGCGAAGGAGGTGATGCCCTGGCCGAGGTCGCGCTGGCGTTCCCGGCGCAGGCGCTCCTCCAGCGACAGCCCCTCCTCGGTGACCCCGCCGGGGCCGCCGGCGGCCATCAACTCGTCCACCTCTCCGGTGTCCACCTCGTGCACGAACAGCCCGCGCCGCAACGAGTGGTCGGTGCTCCAGAGGAAGGCGACCCAGCGGCCGTCGGGGCTGAAGGCGGCCGAAGCGGCGGCGTTGCTGCCCGGCAGCGGGTAGCGCGCTACATCGTCGACCTCCATGGCCCGGGGGGAGGTACGCGACGTGGTCAAGGGCCCCAACGCAACAGCTCGGGCACGATGGGACAGTCGGCCCGCTGCACCGCGGCCGGCGCCGCCTCCGGGCCCCTGGGGCCCACCACCGCCGTCACCCAGTCGAGGGGAACCACCTCGTGTTGGAGCTCCCACCGCTCGCCGGCGTCGGTTACCCGAGTCACCAGCGCCTCCCACAGCCGACCCGGCAGTACCCGCCCCGCCCCCGCCACCACCCACACCTCGACGCCCAGGCCGGCGCCCAGGGCGGCGGCGGCGAGGGAGCCGGAGGTGGCGACGAATCCGTCCGGTCCGAGAGCCGTCGCCTCGAGCAGCACGAGCGCCGACTCCTGCACCGCCCCCCCGAGACCACCTTCGGCCACAGACACAGCGTCTCCCCCGGAGGAGCACAGGCGGCCCACGAGCCGGGATCCCTCGGCCCCGCTGTCCACCACCAGGACTTCGAGGTCCCCCCGGCGCCGCAGCGCGGCCGCCGCCTGCTCGGGCCACCCCAGCACGGTCACGGTGACGTCATCGGGGAGACTGGCGGCCACCACTCGGGCGGTGGGGTCGGCATCGATGGCGTCGGCGGCGGCATAGGCCTCCGCCCCAGGGTCCTCGGCGGCGAGCACCCGCGCCCCCAGCCACCACATCGGCCCCATCTGGGGGTGGCGGTCGATGAGCCGCCGGCAGGCGGTGACCGTGCCGGCCAGGTCTTCCGCCACCAGGGCCAGCGCCTCAGCCGCCTCCCGCACGAGCAGCGACGGCCCCGCCCCCTCGGCCCGGGCCACCCACCGCAGCCGCTCGATGGGATGGGGCACCGGCTACACGCCGGGCTTGAAGACCATGAGGGCGATGGTGACGACGACGAGGAGGTTGACGATCATGCCGCCCAGGGCGACGCGCTTCTCCAGTGCCTCCATCTGGGCCACCTCACCAGTACCGCCACTGGCCCCGACGAGGTCGTTCATGCGCTTGGCGGCCGGGAACACCAACCCGTGCACGAGGCCCACGGCCACGAAGTACAGCAGGAAGCTGAGGGAGATCCACATGTGGCTGAACTCCCAGACCCCGTCGCTCAACACGATGAGCAGGATCCCGAACACCGGCACCGAGTAGACGGCGTACTGGGCCATCTTGGTCACGGCCAGTGTGGCCTCCCCGATGGCCTGACCGCCGGGGCCTCGGCGCCGCCTGGCCTGCGCCCCGTAGGCACCGTTCATGAACATGCTGCCGAAGCCGACGACCACGGCCACCAGGTGGAGCACGAACACCAGGTTGTACAGCGTCGAGTTGACTCCCACTTCGGTCCTTTCTCCGGCGCCTCCGCACCTCGCCCGGGCGAGACTACCTGGGGTACGTTCTTCCGCCGTGCCCGCCGACCCCCCTGCCGATCTGGTGCTGACGCCCATCAACGGCAAGGGCCGCTCGCTGCAGCAGTGGCTCACGAACTTCCACCTGCTGGTGATCGCCCTCGACCCCTACACCAACGAAGGTGCCTGGATCCTGCCCATCGCCACCCGGATCATCGGCACGTTCGAGCAGGCCGACTGCCGGGTGGCGCTGCTGTTGCCGGCTGACCCCGACGACTGCCGGCGCTTCCTCGGCCCGCTCGCCCGGGACGTGCTCACCTTCACCGACCCCGACCGCTCCGCCATCCGCGGCTTCGGGCTGGAGCGACTCCCCGCCATCATCCACGTGGCCATGGACGGCACCGTCGTGCGGGCGGCGGAGGGGTGGAACCCGGCGGAGTGGAAGGCGGTGACCTCCGCGCTGGCCGAGAAGATGCGGTGGACGGCTCCCCTGCTGCCGGCGCCGAGCGATCCGGGGCCGTTCCAAGGTTCGCCGGCTCTGACCTGAGGCGCTAGCGGGCGACTCCGCCTCTGGTCTGGCCGAACACGTCGAGGGCCCGGTCCAGCTCCGCCGCCGTCATCCAGCCCCGGTCGAGCACCAACTGGCGGATCGACCGCCCCGTCTTCGTCGACTCCTTGATCACCTCGGCCGCCTTCTCGTAGCCGATGTAGGGATTGAGGGAGGTGCCGATCGACGGTGAGGACTCTGCGAACTGCTTGCAGCGCTCGACGTTGGCCTCGATCCCGTCGACGCACTTGTCGCGAAGGACGCGACTGACGTTGGCCACCAGGCGGATCGACTCCAACAGGTTGCGCGACATCACCGGCAGGTACACGTTGAGCTCGAAGGCGCCCTGCGACCCGGCGAAGGCAACGGCTGTGTCGTTTCCCATGACCTGGGCGGCCACCTGGGTGACCGCCTCCGGTATCACCGGGTTGACCTTGCCGGGCATGATCGAGCTTCCGGGCTGGAGGTCGGGAAGGAAGATCTCGGCCAGCCCGGTACGGGGGCCAGAACCCATCCAGCGCAGGTCGTTGGCGATCTTCGTCAGCGCCACCGCGATGGTCCGCAACTGGCCTGATGCCTCCACCAGCGGGTCGCGCGACGACTGCGCGGCGAAGTGGTCGGGGGCTTCGGTGAGGGGAAGCTCGAGGTCGGCTGCCAGCCTGGCGACGACGGCGGCGGCGAAACCCTTGGGAACGTTGAGCCCGGTTCCGACGGCGCTCCCCCCGAGAGGCAGCTCACCGACCCGCGGCAGCACCGCCTCGATGCGCTCCACGCCCTGTTCCACCTGGGTCGCGTAACCGCCGAACTCCTGGCCGAGGGTGACGGGCACCGCATCCATGAGGTGGGTGCGGCCCGCCTTGACCACCTTGGCGAACTGCTTGGACTTCTTGCGCAGTCCGGCCGCCAGGTGGCGCAGCGCCGGCAACAGGTCCTGCTGCATCGACAGGGCGGCGGCCACGTGGATGGCGGACGGGAACACGTCGTTGGATGACAGCGGGATGTTGACGTCATCGTTGGGGTGCACCGGCTGGCCGAGGCGCTCTTCGGCCAAAGTGGCCAGCACCTCGTTCATGTTCATGTTCGACGAGGTGCCCGAGCCGGTCTGGAAGACGTCGATGGGGAACTCGGCGCTCCACCGCCCGGCGAAGACCTCCGCGGCCGCGGCGGCGATGGCCTGTGCCTTGGCCTTGGGTATGGCCCGCCGGCGCCCGTTCTGCAGGGCGACGGCACCCTTGACGGCGGCGAGTGCCCGGATCAGCGTCGGGTCGAGGGGGACTCCGGAGATGGGGAAGTTCTCCACCGCCCGCTGGGTCTGGGCCCGCCACTTGGCCGCCGCCGGCACCAGGACCTCGCCCATCGTGTCGCGCTCGGTTCGGTACTCGACCACCTTTGAACGGTAGCCTTGGGCCTCAGCTCGACCAAAAGGTGACACTTCCCCTGTGACCCGTCTCAGCGAGAGGCGGGCGGGCGCCCTCTTGGCGCTGGCCCTCCTCGTGCCCACAGTCTTTGCCAGTCCCGCCGCCGGCGACCCGATCAGCGAGAAGAAGGAGGAGGCGGCCCGCATCGCCCGCGAGCTCGAGCAGCAGAGCAGGCGGGTGAGCATGCTGGCCGAGGACTACGACGAGGCGCGGGTCCGCATAGCGGGGATTGCCGAGGAGGTGGCCGCGGCCCGGGTCAAGGTGAGCCGCACGGACGAGCAGGTGGGCCGCATCAAGCGCCGTCTCAAGGAACAGTCGGTACAGGCCTACATCCGGGGGGGGTCGAGCCAGGCCCTCGAGCTGCTCATCAACACCCGCAGCACCGAGGAGCTGGCGGTGCGGACGCAGTACGTGATGACGGTGACCGCCGGCAGCGTCGAGACCCTCGACGAGCTGCGCAGCGTTCGGCTGAGGCTGCAGGACCAGCAACAGGTCCTGGACCAGGCCCAGGCGGAAGCGGCGGCGATGGCGGCCGTGGCGGAGAGGAAGCGGCAGGAGGCGGCCGCGGCGGAGGCGACCCAGCGGGAGACGCTGGCCAAGGTCCAAGGAGAGTTGGCCGGCCTGGTGGCGGCCGAGGCGCAGCGCCGCGCTGAGGAGGAGGCCAGGCGGGCCCAGGCCGAGCTGGCGGCGCGCCGGGCGCGCCAGGAGGCAGACGCACGCGAGGCCGCCGCACGCGAGGCCGCCGCCCGTGAAGCCGCGGCGCGGGCTCGTGCCACGCCGGCGACCACCGCGGCTCCCGCCAGCCCGTCGGGGACCATCGCCCGGGCCACCACCACGACGTTGCGCCCCCCCACCACCACCACGACGACGAAACCGCCTGCGGCGGGGGGTGGCTCGGGCTCCGCACCACCCCCGTCGGCGGGCGCCGACGCGGCCATCGCCGAGGCCCGGCGCCAGATCGGCAAGCCCTACGAATGGGGGGCCTCCGGCCCCGACAGCTTCGACTGCAGCGGGCTCACCCTGTGGTCGTGGCGCGCCGGCGGCAAGTCACTGCCCCATTCGTCGAGGGCGCAGTGGTCGGCCACCAGTCGGGTCGACATCACCGACATCAAGCCGGGAGATCTGCTGTTCTACGGCGACCCCATCCACCACGTCGGCCTCTACATCGGCAACGGTCAGATGATCGAGGCCTCCCAGACCGGCACGCCGGTGCGCTACGCGTCGATCTACCGTTCCGACTACACCGGGGCAGGCCGGGTCAACTGAGGGCGCTGCTCACCGACGACAGGTCGGTGAGGACGTCGGCACCGTCCCCGGTCACCACCAAAGTGTGTTCGAACTGCGCCGTCCGCTTCAGGTCCACCGTCACCGCGGTCCAGCCGTCGTCCCACATCCGGTGGCGCCAGTCGCCCATGGTGATCATGGGCTCGATGGTGAAGGTCATCCCCGGCTCCATCTCGGTGGTCAGCCGCGGCTCGTAGTAGTGCAGGATGTGCAGGTCGGTGTGGAACTGCTCGCCGATGCCGTGGCCGATGAACGAGCGCACGACCCCGTAGCCCTGCGCTTCGGCGTGCTCCTGTATGGCCCGGCCGATGTCGGAGAGTGGCCGCCCGGGGCGGACGGCGGCGATCCCGAGGTCGAGGCACTCGCGGGTCACCTGCACCAGCCGCCGCGACGCCTCGTCGACCTCGCCCACCAGGAAAGTCGCGTTGGTGTCGCCATGGACGCCGTCCACATAGGCGGTGACGTCGACGTTGACGATGTCGCCGTCGGCGAGCCTCCGGTCGTCGGGGATCCCGTGGCAGATCACCTCGTTGACGGAGGTGCAGATCGACTTGGGGTAGCCGTGGTAGTTGAGGGGACTGGGGTAGGCGCCGCGCCTCAGGTACTCCTCGTGCGCCAGGGCGTCGAGCTCTTCGGTGGTGACACCGGGCCGCACCGCCGCCCCCACCACCTGGAGGATCTCCGCCGCCACCCGACCGGCCACCCGCATCCGGGCCAGCACATCGGCTGTCTTGACCCTCGGCTCGGGCCGGCGCTCGACCTCCCCCGTCTCGGCGTACGGCGGCCGGGGGATCTCGGGTGGCACCGGCCGCATCGGCGTGACGCGCCCGGGCCGGACGCGGTCGGCCGCCGCCTTGTGGCAGCGCTTGAACTTGCGGCCGCTTCCGCACCAGCAGAGGTCGTTGCTCTTGAGGACCTGGTTCATCTCGCCACCACGGTAGGCGGTACCGACGGCCCCCGCGAAGCAGTGGACGCAAGCGCCTGGGGGTCGTCCTCGGCCAGCTCACGTTCGGCCACGACCGGCGGGGGTGCCTCAGAAGCTGGCCATCGTGGGTATGGCATCGACATGACGGAGGAGCTGACTTCGACCTTTCGACGATCTCTGGAACAGGGCGAGGAGCGGCTCGGCCGCAACTGGCCGACGCTGCTCGCCACCGGTGCCGTCGGAGGGTTCGACGTCGGCATGGGGGTGCTCGCGCTGTTCCTGGTAGAGGAGGTCACCGGCAGCGCCCTGCTCGGAGGGCTGGCCTTCGGGATCGGCTTCATCGCGCTGACGCTGGCCAGCAGCGAGCTGTTCACCGAGAACTTCCTGGTGCCCGTCATGGCCGTGGCCGCCGGTCGAGCCAGTCCGATGGCGGTGGTCCGCCTGTGGGCCGGGACCGGGCTGACGAACCTGGCCGGGGGCTGGATCATGATGGCGGTCGTCTCGATCGGCGTCCCCCAGGTGCACGAGACCGCCATCCGCCTGGGCACCCACTACACCCGGGTCGGGATAGGCCGCGAGTCCTTCGCCGCCGCTGTCCTCGGCGGCAGCATCATCACCCTCATGACCTGGATGCAGCGGGGGACCGACTCCATGCCCGGGAAGCTCGTGGCCGCCGTGGCCGCCGCCTTCCTGCTGGCCGCCGGCTCGCTGTTCCACGCCATCGTGGTCTCACTGATCATGTTCGCGGCCTTGCAGGCGGGGGCACCCTTCGGCTACCTCGACTGGCTCGGGGTGCTGGCGTGGTCGACTTTGGGCAACCTGGTGGGGGGACTGGCACTGGTCACCGTGATGCGGCTCGTGCAGGTGGGCAAGGCCCGGGTCTCCGAGGAGCGCAGTCGGGCCGGCCAGAGGATCGACGGGAAAGGCCGGGCCCAGGCGCCCAAGGGGACGGCCAGAGCGACCCGCTGATCTCCGCCGGCCAGGTGGTTCCCGCCCTTTCAGCGGCCGGCTCGGCCGCCGTGGTCAGGGTTCCAGCAGCTCGAGGACCCGCTCGGGCGGCCGGCCGATCACGGCCCGGTCACCCCGGATCACCACCGGGCGCTCGATCAGGACGGGATGGTCCACCATGGCGTCGAGGAGCCGGTCGCGGTCGGCGGCGTCCAGCCCCAACTGGGCGTAGACCGGCTCACCGGTGCGCATCATCTGGCGGGGGTCGTCGATGCCCAGCAGGCCCATGACACGCTCGAGCTCGGCGCGGCTGGGGGCCTGCTGCAGGTACTCCAGGTAGTTGGCCTCGACGCCCTGTTCGGAGAGCAGGTCGCGCGCCCCCCTGCACTTGGAGCAGCTGGGGTTGAACCAGACGGTCGTTTCCTCTTCGCTCATGACGCGGCAGTCTTGCAGCCATGGCCGTCTACGTCGGAGTGGTCGGAGCCGGCTCGGCCGAGGCCGACGAGGCGGTTCTGGCCGCGGCCGAGGAGGTCGGCCGGGCCGTCGCGGGGGCGGGTGGCGTGGTGGTGTCGGGCGGGCTGGGCGGCGTCATGGAGGCAGCCTGCCGGGGCGCCAAGGCCGGGGGCGGGACCACCGTCGGTCTGCTTCCCGGAACCGACCGCGCCGAGGGCAACCGGTGGCTGGACGTCGCCATCGCCACCGGGCTGGGCGAGGCCCGCAACGTCCTGGTGGTGCGGGCCAGTGACGTGCTCATCGCCGTCGGAGGTGGGTTCGGCACCCTGAGCGAGATCGGCTTCGCGCTCAAGACACGGACACCCGTGGTCGGCCTCGCCACCTGGGACCTGCCGGGGGTCGACGTGGCGGGCGATGCCGCAGAAGCGGTCGCCCGTGCGCTCGCCCTGTTGCGCTGAACGGGCGGTGGGTATGGTCGGGCCATGGAAGGCAACCTGCCCTACGACCGAGGCAACGAGATGGACGCCGAGGGCATCCCCGATCTCGAGGCGCCCATCAACCAGGACGAGGGCCAGATCCCGCCGCGGGACTACCCCCAGGGCGTCGACGAGTTCGGCGTCACCGCCGCCGAGGAGCGCCAGGAGGAGCCTCTGGCCGAGCGGGTGCGCCGGGAGGAGCCGGAGCCGGACATCGACGACATCCTGGGATCCGATCTCGACGACAACGACCTGATGGGGGGCCGCCTGGTGGCGCCCGGTGGTGGCGACGTCGACGCGGTGGACGTCGAAAAGGACGAGTTGGCCCTCCTGATCCCCGACGAGGGGGCGATGACGGCCGAGGAGTCGGCCATGCACATCACCGAGTCACCCTGACCTCGTCGTCGGGCGGGAGGTCCCCCCGCGGGAGGTCGTCGGGCGGGAGGTCGCCGGGCACGGCATCTGGCTGCGACTCGGCTCGGACCGGGCGCACCTCGAGGTAGATGGCCTTGGCCGCCCCCAGGAGTGGAACGGCCAGCAGTGCACCCACCACTCCGCCGGCGGAGACCCCGACCAGGGCCGCGGTCATGGTGGCCGGCGGCGACAGCTTGACGGACTGGCCCACCAGTAGGGGGCCCAGCACGTTGTTCTCGATCTGCAGGTAGACGACGAAGAACGCGGCGCAGGCCAGCCCCGTCGCCGCGCCGCGGGTGAACCCCAGGAGCACGAACGGGATGCCACCGACGGCCCCGCCGATCTGGGGCACGAGGTTCCAGACCATCACCCACAGCGCCACCAGCGGAGCCAGGGGCACGCCCAGCACCAGACCGCCCGTGAGCGTGGCGATACCGGCCACGCCGGCCACCAGCAACGACCCGGCCACGTAGCGGCCGACGACGCCGTAGCTCAAATGGGCGATGCGGTCGGCCCGCAGGCGCCGGGACGCCGGCACCAGCCGCCGCGCCGCCCGAACCAGTCGCTCCCCGTCCAACAGCAGTGTCACCGCGAACAGCAGCGTGACCACCGCCGCCAGCAACCCGTCGGCGGCCCGGCGACCGATGCGTACGAGGGGCGTGTCCTTTCCCGACAACCGCTCCGGGAGCTCCTGCAGGGCGGCCTCCATGCGGTCGGGAACGCCGGCCTCCTCGAGCCGGTCGCCCACCACCGGCAGGTCGCCGAGGTCGTCGAGAACCGCCGGCAGATCAGCCGTCAGGTCCCGGGCCTGGCGGCTCACCGGCGGGACCAGCACCAGGCCCACCACGACCACGGCCGTGGTGAAGCCACCGAGCACCACCGCAAGAGCTCCGGCCCTGGACAGCCGCAGGCGCTCCGTCAGGCCGACCACCAACGGGTTGAGCCCGACAGCCAGGACGCCGGCCACTCCCATCGCGGCCAGCGTGCGGGGGATCGACCGGGCCAGCCCGCTCAGCAGCACCAGGCCGGCCACCGACAGGCCCAGCCACCCAAGCGTCCGCCAGTCCAGGTCGACCGCCGGCGCATCGGCGCCGGTCGAGGCAGCCACGTCGGTACTGTACCGGCGCATGCCCGACTCGCCCGAGACGGCTGGCGCGCCGCGCCCTCCTGAGCGGCTGCGGGTCACAGGTCGATCGGTGGCCCTGGCCGTGGCCGTGGTCGGCATCACCTTGGTCCTCCTGCGGGTGCTGGCCAGCGCGGAGCGGGTGGTGGCCTGGGCGCTCATCGCCTCCTCGGTCGCCGCCCTCCTTCATCCTGCGGTCGAATGGCTGGAGCGGCGCATGCCCCGGGGGCTGGCGGTGTTGCTCGTGGCCGTGACCACGCTGGTCGCCATCGGCGGCGTCGGCTACGGCTTGGTCGGCGGGCTGGTGCGCGAGACCCGGAACCTGCAACGTCAAGCCCCGAGGCTGGCGGCCGAGCTCGAACGCTCGGGCCGGTTCTCCGAGGCGGCCACCGAGCTCGACCTGAGCGAACGGGTCGCCGGGTTCGTCGATAGCGTCCCCGAGCGGCTCCGGGGCGGCACCCCGGCCGAGGCGGTGCGGGCCGCGGCGACCCGCGGTCTGGCCTTTCTGGCCGTGGCCGTACTGACCTTGTTCTTCCTCTTGCACGGGCCGAGGTTGGCTGCGGGAGCCGCTCGTCAGCTCCACGACGAAGGGACCCGAGCCCGCGCCAGCGCGGTCGCCGGTGCCGTGTACCGCCGGGCCTTCGGCTACGCGCGCGGGACGCTGGTCATGAGCGGGCTGGCGGGATTGCTCGGCTACGGGGTGGCTCGTGCCTTCGACGTTCCCGGTCCCGCGCCTCTCGCGGTATGGGTGGCTCTGTGGGACGCCGTCCCTGTGCTCGGCGCGGTGGTGGGAGCGCTCCCGATCGTGCTGCTGGCGACGGCGGCCGACCCCGCAGCCGGCGCCGCCGTCGCCGTCGTGTTCATGGCCTATGAGGTCTTCGAGTACCTGGTCCTCCAGCGACCCCTCGAACGGCGGACGGTGAGGGTCGGTCCTTTCCTCACCACCGCCGGCGGATTTGCCGGGCTCGAGCTGTTCGGACTGGCAGGGGCACTCCTCGCCGTCCTGGGCCTGGCCGTCGGGGCCGTGGTGCTGGACGAGTTGGCAGCGCCTTGAACGGGTAACGGTTGAGCATGGAAATGAGCGACAAGCACGGCGCCCGGGTCGACGACGACCTTCAGAAGGACACCCGCGCCGGTGAGGATGCCCGAGATGCGCTCCGCCCCACCGACAGTCGGCCCGACGTGGTCCAGGCGGTGCCGGGCGTGCTCGACGACCACGACGCCGACCGACGGGCCGAGCTGGCCCGATTCATCGAACCGGCGGTGTTCCCGGCCCGGCCCCAGCAGCTGGCCACCTCCGCGGTCGAGAACTTCGCGCCGCAGTCGGTCATCCGGGCCCTGGAGTCGCTACCGGATCAGCTCTATGACAACACCCAGGCGGTCTGGCTGGCGCTGGGCGGTCCGGTCGAGGAGAAGCGGGGTTAGCTCGTGGCGGGGAGCAGCGGCACCCTCAGCCGAAGAGGCGCAGGGCGCCGAGGCCGAGCAAGCCGTCGAGCAGCCCCCCCGACGGCGGCGGGTCACCAGCCGTAGGGGGTGCCTCGGCCACGGCTGCGGCTACGTCGAGGCGGCCCCTGCAGGTCGGGCTGCCCGAGCCGCACGGAACCCGACGGTCCGCGGTCTCCAGGATCCGTTGCACGGCAGCGTCGGGCGTCGAGCCCCGGCTCAGCACCAACGCGGCCGCACCGGCCACGTGCGGCGTCGCCATCGAGGTGCCGGCCAGCGCCGCGTACTGGTTGGCCTGGCCCGGGCGCCAGTAGGCGGAAAGGACGTCAGAGCCCGCTGTCCCCGTTCCCGCGCCGCCCGGCGCAAGGATCGACCACCGGGCGTTGCCGGTCGGGCTCGAGTAGCTCGCCACCCGGTCGTCGGGGCGTGTCGCGCCCACCACGATGGCCGGCAGCTTCCCGTAATCGGAGCTGCCGATCCCCAGGCCCAGGAGGTTGCTGTTTCCCGACGCCAGCACCACCACCGCTCCCTTCGACCAGGCGTAGGAGATCCCGTCGGAGAGCGGGGTGCCGAACAGGCTGGTGATGAGGAAGTTGCCCCCGAGACTCAGGTTCACCACCCGCGCCCCGTTGTCGACGGCCCACCTGATGCCACCGTTGATGTCCTCGGTGGTGCCTGAACCCTTCGCATCCAGGGCCTTGACGACGACCAGTTCGGCACCGGGGGCCACGCCGGCGATGCCGAGACCGTTGTCCTTGCGGGCGGCGGCGATGCCGGCGACGTGGGTTCCATGGCCGTGGTCGTCCTGCGCCGAGCCCTTGCACCGGGACGGGTCACCGCCCGATCCGATGCAGCTGGTGTGGGCCACCACGGCGCCGGCCAGGTCCTCGTGGACCAGGTCGATCCCGGTGTCGACGATGCCGATGCGGACACCGTGGCCGGTGGTGGTCGTCCAGGCCGCCGGCGCACCGATCTTGGGGAGTGCCCACTGCTTGGCATAGGACGGATCATCCGACGCCTGGGCGGCCCTGGGCATCAGGGCGAAGGCGAGCACGGATACGGCAACGACGAGGGTGCGGTGACGCCGGCGGGGTGGCGCCCCCTGAGCCGGGTTGCGGTCGTGGTTGGTCATGCACCCTCAACGGCGCCGGGCCCTCTTTCTCGCGCCCGTGTCCCGGTCGGCGTCAGCGGATCCGGGGTGGCCGCAAGGGTCGCGGCAGACGCGAGCCGACGTCGTGCACGGCGGCGGTGACGGCCCCCTCGATCTCCGCCACCACCGCCGAAACCTCGGCCACCGCCGCCGGCACCTCGGCCACGACGGGCGGCAGGGGCGAGCGAGGGGCTGCGGCCGGGGGGGCACCCTCGACCATTGCCTCCGGCCCCGCGGGAGCCGCGGCCGCAAGGCCGGCGCCGGCGGGGGCTGCTGCACCGTCGGGGCCGACGCTGGGCGGGGACGGCGGCAGGGCCGGAGGGGGCGGCACGGGCAGCGCCGACCCGAGGTCCAGCCCTCCCCCACCTCCGGGAAGGCCGGCTGCCGGCGCCACCACGTCGGGCACCGGCCGGTGCCGGTCCTCCACCACGGCCAGCGGTGCCAACAGCAGGGCTCCGGCCACCACGCCTCCCACCACCCGCGGGACCCCGCCCGGCGGTGCCAGCCCCAGCGCCGAGGCCACGTTGGCCACCCCGGCGTTGAACAGCCCCGTCAGTGACTCGACGGCGCGGCCGAACGGGCCGGCGGCGGCGGAGCCGGCGGTGGCCGAAGCGGCGGTGGCCGAAGCAGACGCGGCCCCCTGTTCGGGGCTGCTGGCCCGGTACGCCAGCATCATCCGCCGTCTCGCCCGCAGGAGCAGCGAGTCGACCGCCCCCACCGACACGGCCAGCGCACCGGCGATCTCGCCGGGGCGGCGCCCGTCGATGTCGCGGGCGACGATCACCTGGCGCTGCCGCGGGGGAAGGGTGTCCAGTGCCTGCCGCACGGCCGCCGCCTGCTCGGCCCGCAGCACCGCCTCCTCGCACTCGTCCGGCCCCGGTGCCGGCTCCCCCGCCAGGGCTGCGTCGAGCGAGATCGTCCGCAGGCTCCCCCTCCAGGTGTCCGAGCACAACCGGGAGGCGATGACCTGCACCCACGCCCCGAACCGACGCTCGCCGGTACACTGGTGGATCCGCTCGAAGGCCCGCACGAACGCGGCCTGGGCGACCTCGTCGGCCTCGATCGGGTTGTTCAACCGCCGGGCGCACACCCGCCGGACGTGGTCGTGGTGGCGTTCGAACAGTGCCGCGAAGGCCTCGGAGTCGCCGTGCTGCACCGCCAGCACCAGCGCGGCGTCGTCGAGGTGGATTGCGTCCGTTGCCATTGAGACCTCCCCGGGCCGCCGGGCCGGAGGGCCATAGTGACCGACCTACAGGCGCTAGGAGTAGGCGCCGTAGCAGCAAGTTCCCATTAAGGACGAAGCGGTCCGTCCCACCCCGGCGGAGGGCAGTGGGCGCCGCGTCCCGACAGCCGCAGCTCGAGGTGGGGGAAGGCGACATTGGTCCGGCCGGTCACCGCGGCTGTTTCAGCGGGAGGAGATCGGGACCAGGCGTGGTGGCTCCAAGGGCGCTGCGGTGCGGAAGGCCAGCACGCCGGCGAGACCCTGGGCCCGGGCGGCATCCAGGAGCACGGCGCCGTCGTCGTAGAGGGGGGCGGTCTTCCAGGCGTCGCCTTCCAGCTCGAGGCCCTCGAGTAGCGCCCGACGGTCGGAAAAGGCCAGAGGCGCGGTGGAATGGCCGTCGAGCCAGGTGATGTCCTCGATGAAGAGGGTGGCCGGCGCCTTGGGCCCGGGCCGCACGAGCTCGCCCACGAAGACCACCGGCAGGGCGCCCACCGCCCGGCCGAAGGCACCCAGCTCCGGCCACCGCTTCGTCACTTCCTCGCCGGCGGACGTGCGGGCCACGCACCGGCCACCGTCCACCGCCACCGCGGCGCGGGTGCCCCCCCAGGCAACCGAGAACCGCCACCCGCCGGCGTCGCTCGGGAGGGCCGCAGTCACGGGGTCGAGGGGCCGTGCGTCCGACGGCATGAGCTCGCGGGCAGGGTCCTCCGGCGGGTCCATGCGGTGCATCATCCAGTTCTTGGCGTCGGTGTGGAACAGCACGTAGCGGCCCCTGGCCCGCTGCCCGTCGAGGACGACCATCACCTCCCGGTCCGAGAACTTCTCCTCCCGGTAGGTGCCCTGGTCCCACAGGATGACCTTTCCGCCCCCGTACTCACCCTTGGGGATCTCACCTTCGAAGTCGTAGTAGCTGAGCGGATGGTCTTCGGTGTGAACGGCCAGGTGGTTGACCCTCGGGTCCGGGGGGATGCCGCGGGGCACCGCCCACGACACCAGCACTCCCCCCCGCTCCAGGCGGAAGTCCCAGTGCAACGAGGTGGCGTGGTGCTCCTGGACCACGAAGCGGGGCCGGCCCTGGCGCTCGTGGTCGGAGAGATGGGGGTCGGTGGTGCCGGACGGCTCCTGGGTCCTGTCGAAGTCCCGCATCGACTGGTACCGGTCGAGACCCATGGCATCAGTCTTTCCCGCCGTCGGCGGCGGTGCCCTGATCCGGGCGCGTCGAGGCTCACGCCTCCGGGCCGGGGCAGGCGGCCCGTCGGGCCTCCAGCGCAGCGCGGCGGCTGGCGTTGTACCCCCACAACCCGCCGCCTGGCTCCCGCTCGCCGGAGCACACGGCGTCCCGAACGAACGCCGCCGATTCGGGGTCCAGGCGGGGCAGCGACCGCACCAACTCGGGCACGGCGTCGTCGGACAGCTCGACCAGGTAGCGGGCGTCCAGCTCCGGCGACGACCCGAAGCGCTCGACGTTGCGGCGAACGACCACGGCTTCGGGGTTGACCACGTTGGTGATGAGGAGGCCGGCCAGGGCGAGGCTCCCCGCCGCCGGCGCCAGCCATGCCCGCCGGGCCCCGGTTCCCCCCAGTGAGGCAGCCAGGAGGACGAAGACGGCTCCGATCCACAGCGCGAACAACGTGCTGCAGAGCCGCAGCATGGTGAGCCCATAGGCCTGTTCGTACAGCCACAGTCGCCGGACGGCGCCGGCCACGATGACCAGCGTCAGCGCCACCGCCACCTCCCCCAGCACCAGGAACCGCCGGCGGTGGTTGGCGCTGTCGAGACTGGTTGCCGCCCGCAGGACCACCAGCACCCCAAGGGTGATGGCGGCCACCGCCAACAACTGGAAGAAGCCACTGCGGGCGTAGTCGGCGTAGCTGAGGCCGGCGGTGCGGGCCACATAGCCGGCGCCCCCGACCACGGCCAGCACCTGCGTGGCGGTGAAGGCCCCGAACAACCCGACGAGGGCGCCGAGCACGGTGGTGGCTTCGACCGCGCCCAGCGGACGTGGCCCCCCGCCGGCGGGCAGCTCGAAGGGCGGGGCCGAGGCCATGCGCAACAGCCCGGCGACTCCCACAGCTCCCATGGCCAGGAACACCAGGTGGGCGAAGACGTCGGTGCCGGACGTGGGCAACCGGAAGAACGATGCGAAGACGGGATCGGCGGACCCCAGCAGCAGCGCGAGCAGGCTGATCAGCGGCGCCGCGAGGAGGCAGCCCCTGACGACGGCGCCGGTGGCGCTCGGCCCTGCGCTCCGCCGCTGAGAGAGCCCGCCCAGCAGGAACCCCGGCGCCAGAACGCCGTGGGCCAGGGTGTGGAGGGCACGGCCGCACAGGTCGGGGATCGACAGGTCGGTGGGGTCCCCCCGGCGGGCCAGGGACGCCCCCAGCGCCAGGAGGGCAGCGGCGGCCAGCACGTCCAGCGGGAGGAGCCACGGGCTCACCCGGACCGCCAGCCAGAGCCCGAACAGCGGGGCCAGGGCGAGCACCGGCCGGGCCCGGCCGTTGACCACCCGGCCCGAAGCCAGCAGCCCGACGGCCACCAGCGCAGGCAGCAGGCCGCCGGCCAGGCCGGTGACGTCGCTGCGCAGGGCCAGGTCGGTCCCGACCGCGCCGGCCACCACCGCCGCCACCACGCGCCGGTCGGGTGGCCTCAGACAACCCAGGTCGACCCAGCCCGTCCACTGCTGCGGGCCGGGCTGTCGCTCGTCGGTCAGGCTCATGGGGCTCCTCCCGGAAGCACGACGACCATCCGGCATCCGTGCGGCTCGCGCCGCTCGGGCCGGACCTGGCCGCCGTGCAGGTCGACGATCCAGCGCACGATGGACAGGCCTAGGCCGGCGCCCCCCGAACTGGAGGCTCGGGCTGCGTCGGCCCGGTAGAAGCGCTCGAAGACCCGGCCGGCGTCCGCCTCGGCGATGCCCGGTCCCTCGTCGGCCACTGCGATCACCACCTGGTCGCGCTCCCGCCGGGCCGAGAGCTGGACGCCGCCGCCGGAGGGTGAGTGGCGCACGGCGTTCTCCAGGAGGTTGGCGATCACCTGGTGCACCCGCTCCGGATCGCCATGGGCGGCCAGACCGGGGGGATCGACAGACACGGCCAGCTGCACGTGGGGTGCGTGCAGTCGGCATTCCTGGGCCGCATCCTCGAGCACCCCCTGCAGCTCGAAGTCCTCCATCTGCAACGGGATCGACCCGGACTCCAGGCGGGAGAGGTCGAGAAGTTGGGTGACTAGGCGACCGAGCCGCTCGACCTGCTTGAGCATGGCGGACAGGGTCTCGGGCGCGGCGGGTTCCACGCCGTCCACGACGTTTTCGAGCACGGCCTGCAGGGCGCTTATCGGCGTGCGCAGCTCGTGGCTCACGTTGGCCACGAGGTCCCGGCGCAGGCGGTCCACCTCCTCGAGCTCCGCGGCCATGGCGTTGAAGGCCCGGGCCAGCTCTCCCACCTCGTCCCTGGAGCTCGCGGTCACCCGCCGGCCGTGCTCACCCTTGGCCATGGCCCCGGCAGCAGCGGCCATCTCCCGCAGGGGCGACGTCATGCCCCGGGCCAGCACCTGCACCATGGCCAAGGCGATCAGGGCCGCCACTCCGGCCCTGGTCACAGGCTTCACGTTCCAGCGCAGACCTACCTCGTTGACAGCCAGCGTGACGACCACGGCGCCGACGATGAGCAGTCCCAGCTTGAGCTTGATCGACGAGATCCGGTCCAGGGGCCGCATCAGCCGGGCTCTTCGTCGCGTGTGCCGGGGGGACGCTCGGCCGCGTAGCCGACGCCGTGCACGGTGCGGATGAGGCCGGCGCCCAACTTGTTGCGCAGCGCCCGGATGTGGGAGTCGACGGTTCGGGCCCCGGAGCCGTCGCGGTAGCCCCACACCTCGGCCAGCAGCCGTTCCCGGGTGAACACGGTTCCCGGCCGGCTGCCCAGGACGTAGAGCAGGTCGAACTCGGTGGGGGTGAGATGGACCGTGTGCCCGGCGCGACAGACACGTCGGGTGGCCGGGTCGGCCTCCACCTCGCCCAGTCGCAGCGGTCGTTGCGTCTGCTCGGAGGCCCGGTCGACGCGGCGCAGGATCGTTCGGATCCGCGCCACCAGCTCGCGGGGGCTGAACGGCTTGGTCAGGTAGTCGTCGGCCCCCACCGCCAGCCCCACGAGAAGGTCCGTCTCGGAGTCGCGGGCCGTGAGCATCAGCACCGGCACCGGCTGGTCGCGCTGCAGGCGCCGGCACACCTCGAGCCCGTCGATGCCCGGGAGCATGAGGTCGAGCACCACCAGGTCCGGCCGCAGCCGGTCGGCCAGGGCCAGACCGCCGGCGCCGTCGGCCGCCACCGTCACGTCGAAGCCCTCGCTGCGCAACCGGGCCGCCACCGCCTCAGCGATGGGTTCTTCGTCCTCGATCACGAGGATGCTGCGCCGGCGCTGGACCACGTGGGCGAGTGTAGGAACGCTACGTTGCAGAATTCCCCGGGCCGATGTGGAGATCCGGTGCAGGTTCGGCGGGGCCCCGGCGCCTAGCCTGGCCACGGCCCCCGTACCCCAACCGGCAGAGGGAACCGCCTTAAAAGCGGCTCAGTGTGGGTCCGAGTCCCACCGGGGGCACCGCCTCTGGTTGGCGGAAAATGCAAGTTTTCCCGCCGGTTTGGGTCGGAAAATCCCTGTAGCGGTCGGGACTCCAATACGCTGTGGTCGTGGAATGGACGACGCCCTACAGCCTGCGTCCCGATGGCACGACCGGTGGCCTCGGTCCCGGCGGCGACCACAGCGACGTCAGCGAGGTGCTCGACATCTTGTTGGGCCGGCCGGCGTGGATGGCCGACGCCCTGTGCCGCGAGCACCCGGAGGTCAGCTGGTTCCCCGAGGAGGGGGAGTCGGTCAAGCCGGCAGCCGCCGTGTGCGAGCGGTGTGCCGTGCGGGAGGAGTGCGCGGCCTACGGCGCCGGCGAGCAGTACGGGGTCTGGGCCGGCACCTCGGCGCGGGAGCGACGCCGAGCCCGATCCGCGGGCAGGCGCGCCTCCTAGCCTCGGCCAAGGGCGCCCGCTACTTGCGGAGGTCCTTGGTTCCTACGATCGCAGCGACGGCGACGAGCACGACGATCAGGCCGATGACGACGAACTGCAGGGTCATGGCGTCTCCTTTGGCTAACGAGGTTGCTCAGTATATGTAGCACGCCCCCTGCGGCGCGCTCCTGGATTCCCGCGCCGCCGGCGACCACCGCGGCGCCGCCACACCAGGGCTGTGCCCAGGGCGGCGGCGACACCGCCCAGCACCACCGACGGCTTTCCCAGAGCGGGAAGCCCTGTGTCCGAGCCACGGGCTTTCTCCGGCCCCTCCGGTGGTTGCAGCCCCGCGGACGCGATCTTCGGGTCGGCGGGGTCGTAGGCGCCAGGAGGCACGGTGTTGTTGTTGCGTCGCCCGTCGCCCTCGTTCCCCCGCACCGAGACGGAGCGGATGAGCGCCCGCTCCGTCCCCGGCGTGGCCACGATCGTCAGGGTCGCGGTGGCGCCGGCGGCCAGGCTGCCCATGGGGCAGGTCGCCGTGGATCCGGAGATCTCACAGCTCCCCTGGCTGGGAGCGACCTCGCCGACCACCGCCCCGGTCGAAAGCGTGGCAGTGGCCGCCACCCCGGTGGCGGCCGCCGGCCCTGCGTTGGACACGGTGACGATGGAGACGACGGGAGTACCGGCGGGCGCCGCTTCCGGCTGCTGCGCCAGCGTCACCGACAGGTCGGCGGCGACGGCCGCCGCTGCCGCCAGGGCCCCCGACGCCTGCACCAGTCCGGCCCCGAACTCGGGATCCCGCCCCGGCGGCCCGAGGTCGAGGGCCGACGACACCAGCGCGTGGCGCACCTGGGCGGCCGTGGTGGCCAGCCCTGATCCCACCAGGAGGGCGGCCACGGCCGCGACGTGGGGAGCGGCCGCCGACGTCCCCTCCACCTGGCAGTGGCAGAAGCCGTCGAGGGTCCCGACGAAGCTCTGCTGGCGGATGCCGTCGGGTTCGCCGTCACCGGTGTGGTCGGCGCTCAGGTCGCCGCCGGGAGCCACCAGATCGAGCTCGTCGCCGTAGTTCGAGTAATAGGCCCGCCTGCGATCGGCCGTCACGGCACCGACCCCGATCACGTCCGGATCCGAAGCGGGGAAGGAGACGTTCCCCGCTCCGTCGTTCCCGCTGGGGGCGACCATGATCATCCCCTTGCCGGCGGCGTACCTCACCGCCTCTCCCACCGGGCCGGAATCGGTCCCGGTGAGGCTCATCACCGCCACCTGAGCCCCATGATCGGCGGCGAAGCGGATGCCCGAAGCGATGGCGGCCACGTCACCGGCGCCCTCCCAGTCCAGCACCCGCACCGGCATGATGGTGGCTCCGGGGGCGACGCCCGCCGCTCCTCTCCCCTCGTTGACCGTCTCGGCGATGACCGCCGCCTTGTGCGTTCCATGCGCCGGCTCGTGGGGCGCGGCAGGGTTGACGTTGTCGTTCGGGTGCTCGTCGTCGTCGACGAAGTCGTAGCCGGGCGCGAACCGGGTAGCGGAGAACCCCGGCGCCTTCCGGTAGGAGAACCTGGCGTCGTCGTAGTCCTCGAAGGCGACGCCTGTGTCGAGCACCGCCACCGTCGCTCCCACGCCGGTGGAGACCCGCCATGCCTCGGGAACCTGGATCAGCGGCAAATTCCACTGCTCGGGGAAGAGGGGGTCGTCGGGGGGCGGCGACGCTCCCACGGCGGGGGTGGCGGCCATGGCCAGGAGCCCGGCCGCGAGCGCAGCCCACCGGCGCCGGGCTTCGACAGCCATCTCCTCCTCCTCCCGCTCGCTACGAGGTCCCGGCGGCCACGACTGCGCCGGCCGCGCAGGCCACGGCCACGACGACGGCAATGGCGACGCCCTGGGCAACCGACCGCCGGTCGAGCGGCGACCGCAGCATCGCGGCTCCGACCACCGCTCCCCCCACCAGACCCCCAACATGGCCGCCGATCGAGATGCCGGGAACCGCGAAGGTGAGCACGAGGTTCACTGCGATGAGTGGCCCCACCCCGCTCTGCCACACGTCCACCCCCCGCTGCCGCAACCCGATGGCCGCCGCCGCCACCAGCCCGAACACCGCCCCCGAAGCACCAGCGGTGAGCGCCATGGGGGAGATGAGCACGGCTCCCAGGGATCCGGCGAGGAGCGACGCCAGGTACAGGCCCAGCATCCTGAGCCGCCCGAGGAAAGCCTCGAGCATCTCGCCGAACCGGTAGAGGACCAGCATGTTGAACGCCACGTGGAGCAGGCCGTAGTGGACGAAGCCGGAGGTGACGAGCCGCCACCACTCCCCGGCGGCCACCGTGGGCCCGGAGAGAGCCAGAGAGGCCTGCAGATCGCCGCCCCGGCCCAACGCTCCACCCGTCGCCGCGGTGAGCACGAACACCGAGAGGTTGAGCGCGACGAGACCCTTGGTGATGAAGGCACCGCTGGTGGCGTTCCATCGTCGCACCCGTTCCCGCACCGGGGGACGAGCGGCGGCGATGCACTCGAAGCAGTGCGAGCCCACGGCAGCCTCGCGAAGGCACTCCGAGCATGCCGGCCGGTCACACCGGGTGCAGGACCGGCCCGTCGGGCGGTCGTGGTGGCGGAAGCAGGTGGTCACCGCCATCGGGCGACTATATGGGCACGGCAACAGCGGGCGGCCTCACCCGCCAGTGGCCAGAGGCGCGCCGCGCAGCTACTTCCGGCGCCGCAGGCCGCCCGTCTTGCAGTCCACGCAGTGGGTGGCCTCCGGGATGGCCTCCAGGCGGGCCGGCGAGATGGGCGCCCGACAGTCGGCGCAGATCCCGTACCGGCCGGAGTCGAGCCGGCCCAAGGCGGCATCCACATCATCGATCCCCTTGCGAGCCGCGGCCACCAGCGTGCGGATGCGGTCGAGCTCGGACCCGGAGCCGTCGGCCTCCCCGAAGCCGTCGTCACCGACGGAATCGACAAGGGGGGAGTCGTCGAGCAGCTGGGCGGCAGCGGCTCTGAGTGCTTCGAGATTGTCGAGGTGCGCCTGGCGCTGTGCGAGCAGCATGGGCCGGGGACCGGTCAGGAACGAGACGGCGGGAGCGGCCTCATGAACGGCGGAGTTGGTGATGACGGTGGCCTCCTGGCTGGGACTACCGCCTCCAACCGATGCGGATGACGCCGGATTCCCGCATCACGAAAGATCCGCCGACATCTGGGGCCGCAACCTCTCTGCGACCAGCCGCACCAGGGGGGGCAGGCGGAACGGCTCCGGCCACACCGGGTGCTCGATCCCCACCTCATGGGCAGCCTCTGCGCACACTGCGCCTATGCAGGCCGGCAGCACCCTCCCGTCGTTGCAGGCATCCCGCAGGTCCCCGGCCCAGCCGCCAGCCTCGGCGATCCGGAACAGGAAGCGAACCGCGGGCTGGCTGGTGAAGGTGATCGCGCCCAGCCGTCCGGAGATCGCAGCCTGGATCAACCTTTCAGCCGGTGCGGTGTCCTCCGGCAGCAGCCACCGGTAAAGGGGTACCTCCACCAGCTCGTCGACCAGCGGGCGGAGGGCTTCGGTGGCCGGGTGGTCGTCGGGGTCGAACAGCTGGATCGCCCCGCGGCCACCTGCTGTCGCGCCACCAGCATCTTGCTCGAGGTGTCGAACGACCTCGACCATCGACTCGCCCGGTGCCCGCCACGCCACCTCCACCCCCGCCTGACGGAGAGCCGAGGTGACCTTGGCACCCCGTCCCACCACCACCGTCGAACGCAACGAGGCCAGCAGCTCCTCCCGCAGCCCCCAGTCGGCCGCCGCCGCGAACCACGACCGCATGCCGGCGCCGGTGGTGGCCACGAACCACCGCGGCGGCACGGCGACGAGCGACTCGGTCACCTCGCGCAGCCGCCCGTCCCGGCCCAGCTCGACGGTCCGCAGCGATGGTCCGTGCAACACGCCGATCCCCCGTCGGCGGAACAGATCCGCCTGCTCCTGCCATCGCCGGTCGGCGGTGACACCGACCACGAGCTCGGGCGAGACGGCCTCAGGCGTCATCAGTTGAGCGACAGCTTGGGAGGGGCGTTGGCATACAGGGAGAGGCGACCGCCCTGGCGGCGAAGGACCCGACGCCAGAGCCCTTCGGGATCGGGGCCGAACACGTCGTCGAGCTGTGAGCGCACCACGAACCAGGATCCCACCTGGAGCTCGGCCTCGAGTTGTCCCCCGTCCCACCCCGAGTAGCCGCTGAACAACCGCAGCGCCTCTACCGCCGGCGCCACGTCCGCGGGCTGGAGGTTGAGGTCGACTGTCGCGATTTGACCCGCGACAGGCTGGCATCCCGGAACACCGGCGGCGTCGGCCCCGCTCAGCCGACCGACGCAGATGACAGAGCTCCGCCCGACAGGGCCGCCGACGAACATCGAGGTCGGCTCGGCCGCCAGCTCCTCCCAACCAGGGAGCACGGCCGCCACCGGCACCTCGTTCGGCCTGTTGAGGACCACCCCCAGGGCGCCCTCAGCTCCGAAAGCCAGCACCAGCACCACCGTCCGGTGGAAGTTGGGGTCTTCCAGGGCCGGCGTGGCCACGAGCAGGCGACCGGGCGCCGGCAGGAGCGAGTCCACCCTTTAGGTCTAGCCCGCCCACCGGTCCTGGGCCGCTCCCTGGGAGGCCCTGCCTAGGATGGCCGGCCATGCCGGCCATCGTGAGCATCCTCAACCCGGTGGTGAGCGTCCAGCCCGGAGGCGAGGCGACGACCGAGGTCCGTGTGCGCAACACCGGGACGGTCGTCGATCAGTTCGCGCTCAACCTGGTGGGGGAGGCCAGCGCCTGGGCCCGCTGCGACCCCCCGGTGATCTCGCTGTTCCCGGACGCCGAGGAGACGGTGCGGATCCACTTCAGCCCGGCCCGCTCCTCCGCGGTCACCGCCGGGCTCGTCCACTACGGCGTCCGGGTCACCTGCCAGGAGGACAAGGACTTCTCGGTGGTCGAGGAAGGTGCCGTCCAGATCAGCAGCTTCAGCGGGGTGCAGGCCCGGGTGGTGCCGCGGACCTCGGAAGGCAAGCGGACGGCCAATCATCGTGTCGAAGTCACCAATACCGGCAACGCCGTTGCCGATGCCGAGGTGTGGGCTTCGGACCCGGACGAGCTGCTGGGCATCGACGTCGACCCGAACCACCTCTCCATCGAGCCGGGAGCGACAGCCGTGGCCAAGGTGAAGGTGGTGGCGAAGAAGGGGCCCACCCGTACCGCCCGCCGGATCCCCTTCCAGGTCCACGTCGAGGCGGGAGGGCCGCCGGTGGACGTAGAGGGGGCCTTCGAGCAGACGGCCAAGTCCTCCTCGGTGCTGGTGTTCGTGGCCATCGCGGTGCTGGCAGCGATCCTCGTCCTGGTCTTCCGCGACCAGGCATCGGGGGTGTCGCTGTCGGCGTCGGTCAGCTCGATTCTCTGAGGAGCCACTCCCTGGCGATCTCCTCCCGGCGCTCGACCCACTCCTCGGAGGTGATGGCGAAGCGGATGTGGTCCTCCCAGACGCCATTGATCTCCAGATAGCGCAGGGCCACCCCCTCGTCACGGATCGCCAGCTTCTCGACGACGCGGCGGCTCGCCCGGTTGCGGGGGATGATCGAGATCTGCACCCGGTGCAGACCGAGCTCCTCGAAGGCGAACTGGAGCACCACCGCCACCGCCTCCGGTGTGTAGCTGTTACCGGCCAGAGCCTCGTCTATCCAGTAGCCGATGTAGGCGTTCTGGAAGGGACCCCGCTGGATGCTGTTGAGGTTGATCTCACCGCCGAACCTGCCGCCCGCGAACACGCCGAACCCGAACCCCGATCCCAGCTCACGTTCCCGGTCCCGCGCCCCACAGCGGGCGACGAAGGCGCGGCGATCCTCGGCCGGATCGGGGTGACCGGGGACCGCTCTCGGCTCCCACTTCACGAGCCAGTCATGGCAGCGCTTGCGTACCTCGCGCCACGCCTCCCAGTCGGCGGGCCCCAGCGGCCGCAGGAGCACCCGGCGGCCGGTGAGGAAGAAAGGGCTGGTGCGCGGCATCATCGGGCGGTTCTCACGGCCTCGATGCTGGCTGCGTCCTCGAGCGATGAGAGGTCACCGGCGTCCTGGCCCAGTGCGGTGGCCCGGATGGCCCGACGGAGCACCTTCGCGTTGCGAGTCTTGGGCAGACCCGTGGTGAAGCGCACGGCTGCAGGTCGGAAGGACCGACCCAGTCGCTCGGCCACGAGATCGCCCAGCTCCGCCCGCAGATCCTCGGTGGGAGTCACGGCGGGCGCCACCACCACGTAGGCCCAGAGCTTCTCGCCCTTGACCTCATCCGGTATTCCCACCGCCGCCGCCTCGATGACGTCGGGGTGGGCGACCAGCACCGACTCGACCTCGGCGGGGCCGATCCTCTTGCCGGCCACTTTGATGGTGTCGTCGCTGCGCCCGTGGAGGAACCACTCGCCGTCGTCATCGATCGACGCCCAGTCGCCGTGGCGCCATACGCCGGGGAAGGTCGACCAGTAGGTCGCCAGGTAGCGGTCCGGGTCCTTGTACAGGCCACGCGTCATCCCCGGCCACGGCTTTTTGCACACCAACTCGCCCACTCCCCCCCGCAGCGGCCGCCCGTCGTCGCCGAAGACGTCGACGGCCATGCCCAGTGCCGGGCCGCCGAGCGACATCGGCTTGATCGGCTGCACCGGGTGGGGCGACAAGAAGCACGCCCCTACCTCCGTGCCTCCTGAGATGTTGATGACGGGGCACCGGCCGCCCCCGACAACCTCGAAGTACCAGCGCCAAGGCCGCTCGTTCCACGGCTCGCCGGTGCTGCCCAGGATGCGGAGGCGGGACAGGTCATGAGCCTGCACCGCAGCATCGCCGGCCGGCATGAGCGCCCGGATGAGAGTCGGGCTGATCCCGAGGACGGTGACACCATGCCGCTCTACGTAGGACCAGAGCCGGTCCGGCCCGGGCCAGTCCGGAGCGCCCTCGTAGAGGGCGAGGGTGGCGCCGTTGGCGAGCGTGCCCACCACCTCCCAAGGCCCCATGATCCAGCCCATGTCCGTGAACCAGAACAGGACGTCCTCCCTGCGGACGTCGAACTGGAAGGCCACCTCCTCGGCCACCTTCACGCCGAACCCGGCGTGGACGGCGACGCTCGCCTTGGGACGACCGGTGGTACCGGAGGTGTAGGCGAGGAACAGGACGTGCTCGCTGTCCACCATCTCGGTGGTGAAGGGTTCGTCGGCCCGGGCCCACGCCCTCCCGCCCGCTAGGCGGGGCACCACCACCACCGTCTCCACCGATGGCACCTCCTCGATCGCCTTGGCCGCAACCGAGTGCATGTCGAGCCGGCGCCCCCGCCGGTAGGTCCCATCCGCCGTCACCAGTGCCTTTGCCTCCGCGTCCCGCAGCCGTCCTGCGACCGCCTCGGGCCCGTAGCCGGAGAACAGTGGCAGGAACCGCGCCCCCAGCTTCATCACCGCCACCAGGGCGGCCACGGTCTCGGGGATCATCGGGAGGAAGATCCCCACGGCGTCGCCCGCCCCCACGCCCCCGGCCTGAAGCTGCCCCGCCAGGCCGTCGGCCTCCCGGCGCAGCTCTCCGTAGGTCCAGCGCCGGACGGTGCCGTCCTCGCCCTCCCACACCACCGCCGGTCGGTCCCCGCCGATGGCCGCCCAGCGGTCCACGCACACGTGGGCGAGGTTGAGCCGCCCACCGGTGAACCACTTGGCCCACTCGATCCCGTCGGTGGTGTCGAGGACCCGGTCGAAGGGCGAGGTGAAGGGGATGCCCAGGAAGTCGATGACCGCCGGCCAGAACCACTCGGGCTCCGCGATGGACTGCCGCACGAGCTCGTCGAACCCGCCCAAGCCTTGGCCGGTCAAGAACCGCCCGACGTTCGTGGTGGCGAGCGCGTCGGGAGGCGGCCGCCAGACAGCCCGGCTGGCACAGCTCACACGGTCGGCCGGATGCCGTCGAGGACAGCCACGGCGGCATGCTACCGAGCAGCCGTGGGCGGGGGCCGGTCGGTCGCGCCGGCGTCAGCCCGACTTCTGGGGCCCGGCCCGCTCGATCGTGATGCGCACGACGACACGCTGTTCCTTGACCATCGCCGCCTCGAACTCCTCCCAGTCGGGGTGCTCGCCGGCCACGGCGCGATAGACGTCCTTCAGGCCTTCCATGGCTTCGGGCAGTGGCACGATCTCCACCGGGCCGTCGATCTGCACCCAGTTCCCGAAGAACCCGTCGGACAGGCCGCAGAGGGCGGCCCGGGGTCGGCGGCGAAGGTTCTTCACCTTCATCGACGTCTCACGGGTGCTGATGCAGACCCTGCCCTCGCCGTCGACGGCGTGCACCACCGGCGACAGCTGGGGTGAGCCGTCGGACCTCGCCGTGTGCAGCACCGAGCGGTGGTTGTCGGCGAGCAAGGCGCGGGCCTCTTCGATCTCCATCGCACCAGCATGGCGCTACGGTGCTCGCATGGCGAGCGAGCAACCCAGCCACCAGCAGGTCGTCGAAGCTACGGCGGCCGCCGAAGCCAAGATGCGACCTCAACGGGTGCCGGTGAACGTCTATGAGACGACGGGCGCACTGGTGATCGTCGCCCCTCTCCCCGCGGTGACGCCGGGGGACGTGACGGTCGAGCTGCAACCCGGGAAGCTGCGCTTCTGGGCCCGCCTGCGCAGCGCTTCTCCCACCAAGGACTACCTCGTCAACGAGTGGGACTACGGCGGCTACGAGCGGGAGGTGGAGATCCCCGACGGCTTCGGCAGCGCCGTGGAGGCCACCCTCACCAATGGGCAGCTTGCCATCCGGGTGCTGAGGGGCGAGCCAGCGGAATCCCTCACCATCCAGCCCAGCTGAGCCCGCCGATGGCCCGCTCCGCCCTGGTCACCGGAGGCACCGGTTACATCGCCTCGCACCTCGTCCCCGCCCTGGTCGAACGGGGGTGGCAAGTCCGATCCTGTGCCAGAGGCGGACGCCCGCCGTCGATGCCCGAAGAGGTCGAACACCACGCCGTCGACCTGTCGGGGACCGACGATCTCGACGAAGTGCTGTCCGGCGTGAGCCACGTGTTCCACCTGGCCGGCGCGTCCAGCTCACGCTCGTCGGACGAGGAGATGTGGCGCTCCAACGTCGAGGGGACCACACGGCTGGTGGAGGCAGCCCGGCGCACCGGAGTCGAGCGGTTTCTCTACATGAGCTCCACCTCCGTCTACGGCGAAGAGGTGCAGCTACCCGTGCCGGTGCCCGAGGACGTGGAGCCGTGCCCGAGCCGGAGCTACGGCAAGGCGAAGTGGGGAGCAGAACAAGCCGTTTGGCGGGCGGTCGAGCGGGGGCTGGCGGGGGTGGTGGTTCGGCCCGTTTCGGTGTTCGGCCCCGGCAACACCAAGCTCCTCGGCAGCGCCATTCTCGATGTCGCCGTCGAGCGCTTCGCCGGGCTCGACAAACTCGACGTGCACCGCGAGCCGGTGGAGCAGCGTCTGGTGCACGTCGACGACGTGGTTGCCGCCACTCTCCACCTCGCCGTCCACCCCGACAGCACCGGCCGTGCCTTCAACGTGTGCCTCGACACCTATCCCACCAGCCATGACCTGGTGGGGATCCTGGCCGATCTGTTCTCCATGTCGATCGAGCTCAGCGACGACCCCGAGTGCGGGCTCCCCCCGGAGGAGCGGGCCCGGGTCCGCGACCGGATGCTCGCCCTTGGCATGCAGGACCAGATCCTCCTCAGCAAGGAGCGCTTCCGCCTGATGCGCAAGTCGAACCTCAACAACCGCCTCGACATCGGGGCCCTGACGAGCACCGGGTTCCGCTTCGCCCACAGCGACCTGCCGTCGAGCATCGCCAGCACCGTCGACTGGTACCGGCAGCACCGCTGGATCCTCTAGGAGGGCGGCGGATCTGCACCCGGCGTTGCGTGCGGGGTGAGGATCACCAGCGGGATGTCGCGCTGGGTCCGCCGCTGGTAGGCGCCGTAGCCCTTGTAGGTGGCGACGATGCCGGGCCACAAGCGGGCCTTCTCCTCGGCGGTGGCGGTCCGGGCGACGAACTGCTCCACCTGCCCGGCGCGCTCCACCTCCACCAGGGGATGCCGGCTGAGGTTGAGGTACCAGGCCGGGTGTTGGTCGTCACCCCCGTAGGAGGCCACCAGCACCAGGTTGTCGCCGTCGGTCGTGTAGGTGAGGGGGGTCGTGCGGCGGCGACCGGTCTTTCGACCCGTAGTGGACAGCAGCAGCACCGGCATCCCACAGATGCGGCCGCCCACGCGCCCGCGCGACGCACGGTAGAGACGCTCGTGGAACGTCGTGAGGCCGCGGGCCACGATGTCCTTGGTGTTCATGGCGCCAGCAGGGTCATCACCAGGCCGTCCAGGATGTCCGACTCCGACACCAGGCACTCGCCGAAGTCGAAGTAGCGCAGGATGCCGACGAGGATGAGCGCGCCGCCGACGATGACGTCGACCCGCGCCTCCTCGAGACCCGGGTTGAACCGCCGCGCCTCCCGGGGTTCGGTGGCCAAAGTGCGGAACACGTCTTCGGCTGCGGCTCGGGTGAGGACGAAGTGGTGGATGCGGTCCCGGTCGTAGCTATGAAGGCCCAGCTCCACCGCCGCCATGGTCGTAACGCTACCGGCCAGCCCCACCAGCCGGGCCGCCTCGCGCGTCTCGGGTACCTCGCGCGCCACGTCGTCCAGGTGCGTGCGCACCACGCTCAGGGCGTCGGCCAGCTCCCCCGCGTCGGGTGGATCGCTGTGCAGGAACCGCTCGGTCACCCGCACGCATCCGAGGTCCACCGACCAGATGCCGCTCGGCTCCTCCCGGCCCACCACGAACTCGGTGGAGCCTCCGCCGATGTCGACGACCAGGAACGGCCCGTCCCGGGGGTCCAGCTCTGCCGTGGCGCCGGCGAAGGAAAGCCGCCCCTCCTCCTGCCCGCTCAACAGCTCGGGCCGCACGCCCACCAGCTCTTCGGCCAGGCTGAACAGCTCCTCGTGGTTGAGGGCATCGCGAGCGGCGGAGGTGGCGGCCATGCGCACCCGGTCCACGCCGTGGCGGTCCATCACCCGGCGGTAACGCCGCAGGGTCTCGGCCACCCGGTCGAGGGCCTCGGGTCTGAGGCGGCGGTCGGCATCGACGCCTTGGCCGAGGCGGGTGATGGTGTTGTGGCGCTCGAGGGCCTGGGTCCCGTCGTGGACCAACAGGCGCGTGGAGTTCGTCCCGCAGTCGATGGCCGCCACCGGGGCGCGGCTGGGGGCGGCGGCCGGGCTGCTCACGGCTGATCACCCAGGTGGGCGTGCACCCATCGGCCCACGGGATCGTCGCCGCCGGCGAGGAACCAGGCGTAGTGGGCGTGGAGGCACTTCACGCCCCGGCGGGTACCTCCGACCCCTCCGCTGGGGCGAAGGCCGGTCCACGACGCTGGCAAGGCCGCATCCCGCTCGGCCGCGTAACGGCGGTGGGCCTCCGCGAGAGCCTCGGCGTCGACGGCGGCTTCGGCGGCCCTCACGCCTCCTGCGGACTCGAGACGGCTCACCGCAGCCCGCAGCTCGGCGGCTACCAGCCAGTAGCGGGTGGGCATGGGGCGCCCGTCGTCGAGGACGGGGGCGTTGCGGATGACCACCGGCTCGGAGGACGCATCGCGCACCACCACCTCGAAGCTTCCCTGTGGAGGCCGCCCCAGGAGCCGCGCCACCCGGGCCGCGTCGTCAGCCCCCGGTGCCTGCTGGGCGCCGGTTCGGGCGCCCTCACTGCTCGGCAACGGCGAGACCCCGAACCGCGAACGTCCCCAGCACCGCGATGCCGCCGGCCAGCGCCACCAGACCGGGCCAGGTCTGGGCCCAGCTGACCGGCCCGATGAACCCCTGGCGTCCCAGCGCCAGGATGCTGGTCATCGGGTTGAGGGTGGCCACCGTGCGCAGCCACCCGGACATGACCGCCAACGGTACCTGCGCGGTCGACAGGAAGACGGTGAGGAAGATGCCGACCTGCATCAGCGGGGCGGCCCGCTGGTCGCGCAGTCTCAGGGCCAGACCGACGCCCCAGCCGGCGGCGATCACCGCCACTCCCTCGGCCGCCACCAGCAGCATCAGCAGCCCGGCCGGCCCGCCGCGGGGCCGCGCCCCTGCCGCCAAACCGGTGGCGAGTACCACCGCCAGCGGGACGAAGGCACGAACCACTGCGCCCAGGATGGGACCCGCCACCAGAGAGGCCCGCGAGACGGGTGCGAGCAGGAGACGGTCGAAGAAGCCGCCCTGCAGGTCGCGGACGAGGCTGAGCCCGACGTTGACTCCGCCGAAGGCCGAGCTCTGCACCACGGCCATGGGCAGTATCCAATCGATCATCTTGTCGACCGGGAAGCCGGGCAGCCTGGTGAGGGCGCTGTAGGCGCCGCTGAAGGCGATCACGACGAAGATGGGGAACACCAGCGAGGGCACCACCACCGACGGGATGCGTCGCATCAAGAGGAGGTTGCGCCCGGCCAGCGACAGGGCGATGCCGAGGCTGTTCACCCCGCCGCCAGTCGTGATCGCAAGGCCCTAAGGGACAGCAGCAGCGAGACGCCGGCCAGGGCGGCCACGATGGCCAGAGCCCTCATGGCGTCGCCGACGTGGAAGCCCCCGATGATGAGGGCGCGGACCGACTCGATCATGAACGAAAGCGGGTTCACCGAAGCGACCGTCTTGAACCAGCCGGACATGAGCTCGCGGGGGAAGAAGGCCGACGAGGTGAACAGCGAGATGAAGAACACCGGGAAGGCGGCCTGCACCACTTCCGACGAGCCGGTCTTGAGCGCAATGGCGACGGACAACCCGCCGATGGCCATGGCCAGCAGCATCGCCACCGCCACGATGGTCAACACCGCCGGGGCCCCGCCCCGCACCTGGGCCCCGAAGGCGGTGAGGATGGCCATGAAGACGAGGGACTGGACGGCGCCCAGGACAGCCGCGCCGGCCAGCCGGGCCAGCACGATCGTGGGACGCGAGACGGGGGAGGAGACGAGCCGGTCGAAGAACCCGTCCTGGATGTCCACGGCCATGTCACTGCCGCCGGCGGTGGCACCGAACAGCACGCCTTGAACAACTGCCGTGGCCACCGCGAAGTCGAGGAACGACTCGGCGGGGAAGCCGGGCAGCCGGGTGGCCCTTCCCATGGCGCCGGTGTTGAGGGCGGTGAAGATGAGGGGGAACGCCATGGACGGGACCCACATCTGGGGCTGGCGGAGCGTGTTGGAGATAGAGCGTCGGGACAGGCTCACCACCCCGCCGGCGCTCACGGAGCCGGCACAGCCGGATCGGCCTGTGCCCCCTCCAGGCGCCGGCCCGTGGCTTCGACGAACACGTCGTCCAGGCTGGGGGCCGTCAGCTCCATCGAAACCGGCTGCACTCCCCGCTCATCGAGAGCTCTGACCACGGCGGCCAACCCCGCGGCCCCGCCGGCCAGATGGACGGCCAGGCTGTCCGGCCTGGCCGGAGCGGGCTCACCGAAGTGGCGCAGCACCTCCGCCGCCCTCTCCAGGTCGCCCTCGGGCACCACGACCTGCAGGGTCGGCTCCCCCACCTGAGCCTTGAGCTCGGCCGGGGGCCCCTCCCGCACGATCCGCCCCCGGTCGATGATGGCTACCCGCTGGGCCAGCTCGTCGGCCTCCTCCAGGTACTGGGTGGTCAGGAAGACCGTGGTGCCATGGTCGATGTTGAGCCGGCGGACCTCCTCCCACAGCGAGATCCTGCTCATGGGATCGAGCCCGGTCGTCGGCTCGTCCAGGAAGAGCACCGCCGGCTCGTGGATGAGCGCCATGGCCAGGTCGAGCCGCCGGCGCATGCCGCCGGAGTAGGTGCCCACCCGGCGATCGGCGGCGGCGGTCAGCCCCACCCGCTCGAGCAGCTCTCCGCCCCTGGCTTCCACGTGGCCGCGGGGGATGCCGTGGAGCGTGGCCTGCAGCCTCAGGAGCTCGCGGCCCGTCATGAGCGGGTCCAGGGCGGCGTCCTGCAACGCGACGCCGATGACGCGGCGTACCTTTGCCGCCTCCTTCACCACGTCGTACCCGGCCACCCGGGCCGCGCCGGCCGAAGGTCGCAACAGGGTGACCAGCATCCGCACCATGGTCGACTTGCCGGCGCCGTTGGGACCGAGGAACCCGAACACCTCGCCTTCCGCGACGTCGAGGTCGACGCCGTCGACGGCGGTGATGGAGCCGAACCTGCGCACCAGGCCCCGCACCTCGACGTTGGCCGCACGCGGCGACGCCGCGCCGGCAGGCTTGGACATGAGCGATCAGCGTAGGTTCTCGCCGCTCCTTGTCGGCCCGCCCTCAGTCCCAGAAGGTGATGGAATCCCACACCCGCTGCCAGCGCGACGGGGGTGCCGGCGCCGGCGGTTCGACCGGTCCACTCTCGCCTTCGACGTCGACCGGTCCGGGGAGGATGGCATAGGCCTCCTCACCGGGCCGCACCAGGTTGTACTGCTCCCGGGCCAACCGCTCGATCTCGGAATCGGTGTGCAGCTGACGGACCCGGGAGGCGAGGCGCTGGTTCTCCCGGGTGAGGACCTCGACCTTGGCCTCCTCGGCGGCGATCTCGCCCCGCTGGTTGAAGAAGGTGCGCGTCGGCATGACGACGGCGAAGAGGAAGCCGACCAGCACCAGCGACGCCAGGAGCGGCCAGAGCCGGCGCCGCAGGCTCACGCCGGTCCCTAATCCCGCCGGCGGCGGCCGGCCAGGGCGGCGGCCCCCCAGAAGGCCGCCGACTCCGCCAGGTCGTCCTCGATGCGCAACAGCTGGTTGTACTTGGCCACGCGGTCGGAGCGGGCCGGCGCCCCTGACTTGATCTGGCCGCAGTTGGTGGCCACGGCCAAGTCGGCGATGGTCGTGTCCTCGGTCTCGCCGGAGCGGTGGGACATCACGCTGGCGTAGCCGGACCGGGTGGCCAGACCGACGGTGTCGAGGGTTTCGGTGAGCGTTCCGATCTGGTTCACCTTGACGAGGATGGCGTTGGCCACGCCGGAGTCGATCCCCCGCTCCAGGCGCTCGGAGTTGGTCACGAACAGGTCGTCGCCCACCAGCTGGACCCGGTCGCCCAGCGCCGTGGTCAGGGAGGCCCAGCCGGACCAGTCCTCCTCGGCCATGCCGTCTTCGAGCGACACGATGGGGTAGCGGTCGCACAGGTCGACCCAGTACTGCACCATGTCGTCCGGGGCCAGCGACCGTCCCTCACCGGCCAGCTCGTAGCTGCCGTCCCGCCACAGCTCGCTCATGGCCGGATCCAGGGCGATGGCGATGTCGTCGCCCGGCACCCGCCCCGCCTTCTCGATGGCCTCGACCAGCACCCGCACGGCCTCCTCGTTGGAGGCGAGATCAGGGGCGAAGCCGCCCTCGTCCCCGACCGCCGTCGACAGGCCCCGCTGCGCCAGGATCTTCTTGAGCGCGTGGTAGGTCTCGACTCCCCACTGCAGCGCCTCGGAGAAGGAGGCGGCGCCGACGGGCATCACCATGAACTCCTGCAGGTCGATGTTGTTGTCGGCGTGGGCACCCCCGTTCACCACGTTGAGCATGGGTACGGGCAGAACGTGGGCGTTGGCGCCACCGACATAGCGGTAGACCGGCAGCTCGAGCTCGTCGGCGGCCGCCTTGGCCACGGCCATGGACACCCCCAGCAGCGCGTTGGCTCCGAGGCGGCCCTTGTTGTCGGTGCCGTCGAGGGCGATGAGCTCGCCGTCCACCCCCCGCTGGTCGAGGGCCTCCAAGCCGAGGAGCGCGTCGAGGATCTCGCCGTTGACGTGGGCCACTGCATCGAGGACCCCCTTGCCGCCGTAGCGCCCGCCTCCGTCGCGCAGCTCCACCGCCTCGAACCGGCCGGTCGAGGCTCCTGAAGGGACGATGGCGCGGCCCTTGGCCCCCGAGGAGCAGAAGACCTCCACCTCGACGGTGGGATTGCCGCGGGAGTCGAGGACCTCCCGCCCGCTGATGTGCTCGATGGCTGACAATGGTGTGGCTCCTGTTGCTGGTGTGGCAACGCTACCGGATGGCACCAGCCCGGCCGGATGTTTGCGGCCCGCGGGGGCTCAGGCCGGCGCCGGCCCTGGGCCGGCGCCGCGCTTGGCCTCCTCCCACAGCTCGTCCAGCCGCGCCTCGCCGGCGCCGGCCAGCTCCAGCCCACGCTCGGCGGCCAGGCGCTCGACCACCTCGAAGCGCCGGCGGAACTTGGCCGCCGCCGCCCGCAGGGCCGCCTCGGGGTCGTGGCCCAGATGCCGGGCCAGGTTCACCACCGCGAAGAGCAGGTCGCCCAGCTCGTCGGCCGAGGCGGCGGCCCGCAGCTCGGCCAGCTCCTCTTCGACCTTGGCGAAGACGGGGTCGGGCGACTGCCAGTCGAAGCCCACCCCCGCCGCCCGCTTGCCCAGCTTGGCCGCGTAGAGCAGGGCGGGCAGCGACCCGTCCACGCCGGCCAGGGCCCCTCCCGCCGGCGGGCCCTTCTCCGCCCGCTTGATGGTCTCCCAGTTGCGCCGGACATCCTCGACGCTGTCGACGGCGACGTCACCGAAGACATGGGGGTGCCGGCGGACCATCTTGTCGCTGATGCCGCGCGCCACGTCGGCCACGGTGAAATCGCCGGCCTGGGCGGCGATGGTGGCGTGCAGGAAGACCTGGAGCAGCAGGTCGCCCAGCTCCTCGGCCAGCAGAGCCGGGTCCCCGCCGTCGATGGCCTCCACCACCTCGTAGGCCTCCTCCAGCACGTAGCGGGTCAAGCTGGCGTGGGTCTGCTCGCGGTCCCACGGGCAGCGCTCCCGCAGGGTGCGCACGACGGCGGCGAAGCCCGCCAGCTCATGGGCCACCGGTGCGTTCAGCTCAGGCACCCACAGGCTGGTCAGGTGGTCGGGCACGATCTCCCGGTCGAGATCGTTCCAGGCGATCGTCCTCACGTGCTCGTCGGTCAGACCCAGGCGCTGCAGGACGGTCACCGTCGCCGGCTCGGCATCCTCCACCGCCAGCTTCACCTCCGACAGCACCCACCTCGAGTCGCACTGGGCCACCAGCAGCGGTCCCCGCTCCCCGGCCGCCTCCACCGCGAAGCGATGGCCGTCCACCACCCGCACCCCGGCCGCCACCGGATCGACCCCGAGCCGCGCCCACGCCAGGTCGAGGAACGACAGGGCGGGGACGACCTCCACCTCCACCCGGGGGTCGGCCAGCAGCAGCTCCACCGTGCGCTCCGCCACCACCGGGGAGCCGGGTACGGCGTAGAGCACCTCTTGTGCCTCAGCGGCGGCGGTGACCAGCCGGCTCACGATGCCGGTGTAGACGCCCTCCAGGTCGCTCGCCTCGTCGTAGAGGTGGTCGAAGGCGACGGCCCCGGGAACGACCGCGGCCGAGGGATGGCGGGCCGTGCGCAGGAACCGCACCGGCACCCGCTCGATGGCCTGCAGCACGCCGGTCGTGACCAGATCGGCGCCGGCCGGTCCCAGCCCCACGACCACGACCCGACCCCGGGCGGCCGGCTCGGGCGTCAGGGGGTCAGGAATGGAGGAGCCTGCTGGTTGGCGCCCCCACCGCCGGCCTCGGTCGTGGTGGGGGCATCCGGCGTCACGATCCCCGGAGCCTGACCGCCCTCGCCCTTGTCGAAACGGCCGTAGCGGGGATTCACCGTCACCTTGGCCCTGGTCACGGCCAGCCTGAGGAACTCGCTGATCCCCTCTTCTTGGTCGCTCTGGAGGCGTTGGCGGATCTGGGCGCTCGCCTGCTCCAGCGTCTGGGGCTCCCGGCTGGTGACGGTGATCAGGTGCCAACCGAACTGCGTCTGCACGGGCTGGCTCACCTCTCCCACCGCCAGCGCCTCCATGGCCCGCTCGAACTCGGGCACGAAGCGGCCGCTGGCCCCGCATCCGAGGTCGCCGCCCCGGTCGCGGTTGCTGGCATCCTGGGAATGCTGCTTGGCCAGCGCCGCGAAGTCGGCGCCGGCGGCCAGCTCCGCCCGCACCGACTCGGCCTGGGCCCGCAGGGCTGCGGCTTGGGCCGCCGTCGCCTGCTGATCGATCTGGCCGCCGGGCCCGGGGACGGCGAAGAGGATGTGGCTGGTGCAGGTCTGGGCGAACAGCTCCGGGTTCTCTTCGTAGAACTTCTTGACGGCGGCATCATCGGCCTGCACCTCGCTCAGCTCACCCACCAGCTTGGCGACCTCGGCGCTGCGCCGTACGAGCGTCTGTTGATACGGCCCCGGGAACTTGGCGAACACGGCGGCGTCGCCGACGCTCTGCACCGCTTCGGACCTGGCCGCGGCCAGGTCGGCCGCGGTCGGCTGGGCCTTGCGCCGCACCAGCTCCTGGTGGACCAGCTCCAAGAAGATCTGGCGGCTGAGCAGGGCCGCCACGAAGCCCGAGTCGACGGTGCCGGGGCCCGACCCGCGCACCCTGCGGCCCGCCTGCTCGATGGCCTCCACGTACTGGGGGTTGGACTGGATCGCCCGCACCTCCTCCTCCAGCGCTTCTTCGGAGATGACGTGGCCGTTGACGGTGGCCGCCGGCGGGCGCAGCGTGTTCCCGCAGGCCGGGAGGCCCACGAGCGCGACGAGCAGGACCAAAAGAAGCAGGCGGCGCACCAAGCTCAGGATGCTACCGGCGCGGCTTCGGCGGGGACCACCACAGCCAGCAGCTCCCTCACGGACTGCGCCGGCGGGGCTCCCCGCGCCAGCGGGAGCACGAGCTGTTCGAGGTCCTCTTTGTAGACGGCCTTCGGGTACAGCCGCCGGAGCCGGATGGCCTGGCTGGCCTTGAGCACGAGCGGCGACATCCGGGCCACGTCGCGGGCCACGGCCACCTCCCTCACGCCGGTGCGCGCGCACTCGGCTCGCAGCCGGCCCACTTCGAGCAGGGCCCGGGCGACGTCGGGAATCGGGCCGTAGCGATCCAGCCACTCCTGCTCGATGTCCTCCACCTCCGCCTCCGTGGTCACTGCCGCCAGCCGGCGGTAAGCCTCGAGCCGCAGCTCCTCCTTCCCCACGTAGTCGGCGGGGAGGGATGCGTTCATCGGCAGGTCGAGCTTGATCTCGGCCGGCTCGCGCCGCTCCTCACCCTTGAGCTCGGCCACCGCCTCGCTCACCATCTGCACGTACAGGTCGTAGCCCACGGCGGCGATGTGCCCGCTCTGCGTCTCGCCCAACAGGTTGCCGGCGCCGCGGATCTCCAGGTCCCGCATGGCGATCTTGAAGCCAGAGCCGAGCTCGGTGTGCTCCCCGATGGTCTTGAGCCGCTCGTAGGCCTCCTCGGTGAGCGCCCGCTCAGGCGGGAAGAACAGGTAGGCGTAGGCCCGCTGGCCCGCCCGCCCCACGCGGCCCCGGAGCTGGTGCAGCTGACCGAGCCCCATGATGTCGGCGCGGTCGACCACGAGGGTGTTGACGGTCGGCATGTCGATGCCCGATTCGATGATGGTGGTGCAGACGAGCACGTCGTAGTGCCCCTCCCAGAAGTCGAGCACCACCTTCTCGAGGCTGCCCTCGTCCATCTGGCCGTGGGCCACCGCCACCCGCGCCTCGGGCACCAGCTCAGCCAGCCGCGCCGCCACCCGGTCGATGTCCATCACCCGGTTGTGCACGAAGAAGACCTGCCCCTCCCGCAGCAACTCGCGGCGGATCGCCTCGCCCACGGCCCGCTCGTCGTACTCGCCCACATAGGTGAGGATCGGCTGGCGCTCGGCCGGCGGCGTGTGCAACAGCGTGAGGTCCCGGATGCCGGTGAGGCTCATCTCCAGTGTGCGGGGGATGGGGGTGGCGGACAGCGTCAAGACATCCACGTTGGTACGCAGCTGCTTGATGGCCTCTTTGTGGGTCACCCCGAAGCGCTGCTCCTCGTCCACCACCAACAGCCCCAGGTCCTTGAACCGCAGGTCGGGCGACAGGAGACGGTGGGTCCCGATCACGAGGTCGACGCTGCCGTCGCTGATGCCGTTCGACACCTTCCTGGCCTGGCCCGGGGTGAGGAAGCGCGACAGCATCTCCACCCGGATCGGGTACCCGGCGAAACGGTCGGAGAACGTCTGGTGGTGCTGGCTGGCCAAGAGCGTCGTCGGCACGAGGACGGCGGCCTGCTTGCCGTCCTGGATCGCCTTGAAAACGGCCCGGATGGCCACCTCGGTCTTGCCGAAGCCGACGTCGCCGCAGATCAACCGGTCCATCGGCCGGGGCTCCTCCATGTCCTCCTTCACCTCGGCGACGGCCTTGAGCTGGTCGGGCGTCTCCTGGTACGGGAACGCCTCCTCCAGCTCCCGCTGCCATGGCGTGTCAGGCGCGAAGGCGTGGCCCTCGCTGGTGACGCGGCGCCGGTACAGCACCACCAGCTCCTGGGCGATGCGGCGCACCTCGCTGCGTACCCGGGCCTTGGTCTTCTGCCAGTCCGATCCACCCAGCTTGTTGAGGCTCGGGGTCTCTCCGCCGGTGTAGTGGCGGACGGCGTCGATCTGGTCGGACGGAACGTAGAGCCGGTCGCCCCCGCGGTACTCGAGCAACAGGTAGTCGCGTTCAGCGCCACCGATGGCCCGCTTGACCATGCCGCCGTAGCGGGCCACGCCGTGCTGGTGGTGCACGACGTAGTCGCCGGCCTTGAGGTCGTCGAAGAAGCCTTCACTGGCCCGCCGGGGCCGGGCGCGGCGGTGGGCCCGCCGGCGGCCCGTGACGTCGCTCTCGGCCAGCACCGCCAGCTTCGCCCCCGGGAGGACGAAGCCCCGGTCGAGGGGTTGAACGACGACGCGGATGCCGGGCTGGACCAGCTCCCGATCGAGTGCCGCCCGGTCGGTGGTGCCGTCGTGGAAGGGGACGGTGAGGCCGGAGTCGCTGAGGCTGGCGGCGATGCGGGCGCCCGTGCCGCTGCCCTCGGCGCACACCGTCACCCGGTAACCCTCGGACCGCAGTTCCGCCAGTTGCTTGACCAGCCGGCCACCGTCCCCCACGACCGGGTCCCAGCCGGTGGCCTGCACGGCAGCCGTACCGGGAGTCTCGGGGGCGCCGCTCAGCGCCCACGCCGGCGCCTTGGTGTGGGTGAGGAGGCGGTCGAAGGGGAGATGGAGTCGCGGGAGCGCCCTGGACGCCTCCACGCCCCACGTCTGGGCCAGGCTGGCCGCCAGCGACTCCTCCTCGGCCAGCAGCTCTCCGGCGCGGTCTCGCATCCGCCGGGGCTCGACCAGGACCAGCTGGGCGGTGTCGGCCACGAGGTCCAACAGCACGTGCTCGCCCTCGGTGAGCCACGGCAACCACGACTCCATGCCGTCGAAGGTCTGCCCCAGCGACAAGCGCTCCCACTGCTCCCGGCCCCAGGGCTCCTGGCTGATCAACGCCTCGGCCCGCTCCCGCACCTCGTGGGTGGGCAGCAGCTCCCGGCAGCCGAAGATCTCGGCGCCGGCCAGCTCGGCCGTCGACCGCTGGTCGGCAACCGCGAACTCGGTGAGCCGGTCGACCTCGTCCCCCCACAGGTCGACCCGTACGGGCCGGTCCGCGGTCGACGGGAACACGTCGACGATGGAACCCCGAACCGCGACCTCGCCGCGATGCTCGACCTGGTATTCGCGGCGGTACCCGGCGGTCACCAGCCGGTGCACGAGCTCGGTGGGGTCGATGCGATCACCGGGCGCCACCCGTACCGGCTCCACGTCCTCCACATGGGGCCCCAGCCGCTGCACCAGCGCCCGCACCGGTGCCACCAGGACCCGGGGCATCCGCGCCACCCCGGCGGCACCACCGCCGGCGGCCGCGTCGCCGCCCCTGCGGAGTCGCCACATGACCCGCAGGCGCCTCCCCATCGTCTCCACGCTCGGGCTCACCCGCTCGAACGGCAGCGTCTCCCAGGCCGGGAACGACTCCACCTCGTCCTCGCCGAGGAAGGCCCGAAGATCATGGGCCAGCCGCTCGGCGTCGGTGGTGGTGGGGACGGCCACGACGAAGGGCCGCCGGCCCGACAGAGTCGCCAGGCCCCCGAGGACGTAGGCCCGGGCCGGCTCGGGCACGGCCAACACGGCGCTCGGGGAGCCGAGGATGGCGGGAACCACCGGTTCGTCTCGCAGCAGCGGCAGGAGTGCGTGCAGGCTCATGGGGAGAGCCCACGTTATCGGCGCGCCGGCGCCTAACCCCGGCCGGTCTCGAGCCCCCGGCGGCGCAACTCGACGGTGAGGTCGTGGGGGCTGGTGGAGGCGGTCATCGCCCCTTGGCGGTCGATCACGCCCTTTTCGTAGAGGTCGAGGATGCACTGGTCGAAGGTGTGCATGCCGTAGTAGTCGCCCTCGGCGATGATGTCCTGCACGTCGCCGCGCCCGGCGGTGTCGCCCACGATCCAGTCCTGCACGCGTCCGTTCACGACCATGATCTCCGTCGCCGGCACCCGCTCCCTTCCCTCGCGGGTGGGGATCAGGCGCTGGCAGATGGTGCCCCGCAACACCCCGGCCAGGACGAGGCGCACCTGGCGCTGCTCGTGCGGCGGGAAGAACTCCACGATTCGGCTGATCGTCTCGGTGGCGTCGGTGGTGTGGAGCGTCGACAGGACCAGGTGCCCGGTCTCGGCGGCCAGCAGCGCCGTGGACACGGTGTCGGCGTCGCGCATCTCCCCGACGAGGATGACGTCGGGATCCTGGCGCAACGACGCCCGCATGGCCGATGCGAAGCTCGGCGTGTCGGCTCCGAGCTCGCGCTGGCTGATCGATGCGTTCTCGTCGACGTGCATGACCTCGATCGGGTCCTCGATGGTCACGATGTGCACCGTGCGCGTGTGGTTGATGTGGTCGACCATGGCGGCCAAGGTGGTCGTCTTGCCCGAACCGGTGGGACCCGCCACCAGCACCAGGCCCCGCGGCTCCTCGGCGAAGCGCCGCACGATGTCCGGCAGGCCCAGGTCGGCGATCGTGCGGGCCCAGGTGGCGACGGTGCGGAAGACGAGGGCCACCGTGTCGCGTTGGAGGTAGGCGTTGACCCGGAAGCGACCGTGGCCGCCGGGCAGCGCGTAGGCGAAATCGACCTCTTCGCCCCGCTGGAACCGCTCGACCAGGTTGGGCCGCATGGCCGCGGCCGCCATGGCCTCGGTGTCGTGCTCCCTGAGCACCTCGGTTCCCGCCAGGGGCTCGAGCACCCCGTTGATCCTGATGCGGGGCTGCCCGCCCACCCGCAGGTGCAGGTCCGAGCCGCCCGCGAGCAGGAGCTGGGTGAGGTAGCCGTCGAGCATCTCGCGGGACATGGTCCCGCTATCGATACCCCTCAGCTGGAAGCTGAAGCGTTGAAGCGGTTCATGGCGGCGGCCACGCCCTGGCTGGCGATCATCTCCACTGCGTCGGCTGCCTCCTCGATGGCCACGGCCAGCTCCTCCCGCTCCACCTTCGAGGGCCGGGCCAGCACATGGTCCACTCCCTGCTGGCGCCCCGGCGGCTTGCCGATCCCGATGCGCACCCGCAGGAACACGTCGGTGCTCAGGTGGGCCTTGATCGAACGGAGGCCGTTGTGGCCGGCCAGCCCTCCCCCTTGCTTCACCCGCACCCGCCCGGGGGGAAGGTCGAGCTCGTCGTGCACGACGACCAGCCGCCCCGGATCGTCGATCCCGTAGCGCCGCACGAGCGCCGCCACCGAGATCCCGGAGTCGTTCATGAACGTCTGGGGGAAGGCGAGGGCCAGGCGCTTGGTGCCGTCACCCCGCCCGGGGGGAGGCCCGGACCCCAGGCTGACCTCGTCGGTCAACGCCCGCTCCCGCTTGGCCATCCGGAGCCGGCCCCCGTGGCGCTCGGCGAGCAGGGCGACCGCGTCGGCGCCCACGTTGTGACGGGTCCCCGCGTACTGCGGGCCGGGATTCCCCAGGCCGACCACCAGCAGATGGGCGGGAGTACCCCTCCGGCCCTCGCCGGAGCGGAACATGGTCAGCTCTCGGTCGCCCCGCCAGCCTCGCCGGCTGCGGCGGCGTCCTCGCCACCCTCCTGGGCCGCCTGGGCGGCGGCGAGCTCCTGCAGGCCCTCGATGTCGGCTTCGGGGATGAGGTCGAGG
>JAHWJU010000110.1:5606-7619 GCA_019348255.1 Actinomycetota bacterium | reverse complement strand
ACAGCTTGTAGGCGGCCACCGCCTGGTCCATGTTCTCCTCGAGCCGCAGGTCGATGGGCTGCCAGTCGGAGGTGCCGTGCTTCAGGTTGACGTCGGCCACCACCCGCCGGATCCGCTCCAGGTAGTCGACGTACTGCTCGACGTCCTGGCGGCTGGGCTGGATGAGGGCGAGGAAGGTGACTTGCTCGGCAAGCTCCGGGTGATCCTCCAGCAACACGTCGAACGCCTTGAAGCCGCGGACGATGTTCTTGCTGAGATCGGCACGGTCGACGCGCAGCACGAGGTGCTCCCGCCGGCGGGCTTTCAGGCGTTCCTCGTGCTCCAGCACCTGCGGCGAGCGGGCCATGGCGTCGAAGTCCTCGGCGTCGACAGAGATCGGGTACCACCGGGCCCGAACGGTCCGGTCGTCGAACTCCACCGTGAGATCGTTCAGGTCGACCGGCAAGGCGAGCAGCTCCTGGCAGCCGAGGAGGAAGTTGCGGGCATACCGCTCGGTGTGGAACGACACGACGTCGTTGCCGAGGATCCCGGTCAGCAGGGCCCCCCGCATCCCCGGCGGCAGCACCCGCCACGCATCCGGTTGCGGCCACGGGATGTGGACGAAGTGGTGGAGGAACACCTCGGGACAGCGTGCCCGCACCAGGGAGGGGACGAGGTAGAAGTGGTAGTCCTGCACCATCACGGTGGCCCGACCTCGCCGTGCCTCGACCTCCTCGGCTACGGCGTCGGCGAAAGCCTCGTTGACCGGGACGTAGCCGTTGTCGAACGCGTCGATCTCCCGGCGGGTGATGTCGGGCGCCTCGCTCAGGTTCCAGAGATAGTGCTGGATGAACCACAGCAGCGGGTTGGAGATCATGGCGTAGAACTTGTGGCGGGCGTCGGGGTCGGTCTCGACCATCCGGACCCGCAGCCCAGGCCCCTCGGCGTCGTCGGCATCATCGATGTCGAAGGCACCGCCACCGTGCTCCTGGGCCACCACGGCGTCCTCGTCGCTGAGAGCGCCGCAGACCCAGACGGCGTCGTCCAGTCGGCCGCTCAAGGCCGAAAGAGCCGTCACCAGGCCGCCGCCTCCCCGCTGGGTGGTACGTCCACCCTCCCGCCGGCCGTACTCCACCGGACCGCGGTTCGACACCAGGATGACCGGGCCGTACCCTTCGCTGCCCGCCGTCTCGGCCATGGTCGCGAACGCTAGGAGATCGGCTCGTCGGTATCCAACAGCGCGAGGTCCTGCGCGCTGAGGCGGAGGTCGCCGGCGGCCGCGCTGTCCCTGATCGTCTCGGGACGGCTCGAGCCCGGGATCGGGATCACGACCTCGGCCCGGGCCAGCGCCCAAGCGAGGGCGACCTGCTGTGCCGAGACGCCGTGACGTCGCGCCACGACGGCGAAGGCGGCGTGGCGCTCGCCCATCAGCGCTGCGGACGACATCCCTCCCAACGGGCTCCAGGCCAAAAAGGCGATGTCGTGCTTCTGGCAGTGCTCGACCTCGCGGGCTGACGACCGGAAGGCGGGCGAGAACTGGTTCTGCACGCTGGTCACCGGCACGATCCCGAGTGCCTCGTCGATCTGGTCCACCGTCACGTTCGACAGACCGACACGGCGGATCTTCCCCTCGTCCCGCAGGTCCGCCAGCGCACCCACCGACTCCGAGAACGGGACCTGGGGGTCCGGGCGGTGGAACTGATAGAGGTCGATCACCTCGACGCGCAGTGCCCGCAGCGACGCTTCACACGCCCGCTTCAGGTAGTCGGGTCGGCCGTTCAGGTGCCAGGACCCCTCCGGTGACCGGAAGTGGCCGCCCTTGGTGGCGATCAACACCTGTTCGCGGGGCCCGTCCCACTGGAGCAACGCTTCGGCCACGAGCCGCTCGTTGTGCCCGGTTTCGTCGCCCCCGCTGGAGTAGGCGTCGGCGGTGTCGATCAGGGTGACCCCGCAGTCGAGGGCGGCGTGGACCGTCTGGATGGCCCGAGGGCGGTCGGGGCGTCCCTCGACCGACATCGGCATGGCGCCGAGACC
>JAHWJU010000110.1:4240-5506 GCA_019348255.1 Actinomycetota bacterium | reverse complement strand
AGCTCGAGGTGCTCGGCGAACTCCTCCGGGAAGAGGCGCAGGACGCTGGCGACGACTTGACGCTCCTCGACGGCCAGGAAGCACCGGTTGCCGTCGGTCACCTTCCCGAGCCACGCCCCGATCGTGTCGATGTCGGCGTCGTTCGCCACTCCCGCCTCGACCTTCGTCAGCAGCTCGGTGATGGCCGCTGAGCCGAGCTTGCAGGGCGGGCACTGCCCGCACGACTCCACGTAGAGGAACCGGGAGAACATGCGGGCTACCTCGACCATGCAGGCGGTGTCGTCGAAGACGATGAAGCCGCAGGAGCCCAACCCGCTGCCGATGGCGTTGAAGCCCTCGTACGACAGGGGGACATCGAGGTCCTGGCCACGGACGGCCGGGTTGGCGACGCCCGAGAAGACCGCCTTCACGGCCCGCCCTTCGTGCGGCCCACCACCCACGACTTCGACGACCTCGCTCAGCGGCGTCCCCGCGTCGACCTCGGCTACCCCGGGTGAGGTGACGTCGCCCACCACGGTGCACACGAAGCGGCCAGGCGACTCGGACGTTCCCATGGTCCGGAACCACTCGGCGCCCCGGCTGAGGATGTGGGGCACATTGGAAAGGGTCTCCACGTTGTTGACCAACGTCGGGTTGGATCGCTGCTCCTCGCTCGAGGAGATGGTCCCGGCACCAGCTCCCCAACCCGCCTGCGGCACCGTGGCGAACAGGCCCTGCTCGTAGGGCGGCAGTACGCGGGGCAGTGGCGGGTTGCCCTCGATCACCTCGAGCATCGCCTTCTCTTCACCGAACAGGTACTCGTCGGGGCCGCGCACCACCGTGATGCGGCAGTCGTGGCAGACGTCGGCCTCCTGGAGCTCGACTATGGCGCGCTCCACCCGCTCGATCTCCTGTTCGAACTGGGCCTTGATGCAGATGAAGGCCTCGGCCGCATCCACCGCCAGCGCCGCGATGATGACCCCCTCGACCAGCTGGTACGGGTTGGCCCGCAGCAGCGCCCGGTCCTTGAACGTGCCCGGTTCCCCCTCGGCGCCGTTGCACACCACGTAGCGGGTGCCCTCCGCCTGGGCCGCGATGCCTGCCCACTTGCGGCCGGTGGGAAAGCCGCCGCCGCCACGCCCCCGGAGGCCGGATCTCGTGACCTCCTCGATCACCCAGCTCCGGCCCCGCTCGACGGCACGCTCGAGCCCCACGAGGCCGGCGCCGCCGGCCAGGTAGTCCTGCAGTGAGCCCACCGGCACCAGGAGGTAGGAGTCTTCCCGTTGG
>JAHWJU010000110.1:0-4140 GCA_019348255.1 Actinomycetota bacterium | reverse complement strand
CTCATGCGTCCCCCGCCGGCACCAGGAGCCGCCACGCCGCCGGCTCCAACTGCCAGGACCGGCGGGCGCTGGACCCACCGGCCTCGCCGTCGACGACGTAGGGGATGGGCTGGCCCAGGACCCGCAGCTTCCTCCCCCTCGCGCTGACCACGCCCTCCACCTCGGCGAGGTCACGGGAACGCAGAGCGGCCGCCAACCTGAGCCGGGACGAGATACCGGAGGCGCCGGCCACGACCACCTCGGCCAGCCCGTCGTCAGGGCGGGCACCGGGCCAAACGACCGTGCCGCCGCCGATGGTGGGGCCGTTGCCGATGCCCACGAAGAGCACGTTGCCGTCCACCAGGACCTGGGCATCCAGCTCCACCCTCACCCGCCACCCCAGCTCCCTGGCGCCCGCCCACGCCGCCCCCACCCGGTACGCCACGCGTCCCAAGACGGGCTTCAGCGGCGCCGCATGCCGCACGGCGACGCCCCCCACGCCACAGTGGACGGCATTGACTGCGACGGTCCCGGCATCGTCGACCAACAGGTCGAAGGGCCGGGGGCGGCCCGCCAAAACGACGCCGGCGGCGGCGTCGGCTTGCAGGGGAATCCCCGCCGCACGGGCGAAGTCGTTACCGGTCCCCAGCGGCAACAACCCGATGGGCGTCTCGGCCAGCAGGCCTCGGCGCCACAGGTGCTGTGCGAGGAGGTTGAGCGTTCCGTCGCCACCTGCGGCGACCACCGTACCGACGTGGAGGGCGTCGAGCGACCGCTCGAGATCGCCCCCGTCGCCAAGGTCCACCGCCACCACGGGCCGGGACCCTTTCCGCAGGGCGGCGAGCGCCGTGTCCAGCCCCTCGATGCTGCCGGCGCGACGATTGCTCACCACCACCACCGCTGGTTCCTCGGCCCGCTCGACGCTCACCGGTTCCGGCCCCGTCAGCACCCTCCGCCCGGTGACGGCACGTTCTTGATCGCCGGGTCCACGACCTCGATGTGCACGTGCGGCCACGCCGGATCGACCGTACGAAGCTCGTCGACTTGTGACTCGAACGGAAGCTGCGTCGCCCGAGGAGCCAGGACCGTCACTCCCGCCTTGACCCGATCGCCGGCGCGAACCCGAACACCGTCGATGTGGAGGATCTTGACCTCCCAACCCGGCCGTCGGTCGGGAGCGATGACGACATAGTCATCCGAGTGCTTGCAGTAGAGGACGTAGGTTCCCGCCCGCTTCACCCGTCCCGTCACCGGCGAGCGCACCTCGACCGCCGGATCGAGGACCACGTCCGCCGCCGTCTCCGCCCCCGTTCGGCGGTCCCGGGCTTCGAGGGTCACCGGCGAGGCGGCCGAGGAAACTACCCGGAGGGGCTGTGCACCTTCGTGGTTCGACTCGTGGAACCCCACCCGCTCGACCCGGGATGACGGGTGGTGCAGCACGATGCCGCCCACGGTGGCGAAAGGCGTCCACTTCTGATCGGTCACGGAGCGGGCCGGCGGTGGAGGGGCCGTAGTGGAGGGAACCGGCGGTGCCGAGGACCGAGGACTCACCGTCGGAGGCGGAAGCTTGGTTGCCGTTGCGCCGCGATCGCCGGACGCCGCCGTAGTGCAGCCTGACAGCAGCGCAAGAGCGGCAAGCAGCCATCCCAGGGTCCTTCCCGCCTCGCCGGCCACCCCTCCAGCGTAAGTGCGATCGGCTCCTTGGCGGACCGGAGCGCCCGGCGGTTGCTGAATCGCCTCAATGGAGGCGGACGCTTCCGTCATCATCCAGACGCCAGCCCGGATTGTGGGCCACCTCCCAGGGATGTCCGTCGGGGTCCACGAACACCCCCGAGTAGCCGCCCCAGAACGTGCGAGCGGCGGCGCGGGCGATGGTCGCTCCTGCGGCCTCGGCTTCCCGCAGCACGGCATCGACGTCATCCTCGGAGGAGGCGTTGTAGGCGAGCGTGATCCCACCCCAGCCGCCGCTGTCGGTGACGGCGCTGTCCTCGGCGAGGTTGTCCCGACCCCAGAGCGCGACGATCATGCCGCCGGCCTGGAAGAACACGACGTCGCCGTCCGGCGACTCGCCGGACCAGCCCAGCGACTCGTAGAACCGGCGGGCGCGAGCCGTGTCGGCAACCCCCAGTGTGATCAGAGACACCCGCTGTTGCACGCCACGAGCGTCCCACGCCTCCCGGCGCGGCACCAGGGGACCGGGCGCCGGCTCAGCCGTTCTCCATCTCCTCGGCCAGCGCCAGCCAGCGCTCCTCGGCGGTGGCGAGACGGGCTTCGGCGCCGGCGAGGGAATGGGACAGCTCGCTGATCCTGGTGTGGTGGGAGCCGCTCCCGGCCAGCTCGGCAACGAGGCGGTCGCGCTGGGCCTCCGCCTCGGCCAACTCCCGCTCGGCCAGCATCAGGAGCCGCCGGACGGTGCTGGGCGATCGCACCTTCGCCGCCCGCGGTGCTCGGTCCACCGTGGTGGTGGCGGTGGCTGAACCGGCGGCGGCCGGTGCCGACGCCCTCTGTCCCTCCATGGCGGGGGCGGTGCGAGTCGAGCTTCGGGAGCCTCGCGAAGCGGCGTAGCCGGCGTAGCCGCCCGGGGCGAGAGCGGGCTCTTGGCCCGGTTCCAGCACCAGGACGTCCTCCACCGTCCGTTCCAAAAAGGCGCGGTCGTGGCTGACCACGACCACCGTGCCCGGCCACGCGTCGAGGTGGTCCTCCAGCGCCCGGAGGGTGTCGAGGTCCAAGTCGTTGCTGGGCTCGTCCAGCAGCAACACGTTGGGCAGGCTGGCCAGAACCAGCAACAGCTGGAGCCGCCGCTGCTCACCTCCGGAGAGGGTGGCGATCGGTGCCCATTGCGCGTCCGCGTCGAACCAGAACCGCTCCATGAGCCGGGTCTGCTCCCAGTTGGGCTCGCCCCGGGCTCCGGCCACCGCACCTCGCACCCGCTGGTTCCCGTCGAGATCACGGCCGGTCTGGTCGTAGTAGCCGATCCGGACCGTCGGCCCTGTCTCCACCCGCCCCTCCGTGGGCCTCAAGCGGCCGGCGATGATCTCGAGGAGGGTCGACTTCCCCGAGCCGTTGGGACCGACCACCCCCAGGCGATCTCCGGCGCCCAGGTCCAGATCGAGACCCCCGAACAGGGCAGTTCCGGGGCCGAAGCGGTGACCTAGCCCATGGAGCTCGACCACCTTGTCGCCGAGGCGGGGAGTGGCGCCCCACTGCCCGCCACCGCGCAGGTCCAGGTCGCCGGCGCGATCGGGGGCAGGGGCGCGGCCCTCCACGATCGCCGTTGCCGCGGCAATGCGCGCTTTTGGCTTGCGGGTGCGGGCCGGCGCCCCCCGCCGCAGCCACGCCAGCTCTTGCCGGGCCAGGTTTCGGCGCACCGCCTCGGCGCTCGCCTCCTTGTCGACCCGGTCCACCCTCGCTTGCAGGTAACCGTCGTAGCCACCGTCGTGCAGGTAGGCGCCGCGCCGGTCGAGCTCGAGGATCCGGGTGCTCACCCGGTCCAGGACGTGGCGGTCGTGGGTGACCACCACCACGCCGCCCCGGAACCGGGCCAGGCGGTCCTCCAGCCAGGCTATGGCGTCCAGATCCAGGTGGTTTGTGGGCTCGTCCAGGACGAGGAGGTCCACGTCGTCGACCAGGACCCGCGCCAGCGCCACCCGCTTCTGCTGGCCGCCCGACAGCGTCGCGATGTCGGCGCCGGCCAACGCGCCCATTCCCAGGCGCTCGAGGATGGAAGCCGCCTCCCAATGCGCACCCACCGCCGACCGCACGTCCCCCGGCGGCAGTTCGCCCCGCTGCGGGAGGAAGCCCACCCGCACGTCACGACCGTGGCGGACGGCGCCCTCCTCCGGACGCTCCACGCCGGCCAGGACCCGCAGCAGCGTCGATTTCCCACTTCCGTTGCGGCCCACGATGCCCAGGCGGTCGCCGGTACGCACCGTGACCGACAGATCTTCGAACAACGGCCGGTCGGGCCGACGGGCCGCCACCCGCTCGAGGTCGGCCAGGATCATCCGCCAAAGGCTACGGGGCCCAGCCGCACCAGGTGCCCAGTCAACCCGTGGTACGGCCCGTCTGGTGGTTGACCGGTGGCGGGAAGGGGCGTAGGGTGGCGCCAAGTGGCGCGAAGGGGAGACCTGAGGGGGCTCCGCTGGCGTCGAGGGAGACCGG
>JAHWJU010000289.1 GCA_019348255.1 Actinomycetota bacterium | reverse complement strand
GCAGGCCATCTGCAGGACCCGCCGGCCTATGGGCAGGATGAGCCCCGTCTCCTCGGCCAGAGGGATGAACTCGTCGGGCGGGACCATGCCCCGCCGTGGGTGGTTCCAGCGGACAAGGGCCTCGAGGGCCACGATCCGCCCGCTCGCCAGCTCCACGATGGGCTGATAATGGAGTAGGAACTCGTCGCGCTCGATGGCCCGCTGGAGGTCGGCCATCAACTCGCGCCGCTCGATCACTCCCACGTGCATGTCCGGCGAGAAGACCTGCACCCGGTTCTTGCCCGCTGCCTTCGCGGTGTACATCGCCACGTCGGCGTTGCGGAGCAACTCGTCGGCCCACTCCCCCGAGTCCCCCATCGCAATGCCCGCCGAGGCTCGCACCTGCACCTCTTGGCCGTCGACCACCACAGGCCGGCGCACAGCCTCGATGAGCGCCTTCGCCGATGCCTCCGCCGCCCCAGCGTCCCGGTTGTCGAGCAGAACGCCGAACTGGTCGCCGCCCAGTCGGGCCGCGGCGGCGTCGTGCCCGATCACCTGCTTGATCCGATCCGCCACCGAGATCAGGACCTGATCCCCTACCGGGTGACCGAGGCCTTCGTTCAGGGCCTTGAAGTCGTCGAGGTCGACGAGCAGGAGGGCCAGGTCGCGGCGGTCCGTGGCGAAGTCGAGGGCCATCTCCACCTGCCCGATGAACTGGCTGCGGTTGGCCAGCGTGGTGAGCGGGTCGTGGTACGCCTGGTGGCGCAACTGCGCTTCGAGGTCCCGAAGCTGCTGCAACGACTGCTCGAGGGTGCCGCTCTCGAGCACGAGGCCGAGGTTGCGGGCGACAGGTTCGAACAGGCCGAGGTCGGTGTGGTCGAAGTGATCGATCTCGCCCACCCGGTTGGCTACCAGCACCGTCGCCACGAGCTGGCTGCCGCGCCCGATCGCCACCACCATGGCCTCTCGTACGCCTCGCTCCCTCAGCGAGGTCACCAATCCGTTGCCGGCTTCCGGATACAGCACTCCCGCTCCCGGCGGCAGCCCCTCCACCCAGCCTCGTTCCTCGGCCTGGAGCACCACCGGCACCATGGCCTCGACGGCTGCGCCGGGGCCGAGGCTTGTCCGCACCACCGGCCCTTCCGGATCGGCTGAATAGACCGTGATCTCCGCCCGCTCGGACCGGAACATCCCCCGGGTCAGCCGGAGCAGGGCCAGGAGCGCAGAATCCACCTCGGGCGAGTGATGGAGCATCCGGGTGGACTCATAGATGACGTCGGGCCCCTCCGCCCGGGCACGGTCCTCCATGTACCCCTGGTAGACGAGAAAGGCCATCGCCGCCGGCACGAGCAGCAACACGACCGAGCGGGGGTCGCGCCACAGCATGTCCACGCTCACCAGAGCCAGGGTCGTGCTGGTGACCGTTCCCACCAGCCCGAGGGACAGCACCTGGGAGAGACGATCGACATGGGGCTGGGTCCCCGACAGGAGGGTGGCGGCGGTGATGGCGGCATGGCCGATCAAGGTGACGAGCACGGTGGCCAGGAGAGCCCCGGACCATCCCAGGGGGCCGACCGGCTCGACCTGCACCACCCGGGCAAAGGCGATGATGGCCAGCACCCCTCCCAGGAAGAAGTGGCTGGTGTTGAAGGCGAGCTGCAACGGGGACTGCCGGCGCCGGCGCACGAGGGCGGCGGCCGATCCAAGGAGCAAACCGAGCAGCAGCTCGGGCGGGCTGGAGAAGAACAACCCCAGCACCAGAGGGACCTCGTTGAGAGGGAACGACTGCGCCTGGCCCCGGTAACGCACCCGGATCACGTTCGTCTCGGTGAAGAAGAACAGTCCGGCCAGCACCCACCACGGCAGGTGGAACGGAGCGTCCACCGGACGAACGTCGACCACGGCGCCCAGGTACAGCGCCAGGGCGAGGGCCATGATGGATACCGTCAGCAGCCAGACCCGGCTGACACCAGACAGGACCCACCGTCGGCCGCGGCGGGCCACGACGGCCTCGGCCGTTAACACCTCCATCCTCCGTGACGTCGGCGGGCAGTAGAGGGCTCTTTAGCCCCCGGGCCCCTCGACTGGCGGTGGCCGGAGCCAAGGCCGCTCACGCCAGCAAGCTATCGGGCTCTCGTCGGCCGGGCATCAAGAAGCGCCTTGGGCTCGCCCTCCACCCGTGGATTCGGGCAGCATGGTGTGATGACAGAGACCGCCGCCGGCACCGGCACGACCACCCAGACGGCGACACCTGCCCCCCGGCTGGACGACGGCGACCACGACCGATTCGCCCACTACGTGATCGGCGGGAGCGAAGCCATCCTGCACAGCATGGTGACCGGAGAGCCGGTCACTGCGCTGTGCGG
>JAHWJU010000109.1:2529-7681 GCA_019348255.1 Actinomycetota bacterium | reverse complement strand
GGGGTGTCGTGAGCGCGCAGACAACCGAGGAGCTGTGGCAGATCAAGGCTGCTTGCCGGGGGCCACAGGCGAGTGTCTTCTTCCCGCCGAACCACTTCGAGCGCAAGGACGAGAAGGAGGAGCGGGAGGCCAGGGCCAAGGCGATCTGCGCCACGTGCCCCGTCCGCAAGCCCTGCCTCGACTACAGCGTCCGGATCCGGGAGCCCCACGGCATCTGGGGCGGCCTGAACGAGCTCGAGCGCAAGCAGCTGCTGTCCGGCGTCGTCTAGCTCGTCGGCTGGCCCGCCGAAGGTGGTGTGGCCGCCCTTGAGCGACCGCCGGCCCAGGGTCAGATAGCCGCCAGGTTCTGCTGCCAGGCACCTACTCTGTGCTTGCCATGGCAAGCACCGCGGCCGATCACCTGGTGTGGAAGCGAACGACGGTGGATGGGCGCACGACGCTGTACGGGGAAGCCGGGGAGGGTCTTCCCGTGCTCTTCCTCCACGGGTGGGCCCTCGCCCACCGCGCCTACAAGCAGGCCCTGAAGCGGCTCGTCCGGCTGGGTTGTCGGGTCTACGCGCCGGCCCAGCCAGGCTTCGGCGGGTCAGCCGGCCTCAGCGGCGCCGACTTCTCCCTCGCCGGCTACGCCCGGTGGGTGGAGGGCTTCCTCGACGCGGTGGGCATGGACGAGCCCGTGTTCCTGGTCGGCCACTCCTTCGGGGGGGCCGTAGCCATCAAGTTCGCTTCGGAGTCGCCCGGCCGCGTGCGCACCCTGGTCCTCGTCAACTCCGTCGGCGGCTCGGCGTGGGCCCGCTCGGGGAGCGTGGTGCGGTCGATGGCCGAGCGGCCCCTCTGGGACTGGGGCATCCACTTTCCGGGCGACATCCTGCCCTTCCCCCAGCTCACCCGGGTCGTGCCGGTGATCCTGGAAGACGTGGTGGGCAACCTCCTGCGCAATCCCCGGGGACTGTGGCGGGTGGCCCAACTGGTGAGGTCGGCGGACCTCACCCACGAGCTGGAGGAGCTACGGGGGCGAAAGCTGCCGGTGGTCGTCGTCTGGGGGGACCAGGACCGCATCATCACCCGCGACAGCTTCGACGCCCTCTGCACGGCCATCGGCGCTCAGGGCGAGGTGGTCGCCGGCACCCACACCTGGCTTCTGGCTGATCCCGACTCCTTCGGTGAGGTCATGACGAACGTCGTCGAAGTGGCCCGTCTGGCCCGGGCCGAGGAGGAGCTGGGCGCCGGCACCCGGTCACGGCGCCCCCGCCAGCTTCGGAGCCTGGCCGGCGCCAAGCCCGCCGACGAGCAGGCGGACTGAAGGCTCGCCGGCCGGCGAGTGGCGACGGCGGGGCCGGGATCGGCCCAGCCTCAGGCAGCCGGCAGGCGGGGCCCGGCGATGCGCAGGTCGCCCCGCCGGCGGGTGTAGCCCGAGGCGTCGAGGTGGGCCAGCAGCGGCAGCAGGTACTTGCGGGTGGTGCCGAGGGCGTCACGGACCTGGGCCACGGTCACCCCTTCCGGCGACTCCGCCAGCACGGCGGCCACGGCCTTGGCGGCGGCGTCCACCGCCGAAGGCGCGAAGTAGAAGCCGTCCCGCTCGACCACCAGCCCCCGCCGCACGAGCTCGCGCAACTCGCCCCGGTCGGCACCCGCCTCCTGCGGGTTGGGCGGCATGAACGGAGCGGCTTCGAGCGCGGCCAGGTAGGGGTGGCCGGCGAGGGGATCGGGTGCCGCGGCTGCCGCGGCGGCGGCCCGGACGCGGCCGGCATCGACCACGACGTCGTCGAAGGTCTCCAGCAGGGCCCGCTCCCGCTCGCCCAGGTTGGCGATGTCGAGGCCGAGCGGGCCCGCCGCCTCTACTGCGGCCGACAACCGGTCTCGGGCCTGGGCCAGCACCACCGGGTCGACCACCCAGCTGCCGACCGTGGGCTCGCGGCGCTGCCCCGTTAGCTGTTCGAGACGGGCCGCCTCCACCCACCCCCGCTCGGCGACGACCCGGTCGACCGAGCGTGACGGCTTGGCCTTGGCCGCCGGCAGCACCGGCTCCACGTCGAGCACCTCGCCTCCCCCCACCGTCTCACCCCTACCGCTTTCCCGCAGCACGTAACGGTCGCCGGGGAGCAACGGCAGGGGCACGGGGAGGTGGAGCCGCACCGATCCTTCGGCTCCGGGCTCCAGGGCCTCCAGACCCAGCACCCGCAACCTCACGGGGTGCTCCCCGGAGCCGACGTAGGCCACGTAGGCACCGCGGCGGCTGACGTCGTGGTCGAGTGCACCGAGCACGGTGAGGGTGGCGTCGAAGACACGGGTGGGCGCCCACTGGTCGGCTCGCACGACCACGTCGCCCCGCCGCACCGCGTCGTGGCTCACCCCCGTGAGGTTGACGGCCAGCCTCCGCCCTGGGTCTGCGACCCGAAGTGTGGACTGGTGGCTCTGCAGGCCGCGCACGCGCACGCGGTCACCGGCAGGGAAGAGAGCGAGCTCGTCGTCGACGGCTATGGAGCCGCCGGCCAGCGTCCCGGTGACGACCGTGCCCGACCCGCGGGCGGCGAAGGAGCGGTCGACCCACAGCCGCGGGCGTCCGGCGTCCGGCGCCGGCGGAGTGCTGGCCAGCAGGTGATCGAGGGCGGCCCGTAGCTCGTCCATCCCCTCCCCGGTGGGCGCGTCCACGTCCACCACGGGGGCATCGGCCAGGAAGGTGCCTTCCACCCGCTCCGCGATCTCCATGTGGGCCAGTTCCCGGTCGTCGTCGTCCACGAGGCCGGTCTTGGTGAGGGCGACCAGACCGTGGGTGACGCCCAGGAGGCCGAGGATGCGTAGGTGCTCCTCGGACTGGGGCTTCCAGCCCTCGGTGGCCGCCACGACGAACAGGCAGCAGTCGACCGCCCCCACGCCGGCCAGCATGTTCTTGAGGAAGCGGACGTGGCCGGGGACGTCGACGAAGGCAAGCTCCCGGCCGGATGGCAGCGTGGTCCAGGCGAAGCCGAGGTCGATGGTGAGGCCCCGGGCCTTCTCCTCGGCGAAGCGGTCCGGGTCGATGCCGGTCAGCGCCCGCACCAGGGTGGATTTGCCGTGGTCGACGTGACCGGCGGTGGCGACGACGTGCACGACTAGGACAGGGCGGAGACGGCCTTGGCCAGCGCCGGGTCGTCGACCGGGTCGACCGTGCGCAGGTCGAGTACGGTCCGCCCCTCGAGCACGCGCGCGACGACGGGAGGATCAGCGGCTCGCAGCGCATCGGCGTGGTCACCGGCCACCGCCACCCCGGCCGAGGGGATGGTGGTCCCGGGAGCGGAGCCGCCCCCCGGTACCGACTGGCAGTCGACCAACTCGCCCACTCCGAGCACGGACGCCCGCCGGCGCAGCTCGTCGACGGGAGTGGCGGCCATGCGCCAGAAGGGGATGGCCATCCCGTCGCGGCGGAGGTAGGCCAGCGCCACCTCCTGCAGGGCCGCCAGCACCATCGCCCCCGGCCGCAGGGCGCGGGCCAGCGGGTGGCGCCGGCACCGCTCCACCAGTTCGCCGGCACCGGCGATGATCCCGGCCTGGGGGCCGCCCAGCAGCTTGTCGCCCGAGAAGGTGACGAGGCTGGCGCCGGCAGCCAGCGTCTGGCGCACCGCTGGCTCGTCTCCCAGCCACCGCGGCGGCGGGCCCTCGATCCAGGGTGTGGCGGCGTCCAGCAGGCCCGAGCCCACGTCGACCACCACCGGCAACCCGAGGCTGGCCAGCTCGACCACCGAGGCCGACTCGGTGAACCCCACGATCTGGTAGTTCGACGTGTGGACCTTGAGCAGCAGGGCCACCCCGGCCTCGGCCACCGCCCGGCGGTAGTCGGCCAGGCGGGTGCGGTTGGTCGTGCCCACCTCGACCAGCCGGGCACCGGACTGCTCGAGCACCTCGGGCACCCGGAAGCCGCCCCCGATCTCGACCAGCTCGCCCCTGCTCACCGCCACCGCCTCACCGGCGGACAGCGCGGCCAACACGAGTAGCACCGCGGCCGCGCCGTTGTTCACCACCAGAGCGTCTTCGGCGCCGGCGGCCCGGGCCAGCAGCGCCGCCGCGTGGGCATGGCGGGAGCCCCGTCGGCCGGTGGCCAGGTCGAACTCCAGGTTCGAGTAGCCGGCCCGCGACGTGGTCGCCGGCGGGTACGGCGCCCGGCCCAGGTTGGTGTGCAACAGCACCCCCGTGGCGTTGATCACCGGGCGCAACAGCGCCAGCGACATCGCCTCGGCCCGGTCACGAGCCGACGACGGGTCGCCGGCTGTGATCGCGGCCCGCGCCGCCTCCACCAGCAGCGGGTGGGGAAGACCGGTCCCGGCCAGCTCGCGCGCCAGGCGGTCGACGGAAGGCGGTCGCATTCCCGCAAGACTACGACCGTGCCCGACTACATCCTCTGTCGCACCGACCAGCTGGTCGAGGGTCGCGGTCGGCCGGCGCGGGCCGGGGAGCGCTACCTGGCGGTGTTCCTGGTGGACGGGGAGGTTCACGTGCTCGACAACCAGTGCCTGCACGCAGCCTCTCCCATCGACGGCGGGCCCGTGGTCGACGGCGCCGTGCGCTGCCCTTGGCACGGATGGTCCTACGACCTGCGCACCGGCGAGCTCCTCACCGGCTTCGGGCCCCGCCCCGGCCTCGCCACCTATCCCTGCCGGCTGGAGGACGGGGTGGTGCAAGTGACCATCGACGATCCCGTGGGAAACTGACGCCCCTCCATGCCTGCCCTCCTCCGGACGGTTCTCCGGGTCGCCGCCGTCACCATCGTGTCGTCCGCGGCCGTTCCCGTCGTCGTGGTCGTGGTGGTCCTGGCCTCGTTCATCTTCCTGCCGCTTCCGGGGAACCTCCCCGACGCGCGCCCGATCGAAGCGGGGCAGGTGAGCCGCGTCTATGACCAGAACGGCCAGGAGATCGGCCAGTTCCGCGAGTTCGAACAGAGCATCCCGGTGCGGCCGACGGACATCCCCGCCCACGTGAAGCAGGCGGTCATCGCCGCTGAGGACCGCAGCTTCTACCGCCACGGCGGCGTCGACGTGCGGGGCAGCACCCGCGCCCTGTATGCCGACATCCGGGGCCAGAGCATCAGCCAGGGCGGCTCGACCATCACCCAGCAGTACGTGAAGAACACCTACGTGGGCAAGGAACGCACCATCGCCCGCAAGGTGCGCGAGGCGGTGGT
>JAHWJU010000109.1:0-2429 GCA_019348255.1 Actinomycetota bacterium | reverse complement strand
AGCAAGTACCCCTACTTCCTCGACTACGTCCGCAAGTACCTCAACGCCAAGTACGGCGCCAAGCGGGTCGACACCGGGGGCCTGCGCATCCAGACCAGCCTCGACCCCAAGATCCAAGACGATGCCCAGCGGGCGGTGGCCGAGGCCTTGAAAGGTGTGCCCCCCACCAAGGACCCCAACACCGGCCAACCGGTGCCGCTGGAGATGGCCCTGGCATCGGTCGAGCCTCAGACGGGGCTGGTCAAGGCCCTGGTGGGCGGTCGCGACTTCCAGGCCCCGGGGGGACAGGTCAACCTGGCCCTTGGCGGGTGCCTCCGGCCCCCGCCCAAGAACAAGATCGAGGTCGAGGCGACCTGCTGGAGCCTGGCCGACGAGGGAAAGTACGCGCTGGGTGGGGGCACGGGCCGCCAACCGGGCTCGTCCTTCAAGCCGTTCGTGCTGGCCACTGCCCTGGAGAAAGGCGTCTCGCCGGCCAAGGTCTACCCGGCGCCCAACCAGTTCCGGGTGCCCAACTGCAAGGAAGCCAGGGGCTGCGTCATCGAGAACTACGAGGGCGCCTCCTTCGGCAGTGCCGATCTCAAGGCGGCGACCCGCAAGTCGATCAACACGGTCTACGCGCAACTGATCCGCGACGTGGGATGCAAGGAAACCGCCGAGATGGCCAAGCGGCTCGGCATCAAGACCGCCTACTACAGCCCCAGCTTCAACACCTGCTCCGGCAACTACGCCCTCGGTGTCATCGAGGTGTCGCCCCTGGACATGGCCTCGGCCTACTCCACCTTCGCCGCCCGGGGACTGCGCCAGGACCCGACCCCGGTGGTCCTGGTGGAGGATGCCCGGGGCCAGGTGCTCGAGGACAACCGCCGGCGCGAACCCGAGCGGGTGCTCGACGAGGTCATCGCCGACAACATGACCGACATCATGAAGGGGGTGATCGAGGGCGGCACCGGCACCCGCGCCAACATCGGCCGCCCGGCTGCGGGCAAGACCGGTACTGCCCAGAACAGCCAGGACTCCTGGTTCGTCGGCTACACGCCCACCATGTCCACCGCCGTGTGGGTCGGCTACCGCGACCGGCCCCTGCCCATGCACGGGATCAAGGGATGCCGCGCCATGACCGGCGGGTGCCTCCCGGCGGCCACCTGGAAGAACTTCATGAGCTCGGCGCTCAAGGAAGTGCCGGTGACCCAGTTCAACGAGCCGGCGCCGATCAAGATCATCGCCGACCGGCTGAACCGGGAGGCCCGCACCGGCATCGACCCGGGTGATCCGATTCCCCCGGTCGAGACCGATCCCGGAGGCCCGTACCAGATGGGACCGCCCCCTCCCAAGGCCGACGTGCCCGCCGGTCCACCCCCGGGTGAGGGAACCAGGCTCGGCGACGGGAGCCGCCCGGCACCCACCTCCACCACGACCACCACCGCCCCACCGCCAGCGCTGATTCCCCGGCCCTAGGCCCCGGAGCGGCCGAGCGAACGGCTCAGCCCCTGGCGCCGGCGGTGGGGTCGCCACCTCCGGGGCACTTGAGCACCTTCTCGCAGGCGGCTCCGATGGGGACGCCGAAGAAGACGGCATCAGTGGTGAACCCGAGAGGCGCGTAGGCCCGGGAGGCGACGGCCACGACCTCACCCTTGTCGTTGACGAGCGGGCCGCCCTGGAAGCCGGCGCCGATGGCGGCGTCGTGCTGGATGCCGGCGGAGGAGACGTCGGCCACGAACCCCTGGCTGATGGCGGCCCCGGCCGCCCCCAGTCCCGACAGGGCGAACAGCCGCTCACCCGTCTTCAGCTTCGTGTCGTTGCTGACGAAAGGCAGCTTGGGAAGCCCGCCGCGCTTCACGATCAGCAGCGCAAGATCCTTTTCCTCGTGCCAGGTGTGCAGCGTCGCCTGCACCTCCTGGTCTCCCTTGCGGATCTTGATCGGAGGCCCGGGTGCGCGGCTGGCGGCGCGGACGCTCTTGAACGACGTGAGCATCAGCGTCTGTTCGCTGTCGGAGGCGACGACGAAGGCCGAGCCCACCGAGGGCTGGCCGGCCTCGTCCAGGGTGGTCATGAACCAGATCGACGCCTGGGTCTTCTTCACCAGCGCATCGAGGGTCTCACCCTCGGCCCGGATCTTCTTGATCGGCTCGAGCTCCTTGCGAACCTCCTCCTTGGCCGACTCCCGTTCCGCGGCAATGGTGTCCGTCGCGTTCTTGAACCGCTGGTCGAAGCCGTTGGTGAAGCTCTGGATGCGCTTTTCGTTCTGGCCCAGCCGGTAGTCGTAGTAGGCGTAGAGGATGGTGCCGCTGAAGGCGGCGCCTACGGCGGAGGCCAGGATGAGCATGGACATGCCGACCACGGTCTTGGGGACGAGCCGCTCTCGCCAAGGCGGGGGCCGGTAGTCCTGGTCGAAGACCTCCGGCTCCCGGCTCCTGGTCAGCGTGGCCACG
>JAHWJU010000108.1 GCA_019348255.1 Actinomycetota bacterium | reverse complement strand
GTCGTGGACGGCCGGGTGGGCGTGGGAGAGCTGCTCTACTCCTCCAACCGGGCGGAGCCGACGTGGGACCGCTTCACGGTTCGCTTCGCCGACGGGGGCGACCTGCGCATGCGCGACCCCCGTCGGCTGGGCGGCGTGTTCCTCGACCCGGAGGAGAGCGCGCTGGGCGTCGACGTCGCCGGCGTCACCGTCGCGGGGATGCGGCGGGCGCTGGGCACGAGCGCCGCCCCGCTCAAGGCCCGGCTGATGGATCAGGCCCGGGTGGCCGGAGTGGGAAACCTCATGGCCGACGAGGCCCTGTGGCGGGCGGGCCTCGACCCCCGGCGGCCGGCCGGATCGCTCAGTGGCGCCGAGCTGCGCCGGCTCCACAGGCACCTGCGCTCTACCGTCGACGACCTCATCGACCGGGGCGGGTCCCACGCCGGCGACCTGCACCCCCACCGCCACGCCGGCGGCCGCTGCCCCAAGGACGGCGCCGAGCTCGTTCGGGCCACCGTCGGCGGCCGCACCACGTGGTGGTGCCCCGCCCACCAGCACTGAGCGCCGGCGGGAGCCCGCCGGAGACCGGCTTCCGGCGACTTTGGGCAGACCTGCCGTCGCCATGCGCAGTTGAGTTTGCCCAAACGTGTCAGGGGCAGGCCGGCGCCGGCATGGGCCGGCACTGGCGGCAGGGCCGGTAGCCGGCGGCCACGGCCTCGGCCGGTGAGCCCAGCATGACGCGATGGTCCTCGGTGATCCGGCGGGCCGCGGCGCAGGTGGGATGGCAGAAGATCTTCGTGGTGGCACTGGCCACGAAGCGCACCCGACGCGCCGCCAGCCGCTCCAGCTCGTCGGGCTCCACGCCCTCGGCTGCCAGGACCGCCCGCTTGGCCGGTGAGCCCAGGCCGTAGTCGCCGATGCGGCCGTCGGAGCGAACCACCCGGTGGCAGGGGATGAGCAGCGGCACCGGGTTGTGGCCCAGCGCCGTCCCCACCGCCCGTGCCGCCCTGGCCCGGCCGATCTCTGCCGCTATCCACCCGTAGGGGCGGACCTGGCCCCGCGGGATCTCGGCCGCCTTGGCCAGCACGGCGCGGCCGAATTCGCTCACGGTCCGCAGGTCGTAACGCAGCGGCGACGCCGCCCCGGCAAGAGCGGCGTCGAGGTGGCGGAGCAGGAGCCGGGGAGGTTCCGGGTCGGCCAGAACGGGGCGGCCGAAGCGGGTGGCGAAGTCGTGGGCGAAGTCCTCGGCCCCGTCGGGGCCGGCGAGGGAGCAGGCGGAGACACCCGAGCGGTTGTAGGCGACGAACACCGGTCCCAGCGGGCTCGGCCGGCGGACGAAGCGGTCGGCCAGACCCACCGTCCAGAGGACCGAGTGGAGCAGGCCGGCGGGGGCCGGGGACGTGAAGCTGTCGGTGACGTCGGTCATGCGGGCAACTCCCGGGACTGCAGTTCGAAGATGGAGCGGAGGGTGGCGAGACCCCGGTGGACGTCGGCTTTGACCGTTCCCTCGGGACGGCCCAAGACGAGAGCCACCTCCCGGTACGTCAGCTCCCCCGAATGGTGCAACACGACGGACCGGCGCTGGGGTTCGGGCAGGAGAGCCAGCGCCGCCGCCAGCTCGCCGGCGGTCTCGTCCCGCAGAACTCCCGAGCTGCTGTCGCCGCCGGCCGCCGGCGCCTCCACCCCGTCGTCGAAGGGGGCCGTCCGCGGCCGCCGGCGGGCCGCTCTGGCGCGGTTGCGACAGACGTTGAGGGCGATGCGGGCGAGCCAGGGCCTCAGGGCCAGCTCGGTCCGGCGGGCCGAGTCGTAGCCCTGCAGGGCCCGGTAGGCGCGGACGAAGGTGTCCTGGGCCACGTCCTCGGCCTCGGCCGGCGCCCCCGTCAGCCGCAGGGCGATGGAATAGATGCCGTCCTGGTGGGCCCGCACGACGTCGGGGAAGGCGGCGTCGAGGTCGGCAGCCAGGCGGCGGCCGAGGCTGGCGGAGACCACGGCCGCGCCATCACTGTCCACGACCCATGAAACACCGCGGGGGCCGACAAGGTTGCACCTGCAGCTCAAACGCCGGGCCGGAGGTGGTGGAGCGCCACAGCGGCGGCGGTGGCGACGTTGAGCGAGTCCACCCCCGGGGCCATGGCGACCCGCACCCGCCGGTCGGCCGTGGCCAGCGCAGCGGCCGACAGCCCCGGCCCCTCGGCGCCGACCACGAGGGCCTGCCGCGGCCGGGGCTCGATCGTTCGGATGTCGACGGCGTCCGCCGCCGGCGTGAGCGCGAGCACCTCGAAGCCCAGCGAGCGCAGGTCGGCGAGGGACTGCGGCCAGCCGGGCAGGCGGGCGAAGGGCACCCGCAGCACGTGGCCCATCGACACCCGGACGGAGCGCCGGTAGAGCGGGTCGGCACAGGTGGGGTCGAGCAGGAGGCCACCGGCGCCGAAGGCGGCGGAGTTGCGGAACAACGCCCCCAGGTTCTCGTGGTCGTTCACGCCCTCGGCCACGACCAGCAGGTCCGCAGCCTCGGCCACCGCCGCCGGGTCGTACGCCGGCCCCCGCTCGGCCGCCGCCAGTGCCCCACGGTGGAGGTGGAAGCCGGAGATGGCGTTCACCACCTCCTGGCCGGCCACGAAGACGGGCACGTCGAGCTCCGCCAGCTCCGCCTCCAGCGACGCCAGCCGAGCCGGCGTGAGCAGCAGCGACCTGACCCGGTAGGGCGATGCCAGCAGCTGGCGGATCACGAGCTCACCCTCGGCGATGAAGAAGCCGCCGTCGGCGCCTCCCGACTGCTCCCGCCGGCGGCGGAGGTCGGGGTCGGTGAGCAGGACGAAGTCTGCGACCCGGCCGTCAGCAGGGTCCTCGACGGCTGTGACCTTCGCCACCGAAGTGCGCTTCGCCGGCTCTCAGCCGCCGCCCAGCCAGACCGTCTTCACGTTGCAGAACTCCCGTATGCCATGGGCCGCCAGCTCCCTGCCGTAGCCCGACTCCTTGACGCCGCCGAACGGCAGCTCGGGGTACGACGTCGTCATCCCGTTGATGAACACGGCGCCGGCGTCGAGGTCTCGCACGAAGCGGTCCTGTTCGGCCGGGTCCTGCGTCCAGGCGTTGGAGCCGAGGCCGAAGTCGGTCGCGTTGGCGAGGGCGACGGCCTCGTCGATGTCGCCCACCCGGAACAACGACGCGACGGGGCCGAAGACCTCCTCGGAGAACATGCGCATGGCGGGCGTGACACCGCTGACCACGGTAGGCGGGTAGTACCACCCGGCTCCTTCGGGGCGCCGTCCGCCGCACAGCAGGCTCGCGCCCTTGTCCACCGCGTCGGCCACCAGCTCCTCGACGTCAAGTCGACCCTGCTCCGTGGCCAGCGGCCCGATGTCGGTGTCCTCGTCCAGCGGGTCACCCAGGCGGAGGGCTCCCATGCGATCGACGAAGCGACGCTCGAAGTCGTCGGCCACCGAGTCGTGCACGATGAAGCGCTTCGCCGCGATGCAGCTCTGGCCGTTGTTCTGGCAACGCGCCCTCACCGCCACCTCGGCCGCCCGCTCGAGGTCGGCAGAGGGCATGACGATGAACGGGTCGCTGCCTCCGAGCTCGAGCACCGACGGCTTGAGCGCCCCGCCGGCGATGGCCCCGATCGACCGGCCCGCGGGGGTGCTCCCGGTGAGGGTGGCCGCTCTGACACGGGGGTCGCGGAGGACCGGCTCCACCTGGTCCGCCCCCATGAGCAACGTCTGGAAGACGCCGTCGCCGAACCCGGCCCGCTGGAAGAGCTCCTCCAGGAACAGCGCCGACTGGGGGACGTTGGACGAGTGCTTGAGCAGGGCGACGTTGCCTGCCATGAGTGCAGGGGCCGCGAACCGCATCACCTGCCACAGCGGGAAGTTCCACGGCATCACCGCCAGGACCGGGCCCAGCGGCTGGTAGCAGGCATAAGCCCTCCGGGCTCCCACCGCGGAGCCGTCGACCGGCTCGTCGGCCAGGAGCTCCCGCCCGCTCCGGGCGTAGAAACGGCAACCGCGGGCGCACTTCTCCACCTCCGCCCGGGCCGCAGAGATGGGCTTTCCCATCTCGGTCGTGACCATCTCGGCGATGCTGGCTGCTCCGCCTTCCAGGATGCCGGCCGCCGCCTCCAGCCAGCGCCCCCGGTCCTCGATGCTCGTCAGCCGGTAGCGGGTGAAGGCGGAGGCGGCACGCTGGAGGCGGGTCTCGATCTCCTCGGGCGACAGCGGGTCGAAGCACTTGAGGACCTCGCCGGTCGCGGGGTTGACGGTGGCGATGGGCACGGGCGGCTCCTGGTTCTCCTCGGGTTCAGCGGCTCGGTGGCTCCCAACCCAGCAGCTCTCGGTGGCAGCGGAGGACCCCTTCATAGGCGCGGTAGAGGTCGCCGGCTGCCCCCTCCAGCGCCTCGGGAGGAGCGGGCTGCGGGGCCCACCGGCCGCGCATCGGCTCGGTGGCGACGAGCGCCTCGAGCGCGTGGGAGGCGTTGCGCAGGCGCTGGTGCGCCCGCCGCAGCTGCTCGCGTTGCTCGGCCGACAGTTGCTCGGGGCTGTGGGGTTCGTCCGTAGGGCGATAGCACTACACGATTCTGGGGATGTCCGCCCACCCCTCAGCTGTGCAGACATCCCCAGAATCGGATTTCTCGGGGGCTCAGTCGGTGGCCAGGCCCACTGGGCAGCTGACCCCTGTGCCCCCGAGGCCGCAGTAGCCGCTGGGATTCCGCGCCAGGTACTGCTGGTGGTAGTCCTCGGCGTAGAAGAAGTCACCGAGCGGCGCCAGCTCGGTGGTGACCTCACCGAAGCCGGCGTCCACGAGCCGCTTGGCGAAGCTGTCCCTCGAACCGGAAGCAGCAGCCGCCTGGGAAGCAGTGGTTGTGTAGATGGCGGAGCGGTACTGGGTGCCCACATCGTTCCCCTGGCGCATCCCCTGAGTGGGATCGTGGCCTTCCCAGAAGATCCGCAGCAGCTCCTCATAGGGGCTGACCGAAGGATCGAAGACCACCAGCACCACCTCGGCGTGGCCCGTCCTTCCGCTGCACACCTCTTCGTAGGTCGGGTTCACGGTGTAGCCGCCCGCGTATCCCACGGCCGTCGTGAACGCCCCCGGCACCTGCCAGAAGAGCCGCTCGGCGCCCCAGAAGCACCCCATCGCGAACACGGCCTGCTCCAGCCCGTCGGGGAAGGGCGGGCGCAATGGCGTACCCAGAACCAGATGGCGATCGGGCACGGTGAGCGGCGTCGGGCGCCCGGGCAGGGCCTCCTCAGGGGCCACCATGCGGCTCTTGGTCCGGTTGAAAAGCATCGTCGCCTCCTGAGCTGCCCGCTGCGGGCCGCGCCGTCCACCAGTCTTGCCGAGGTTCCGCGGCAACCGGGAGGCGCCGGCTCGGGTGGTTCCGGCCGCTGTCAAACTAGGTCGGCCGTACCGCCCGCGGCGCCCGACCGGAGGTCTCCTTCATGGCATCACCCACCGACTCCACCCCCGCCTCCACCAACACCACCAAAGCGGCCAAGGCGGCCAAGGCGGCCAAGGCGTCCAAGGCGCCCAAGGCGACCAAGGCGGGCAACGGCGCCACCGGGAACGGGAGTGCCGCCGCTCGGGGTGCCGGGACGAGCGGCGCCGAGGAGGTACTGCGGGAAATGGTCACCGCTCTCGAGTCGCTGGCCGCCGGCGACTTCTCCGTGCGCCTGGCCAGCCGGCGCAACGGCTACGCAGAGGCGGCGAGGGCGTTCAATGCCGTGGCCGACCGCAACGCCCGGCTGCATGGGGAGCTGACCCGCGTCGCCCGGGTGGTGGGCCGTGAGGGCCGGATGACCGACCGGGTGTCGTTGGGCTTCGCCGGCGGAGCGTGGGCCGAGGGCAGCGCGGCCGTCAACAACCTCATCGACGACCTCGTCCGTCCGACCAACGAGGTGGCCCGGGTGCTCGAGTCGGTGGCTCGGGGCGACCTGAGCCAGAAGATGGTGCTGACCATCGAGGGGCGCCCGGTGAAAGGCGAGTTCCAGCGCATCGGCACGGTCGTCAACACCATGGTCGACCAACTGGGTTCCTTCGCCGACGAGGTCACCAGGGTGGCCCGTGAGGTGGGCACCGAAGGCAAGCTCGGGGGCCAGGCGAAGGTGAAGGGCGTCTCGGGAACCTGGAAAGCCCTCACCGACAACGTGAACGAGCTGGCCGCCAACCTCACCAATCAGGTGCGCAACATCGCTCAGGTGACCACCGCGGTGGCCAAGGGCGACCTCAGCCAGAAGATCACCGTCGACGCCAGGGGCGAGATCCTCGAGCTCAAGAGCACCGTGAACACGATGGTCGACCAGCTCGGCTCCTTCGCTGACGAGGTAACGCGGGTGGCCGGCGAGGTGGGCACCGAGGGCAAGCTCGGTGGCCAGGCCCACGTCCGGGGTGTCTCGGGAACGTGGAAGGACCTGACGGACAACGTCAATTTCATGGCCGGGAACCTGACGACGCAGGTGCGCAACATCGCACAGGTCTCGGCCGCGGTGGCCAAGGGCGACCTGACGCAACGGGTGACGGTGGAGGCGAAGGGCGAGGTTGCGGCGCTGGCAGAAACCATCAACAGCACCACCGACACACTCCGGCTCTTCGCCGAACAGGTGACGTCCGTCGCCCGGGAGGTGGGCACCGAGGGCATCCTGGGCGGCCAGGCCGAGGTGCCGGGGGTGGCGGGCACATGGAAGGACCTCACCGACTCCGTCAACGTCATGGCCAGCAACCTGACCAGCCAGGTGCGAAACATCGCCCAGGTCACGACCGCGGTGGCGCGGGGAGACCTGTCCCAGAAGATCACGGTCAACGCCAAGGGCGAGGTGGCGGCACTGGCCGACACGATCAACTCGATGACCGACACCCTCCGGCTCTTCGCCGAACAGGTGACCTCCGTGGCCCGGGAGGTGGGCACCGAAGGCCAGCTCGGCGGTCAGGCCGAGGTGCCGGGGGTGTCGGGAACGTGGAAGGACCTCACGGACAACGTGAACCAGCTGGCCGGGAACCTGACCAACCAGGTGCGCAACATCGCGCAGGTCACGACCGCGGTGGCCGAGGGTGACCTGTCCCAGAAGATCACCGTCGGCGCCCGGGGCGAGATCCTCGAGCTCAAGAACACCATCAACACCATGGTCGACCAGCTCGGCTCCTTCGCCGACGAGGTGACGCGGGTGGCCCGCGAGGTGGGCACCGAGGGCAAGCTCGGGGGCCAGGCCCAGGTGCGGGGCGTCTCGGGCACCTGGAAGGACCTCACCGACAACGTGAACCAGCTGGCCGGGAACCTGACCGGTCAGGTGCGCAACATCGCCCAGGTCACCACCGCGGTGGCCAAGGGCGACCTCAGCCAGAAGATCACCGTCGAGGCCCGCGGCGAGGTGGCCGAGCTCAAGAACACCATCAACACCATGGTCGACCAGCTGTCGGCCTTCGCCGACGAGGTCACGCGGGTGGCCCGGGAGGTGGGGACCGAGGGCAAGCTGGGGGGCCAGGCCAAGGTGCCGGGGGTGTCGGGGACCTGGAAGGACCTGACCGACAACGTGAACCAGCTGGCCGGGAACCTCACCGACCAGGTGCGCAACATCGCCCAGGTGACCACGGCGGTTGCCCGAGGCGACCTCTCCCAGAAGATCACCGTCGACGCCCGGGGCGAGATCCTCGAGCTCAAGAGCACCATCAACACGATGGTCGACCAGCTGGGCTCCTTCGCCGACGAGGTCACCCGGGTGGCCCGGGAGGTGGG
>JAHWJU010000107.1 GCA_019348255.1 Actinomycetota bacterium | reverse complement strand
CGGCGACGGACGCCGTCCCCACCGGCAACACCTACGACAAGTACGGCACGTCCAATCCGGTCGAGCGCAGGATCATGGCCGGCTTCCTCCGGGCCCTCGACACCGCTCTGCCGCCGGCGGGCGTCAGCTCCGTGCTCGAAGTGGGGGTGGGTGAGGGCGACGTCAGTGAGCGGGTGCGATCGCGCTACCCTGCCGCCTCGGTCGTGGGCGTCGACCTCCCGGACGAGACGCTGGCCGCCGAGTGGGCCCAGCGCAACCTGCACAATGCCTTCGCCTCTGCGTCCCGGCTTCCCTTCGCCGACCGCCGCTTCGACCTGGTGCTGGCCATCGAGGTGCTCGAGCACGTGCCCGACCCGGCAGCGGCCCTGACCGAGATCGCCCGGGTGGCCAAGGACGCCGTGGTCCTGTCGGTGCCGTGCGAGCCCCTGTGGCGGGTGCTCAACCTGGCGCGGGGCAAGTACGTCCGAGACCTGGGCAACACTCCCGGGCACATCCAGCACTGGGGGCCGAGGTCGTTCTCCCGCCTCGTGGGGGAGTACCTCGACGTCACCGAGGTCCACCGCCCTCTTCCGTGGACGATGGTGGCGGCCCGTCGTCGGTCGGGCTGACCCCCTTCCCCCGGAGCCCGGGCAGGGCAGCGAGCGCTCCGGCGGCGTCCACAGCGACGAACAGCAGGCGGGCCACCACGGCGGTGGCGACGGCGGCACCGGCGGGAATCCCGCCGGCGAGGGCCACGAACGTGGCTTCCCGGACGCCCACGCCTCCGGGGACGCCGAGCACGAGGAAGCCGGCGAGCCACGACACCACCGCGGCGCCACCCACGTCGACCAGGCCGGCGGCGGGTTCGAGGGAGCGGGCAACACACCAGGTGGCCACGGCCACCAGGACCCACGCCGGAACGTAGAGCGCCACCAGGGACAGGCTCGACCGCCACCGCGGTGGCTCCAGCGCCAGCGGCCGGCGAACCAGCCGGGCGGCGGTGTTCAGGCCCACCACCAGCAGCCGGGGGTGGAGCAGCACCATGCCGGCCGCCGCCAGCGGGACGATCACGAAGGCCGGGCCGGGCGTCGAGCCGGCGGCGGGAAGCAGCAGCAAGGCGGCACCGGTCACCGCGGCCGCCAGGTACAGCGTCACCAGTGACAGGGCAACGCTGGCGTAGGCGCTGGAGCGGGCGACACCCGCCCGGTGCGCCAGCTCGCCCCGGCCGACCACGGGCCAGACGCCGCCAGGGAGGTACTTGCCGATCTCACCGGCGAAGTACATGGCCACGACGGCGGGCATTGACGCTCCCACGTCGAACAGGCGGAGCACTCGCCGCCACGGAACAGCCATGGCCACCATGGCGGCGAGGGCCAGCACGGCAGCGGCGGCGATCCAGCGCAGCGACGCATTGCGCAGCGCTTCTCTCGCCGCCGGCCACTCCCGGCTGAGGACGCGGACGACGAAGACCGAGGCGACCACCGCCACCGCCGGCCCCAGCCAGCGCGAGAAGGCGGTGAAGCGGCGGGGGTCCACAGTCGGGTCGAGGGGCGGCGGCGCTCGAAGCAAGCAGACAGGCGGCCGACCGGCACGGGCAGCCTACTCGGGCCTTCCCGAGCAGGGTCGTTAGCATCCCAGGATCGACGTCAGCATCCATCCCGCGCCTCAGCCGCGCCTCGAAACAGCCAGGTCCACCCCTGAGCACCGCACACCGGCGCCACGCCGGCGCCCCGGCGACCACCCACTCGCCGCTCCGGGCATCGCCTTCGCGCTCCTGCTGCCGCTGCACCTCTGGCTCTCCAGGAACGTCTCTGGGCCGTCGCTGCTGTGGGACGGGCAGGGCTACCTGGGCACGGCCAGCTGGCTCTCCGGCGGAGGCATCCCGTACCTGGGCGACCTGGTCTTCTACCACGCCGGTTACCCGGCTCTGCTGGCCCCGCTCTTCCGGCTGCTCTCGTCTCCTGCCGCGGTGTTCCGCGGCGCGCAGACGCTCAACGCCGTGGCCGCCGGCGCCGCCTTCGTGGTACTCGTCCACCTCGGCCAGTCGGCGTTCGGGCTGCCCCGCCGGCGGGCCCTGGCCGTGGCCGGGCTGGCCTCGATCTACCCGGCGGTGCTCCTCCAGTCGGGCTTCGAGTGGCCCGAGAGCGTCTTCGTCGCCACCTTCGCCGGATGCAGCGTCCTGGCCTGGAGCTTCCTGCGCCGCCCGAGCGCTCCGGCGGCGGCCGCGCTGGGCGCCGCCACGGCGTTCCTCTACGCCGTCCACCCCCGGGGGCTGAGCATGGTGGTTGCGACGGCAGGGCTGCTGACGGTCGTCGCCGTGCAGCAGCGGCGCCACGCCGGGGCCGCCACCGCCGGTGTCGCTGCGCTCGGCGCCGGCGTGGCCATCACCACGGCGGTCCATGCGGCCAGCCGGGCGGCGCTGTGGGCCGACGGCACGGGACCGGCCAGCATCGGTCTCGCCGAGCGACTGACCAACCCTGCCATCTGGTCCGAGCTCGCTCTGCGCGCCGCCGGACAGCTCTGGTACCTCACCGTGGTGTCGCTGGGCCTGGCCGTGCTCGGCGTGGCCTTCCTCGTCTCCATGGCCGCCGGCCGGCGGTCGGCGCCCGACGTGCCAGGCTCACCCCAGCGGGGCCTGGCCGTCTACCTCCTGGTCACCATGGGAGCCATGGCCTTCGCCTCGGTGCTGCAGATCACCACCCACACGAGGGTCGACCACCTGGTCTACGGCCGGTACAACGAGGGCTTCCTGCCGGTGCTCCTGGTGGCCGGAGGCGCCTGGTTGCTGGGGCCGGCGAGGGCACAGGCCCGGCTGGGCGTGGCGCTGGGAACGGTGGCGGCCATCCTCCTGCTCGCCACCGTCGTGGTGACCGGGAACGGCCCGGCGGCCTTCTACGGCGACATCGCCGGCATCAACGTGCTGGGCGCCCTGATGATGGACCGCATCGACCCTGACCACCTCGACGTCGTCGTCGTCACCGTGGTGGCGTTGATCGCGGTGATCGCCCTCGCCGTCGTGTCGCTCCGCCGCCCTGCCGTCGCTGCCACCCTGGTGGGCATGGCCTTCCTCGCCTCGGCGGTCGACCTCGAGCGACGGGTCACGGCACCGGTGGCCGACGTGGCGAACCACACCTACGTGCTGGCTCCGCAGGTCGACCAGTTCGCCGACGCCGGCGTGCCGGTGTCCTACGACCTCGCCGCCCACGATCTGTTGGCCGCCAACCGCTACCAGTTCCAGCTCATGGAGCGGCCGTTCGTCTTCTTCGACAGTGCCGCCGGGGAGGAGCCGGTCAGCGGGGTGGTCATCGCCTCCCGGTCGTGGGGTGAGGGCCGGGAGGCGGGCAGGATGGTCTTCGCCGAGCCCCACCACGACCAGGCGCTCTGGATCGTCGAGCCAGCCGAGCCGGCCGACCCGGCCCCCGTGTGAGCGTGCCGGTGCGACAGCAGCCGGCCGGAGACCGGGGCCACGGCGAACCGTGACCGCACCGGCGCCGCCACCCCTGCGCCCGGTTGCCGCCTTCGACGTCGACGGGACCCTGAGCCGGCGCGACACCCTCCTGCCCTTCCTGCAACGGCTGTGCGGCACCCAACGGCTGGGCCGGGCGCTCGCCGCCAAGGGGATGGCGCTGTCCCGCATGGCAGTGGGCCGGGCCGACCGCGACGCGGTGAAGGACGCCCTGCTGGTGCGCCTGCTGGCCGGACGCGACGCCGAGGAGGTGGCCGCCGCCGGCGAGGCCTACGCCGAGTTCCTCGCCGACCACGGGCGGCTGCGGCCCGACACCTGCCGCCGCCTCGACGAGCACCGGGCCGCCGGGCACCGGGTCGTGCTGGTCTCGGCCTCCCCCGAGGTCTACCTCGGGCCGCTCGGTCGCCGGCTGGGCGTCGACGCCGTGCTGGCCAGCGGCCTGGAGATCGGCGCCGACGGCCGGCTCACCGGCCGCCTGGCCGGGCGCAACTGCCGGGGCCCCGAGAAGGTCGCCCGGCTCGACACCTGGCTGGGGACGGCCGCCGGCAAGGGCGCCTACGTCTACGCCTACGGCGACTCCGACGGCGACCGCGAGCTGCTGGCCCGGGCCGACGTCGGCGTGCTGGTGCGCCCCCGCCGCCCGCTTCCGGGGTTGTCCCTGGCTGACGGCGACGGAGGCTCCCGCTGACGGTGCCCGCCGAGCGGACCAGTAGCAGCCGCCATCCCCGATGGCGGCGGGGCGTTCCGCGTTCGCCACGCCTCTTCTCGCCGAGTCACCGTCGGGTCTCGCCTCAGCCCCGTCAGAGCCCCAGGCGGCGGGACTGGTCGGAGCGCAGCACCCCGTGGGGGTCGACCCGCGCCCGCACCTCCCGCCACTCGTCGAGGCGGGGGTACATGGCGCCGAGGAGCTCGGGGCGCATGCGGGAGTCCTTGGCCAGGTAGAGCCGCCCGCCGGCCTCCACCACCATCTCGTCGACGTCGTCGAGCAGGGGCCCGAGGCCGGGAGCGCCGGCGGGGAGGTCGAGCGCCAACGTCCACCCCGGCATGGGGAACGACAGCGGCCCGGGATTGGCCTCGCCGAAGCGCTTGAGCACGGCGAGGAACGACGCCGCCCCGGACGCGGCCAGGCGCTCGACGATCCGCCGCAGCGTCGCCTCGGCCCCGAAGGGCACCACGCACTGGTGCTGGAGGAACCCTCGGCGGCCGTAGAGGCGGTTCCACCCGCCCACGCCGTCGAGGGGGTGGAAGAACGAGGCGATGCCCTGGAGCTCGCCCTCGCGCCGGCGCGGGGCCTTGCGGAACCACAGCTCGTTGAAGGCGGACACGGTGGCGCGGTTGAGCAGGCCGGGCGGCACCCACGGCGGCGCCGCCAGCCGCTCGGCGGGGGCGAAGTGCAACGGCGTCTCCCGCTGCTTGGGCGCCAAGTCGTCGACGCCGGCGTGGTCGCCCCGGGTCAGGACCGACCGCCCCAGCTTGTTGCCCGTGGCCGTGCAGTCGATCCACGCCACCGAGTAGCGGTAGCGGTCGTCGCCCGACTCCATGCGGGCCATGCAGTCGTCGAGGTCGCTGGCCCGCTCGGTGTCGACCACCATCGAGGCGGTCGTGACCGGATGCAGGCGCACGTCGGCCTCGAGCACCACGCCGGTGAGCCCCATCCCGCCGGCCGTGGCCCAGAACAGCTCCCCCGAGGGCCCGTCGGGGCCGATCCGCCGGCGCTGCCCGTTCGGGAGCTGGAGGCTGAGCGACTCGACCCAGCGGCAGAAGCTGCCGTCGACGTGGTGGTTCTTGCCGTGGATGTCGCTGGCCACAGCGCCCCCCACGGTGACGAAGCGTGTCCCCGGGCTCACGGGCACGAACCACCCCAGGGGAAGGAGCCGGCGCATCAGGGTGTCGAGGCTGATGCCCGCCTCGACGACGACCAGGCCCCCCTCCAGATCGAGCGCCCGGATGCCCGCCAGCGAGGTGCAGTCGAGCACCACGCCACCGGCGTTTTGGGCGGAATCGCCGTAGCTGCGCCCCAGGCCCCGGGCGATGGCCCCCCGCGGCGGGCCCGCGGCCAGCGCATCGGCCACCAGGCCGGCGTTGCGGGGGACCACCACGACCGAGGTCGTGGCGGCCGTGCGGCCCCACCCGCTGAGGGGCCTGCGCGCCACCGTGGTCACGGCTGGTAGACGCCGAAGGCGAACGTCATGATCCACAGCAGGCCGAGCACCTGCAGGGCACGGTCGCCCAGCACCACCTCCTCCGGCGCCCCGCCACCGCCCTGGTCCAGGCGCAGGGCGTAGCGCAGGATGGCCAGGACGAAGGGGATGATCGACAGCTCGAACCACACGAAGGAGCCTCCGGCCTCGGCCCGCTCGAGGGCGAAGAGGGTGTAGGCCAGCACGGCCACCCCGGAGGACAGTGAGCGCACGTAGTTGAGGAAGTCGGCGGAGTACGAGCCGAGGACCGCCCGCTGGCCGACCACGTCGCCGCCGTCGGCCAACTCGGCCGAGCGCTTGCCGGCCACCATGAACAGCGAGCCGAACGAGGCCACGATCAGGAACCAGTCGGAGACGTCGACATCGGTGGCGGCGGCGCCGGCGAGGGCCCGGATCACGAACCCGGCGGCCACGGCGGCGACGTCGAGCACGGCGACGTGCTTGAGCCAGAGCGTGTAGGTGGTGGTGAGGGCCACGTAGCCGGCCGTCGCCGCCGGCAGCTTCCACGAACCGGTGGCGAAGCCGATGCCCACGCCGGTGAGCACGAGGGCGACCCCGAGCGCCCGGGCCATCGGGACCGACACCGCGCCGGAGGCGACCGGCCGGTGCCGCTTGCGGGGATGACGACGGTCGGCCTCGGCGTCGTTGGCGTCGTTGAGGCAGTAGGTGCCGCTGGCGGCCAGGCAGAAGGCCACGAAGGCGACCAGCGTCTCGGCCAGCTCGACCGGCTGGGTGAGCACCCCGCCGGCACCGGGTGCGGCGAACACCAGGACGTTCTTGACCCACTGCTTGGGCCGCATCAGGCGCAGCACCGCCGGCGCACGGGAGGGGGGCGCGGGCTCGGGGGACCGCTCCAGGCGGGTCACCGCCGACGTATCGCCGCTCACATCGGGATCTTCCGGAACAACGGCCGGGGAAGGTGACGCAGGACCGTGAAGACGTAGCGCAGCGGCGCCGGCACGTGCACCACCTCGGCCCCCTTGGCCAGGCTGGCCACGATGGCGTCGGCCACGGCCTCGGGCGTGGTCGACAGCGGCACCTCCTCCCGGCCGGCGGTCATCTTCGTGCGCACGAAGCCGGGGCGCACCACCAGCACGCCCACGCCCGTGCCGACCAGAGAGTCGCCCAGCCCCTGGGCGAAGGCGTCGATACCGGCCTTGGAAGAGCCGTAGACGAAGTTGGCCTTGCGGGCCCGCTCCCCCGCCACCGACGACAACACCACGATGGTGCCGTGGCCCTGAGTGGTCATGCGCCGGGCCAGGGGCAGGCACGTCGTGACCGCCCCGAGGTAGTTGGTGGCCACGATGCGCCGGGCCTCGGCCACCGAGCGCAGGGCCTCGTCCTGGTCGCCGAGGACGCCGAAGGCGACCAGGGCGACGTCGATGTCGCCGTGACGGTCGAACACCCGCTCCACCAGGGCGGCGTGGCTGTCGGTGTCCAAGGCGTCGAAGGGCTCCACCTCGACCGCCAGCCCGAGGCCCCGCAGCTCGTCGGCGGCCACGGCGAGGGCGTCGGTGTTGCGACCGGCGAGCACCACCGACTGCAGCCGCCGTTGGGCCATGGCCCGCACCGTGGCCAGTGCGATGTCGGAGGTTCCTCCGAGGACGAGGACGGACTGTGGGTCACCCAAGGCGTTCTTCACTGGGAGGCGACGCTAGCGGGCGCCTCCGCTACCGCTCGACCTGACCCTGCCCTGTGCTCACCTCCCGGCGGCGAACCACCGAAGGACGGCGTCGGCTCCCTCTTCCATGCTGGTCCAGGGCGCCCAACCGAGGTGCAGGCGGGCACGGGTCGGGTCGAGAGCGGAACGGGCCAGCTCCCCGGGCCGGGCAGGGGCGAACGAGACCGCCGCCCGGGGCACCCCGGCAGCGCCGGCCATGAGTTGGTGCAGTCGCAGCACCGACGTCTCGACGCCGGTCCCGATGTTGCAGACCAGTCCGCTGCCCCGGTCGGCGGCTCGGACGAAGGCATCCACCACGTCGTCGACGTAGACGAAGTCGCGCGTCTGGCGTCCGTCGCCGTAGACGGTGCAGACCTCGCCGGCCAGCAACTTGCCGGCGAAGATGGCGACCACGCC
>JAHWJU010000288.1 GCA_019348255.1 Actinomycetota bacterium | reverse complement strand
GGAGGCGCGCCAGGTCCATGGGGATCGGTCGATCGTACCGGCGGCGGGTTGTTGGGTATCCCAGACCGGGGCGGACGCCTGCCTCAGTAGCCGGCGCCCACGTCGATGGCGCCGGCCAGCGGCTGGCCGGCCGCGAACCGGCCGACGTTCTCGCGGATGCGCGAGGACAGCAGCGGTGCTGCCATCTCGTCGGTGTTGGAGGTGTGCGGCGTGATGAGCACGTTGGGCAACCTCCAGAGCGGGTGGCCGTCGGGCAGGGGCTCGGGGTCGGTGACGTCGAGGGCGGCGCCACCGATGCCGCCACCTTCCAGGGCAGCCACGAGGTCCGATGTCACCACGTGGCGGCCGCGGGCCACGTTCACCAACCACGCGTGGCGCGGCATCGCCTCCAGCTCCGGGCTGGCGATGATGCCCTCGGTGGCGGGTGTGAGCGCCAGAGCCAGGAACACGACGTCGGCCTCCGCCAGTCCGTCGTGCAGCCGGTCGACCCCCAGCGTCCGGGCCGCGCCCGGGAAGTCGCGCCCGCTGCGCCGCACCACCGTCACCTCGACCCGGAACGGGCGCAACAGCCCCACCAGGCACTCGGCGATGCCGCCCCCGCCCACGATCGTGACCCTTCGCTCATAGAGGCTGACGCCCCACTGGCGGCCCCAGGAGCGGGCTCGGGCCCGCTCGGGAAGGTTGCGCAGACCTGCCAGCGCCAACGCCAGCGCGTGCTCGGCCACCGGCTCCGCGTACGCACCCTTGGCGCAGGTCCAACGGCGGTCGTCGTCGAAGAGCCCGGCGGCGGCGAACTCCTCCACACCGGCCCAGGGAAGCTGCACCCAACGCACACCCGGCGCGCCGGCCAGCAGTCCCCGGAGTCGTTCGGCTCCGGTGGGAGCCGTCCACACCAGAGCCTCGGCATCGCCCAGCGGCACCACCTGCCCGCCGCCGTCGACCACCGCCCGCCGCGCCCACTCCGGCGCCGGCTCGGGGGCGATGGCGATGCGCGGACCCACGAGGTGGAGAAGCTAGCGCCACGACTGGTAGCGTCTCTCCCCCGTGGCGAACATCAAGAGCCAGATCAAGCGCAACAAGCAGAACGAGGTCCGCCGTCTTCGCAACAAGGCGACCAAGTCCGAGATCAAGACGCGCGTCAAGACGGCGGTGGCCGCAGCCGGCACCGGCGCCGACAACGCCGACGAGGCAGTGCGCACCGCCATGAAGCGGCTGGACAAGGCGGCCAACAAGGGTGTCATCCACAAGAACCAGGCGGCGCGGCGCAAGAGCCGCCTGATGAAGCGCCTAGCCGGCCTCACGTCCGGCTCCTAGACGCTCAGCCCGTCGCCTCCACCTCGACTTCGTCGAAGGCCTCCACCGAGGCGCGGATGGCCCCGACGTCGCCCACCATCACCGTCTGCAGGTTGCGGGGGGCGAGGTACCGGCGGGCCGCCTCGATGACATCGGCTTCGCCCAGGGCCTCGACCTGGGCCGGGAACTCCCGGAGGTACTCGACCGGCAGGTCCCGGCTGGCCAGGGTGGTCAGGTACGAGGCCAGCCCGGCCTGGGTCTGTATGGACATCGACAGCGTGCCGGACAGGTAGCGCTTGGCCGAGCGCAGCTCCGCCTCCTCCAGCGGGCCCGCCAGCATCCGGTTGAGCTCGTAGCGCATCTCCACCAGAGCCGGCGCCGTCACCTCGGTGGCCACATCGGCCTGCACCGTGAAGAAAGAGGCCATCCGGTTCTGCTGCACGCCGCTGCCGGGGCTGTAGGTGTAGCCGCGGCGCTCCCTGATGTTCTCGACCAGCCGGGAGACGAAGTAGCCCCCGAACACGAGGTTGGCCAGCGCCAGCTTCGGGAAGTCGGGATGGGTGCGGCCGACGGCGGGGCCACCCATGCGGATGTTGGTCTGGACCGATCCGGGCCTGTTCACCAGGAGCGTGGCTGGCGCCCTGGAGGGACGGGGGGCGGCCAATCCCGGCTTTCCCCCACCCGGCGCCCACCCACCCAGCGCCGCTTCGGCCAGATCGAGCGCACGTCCCGTGGGCACGTCGCCCACCAGCACCAAGATGGCGCCCTCGGGGCGCAGCCGCTTGTCCTGCAGCCTGCGCAACTGGGCCGGTCTTGCCGCCTGGACGGCGGCCGGCGCCGGCGGTCCCTGGCCATAGGGGTGGTCGCCGAAGAGCCGCCGGAGCAGCGCATGGCGGGCGATGGTGGCCGGCTGGCTGAGCTGCAACGTGATCTCCTGGGCGATCACGTCGCGTTGGATCGCCACCTCCTGGTCGGGATGGGTGGCACCGACGAGGATCTCCCCCAGGAGGCCGAGCAACCCCCGCAGCTCGCCGGCGAGAGCCGACCCGGAGAACACGAAGTCCTCGCTGTCGGCGCCGGCGTCGA
>JAHWJU010000106.1 GCA_019348255.1 Actinomycetota bacterium | reverse complement strand
ACCAGATCGGCCTGACCGTGCTGCTCGAGCAGCGAGCGCAGGGGGTGGGGGCCGAGGCCGGTACCACCGCAGCGCCGGCACCACCTCGGGAAGTCCTCGGCCAGCCGCTGCAGGCGGGCGACGAACGCCGCTTCGGACCAGTGGGCGGCGTGCGCCTGGAGCTCGGCAGCGTCCCAGGTCCGGTCGCGAACGGCGGCCATCGCCTCGGCCAGGGCCTCCGCCGACGGATCGCTCACGAGGAGGCCGGTCCGGCCCGGGACGACGGTCTCGAGTGCTCCGCCCTGCCCCAGGCACACGGCGGGCCGTCCTGCGGTGTTGGCTTCGACGGGCACCAGCCCCAGGTCCTCGCGACCGGGCATGACCAGCGCCAGGCACCGGGCGTAGAGGGCGTCGAGCTCGGGCTCGGGCACGTGCTCGCGGAACTCCACTGCGGGACCGGCCATGGCCCGCAGCCGGGGGCCTTCCGGCCCCTTGCCCACCACCACCAGGCGGGCCCCCAGCTTCTCGGCGGCGGCGATGGCCACGTCGATGCGCTTGTAGCGAAGCAGGCGGGAGACCACGAGGAAGTAGTCGCCCACCTCCTTGGCCGCCACCCGCGGGCGCACGGGCGAGGGCAGGACCTCCGGCCAGCGGCCGTAGACGTCGTGGATCTTGCTCGCCGAGTTCCTGGAGTTGGTGACGATGAGGTGGGGTTGCGAGATGGCCTCGTGGTCGCGCAGTCGCATCCATGCGAACAGGGGTGCGGCGATGCGGGAGCGCGCCGCTCTGGCCGAGTAGACCGGCGTCTCCCAGAGCCAGCGGGGCGGGCTGTTCAGGAAGCTGATGTGGCATCCGTGCGACCGGATGCCGTGGGCGAACGACGTGCTCGACGAGAGGACCACGTCGGCATCGACGGGCCCGAGGCGCCGGAACGCCCAGGGATAGAGGGGAAGCCCCACCCGGAAGTGACGGCGCAGCCCGGGGATGCGCTGCAGCGGGCTGGTGCGCACGTCGTGCTCGCCGAACTCCGGGTAGGTGGTCGCGGGGTTGTAGACAGTGGTGAGAATGGGGGCGTCCGGCCATGCCTGGGCCATGGTGAGGAAGACCCGCTCGGCTCCGCCACGCTGGGTCAGGAAGTCGTGGGCCAGGACGACCTTGGTCACGCGTGCGCCACCTGGTCGAGGAGGTCGACGAAGCCCTCCGCCGTGGTCTCCACCGTGAACCGCTCCTTGACCGTCTCGGCCGCCCTGGCGCCGAGGAGCGTCCGCAAGGGCTCGTCCCGCACCAGGCGCAGGATCGCCTCGGCCAGCGCGCCGGCGTCGCGGGGTGGGACGAGGACACCATCCACGTCCGGCGTGACGATCTCGAGCGGACCGCCCTCCGCCGGCGCCACGACGGCGCAGCCCCTCGCCATGGCCTCGACCACGACCTGGCCGAAGGGTTCGGGTTCGGTCGAGTAGGCCACGGCCACGGCCAGGCGGTCGTACTCGTGGGTGGGATCGGTGGTGAAGCCGGTGAGCTCGACCCGGCCCGCCAGCGCCCCGCCCTGGACCTGTTCCTCCAGGCGCGCCAGGTAGGCGTCCTCTCCAAACAGCGGCGCTCCCACGATCCGGAAGCGCACCCGGGGCTCGGCGCGGGCCACGATCTCGGCGGCGTCGAGGAACAGGTGCTGGCCCTTCCACTCGGCGATGCGGGCCACCATCCCCACCACCGGGTCCCCGGTGGGGGGTCGAGCGCCGTGGTGGACCAGCTCGGAGGGGACGCCGGAGTAGACGACCGCCGTGGGAATGCCGGCCACGTCGGCGACACGCAGCACGTGCCCGGAGCAGCCGATCACGGCGCTCGGCACCCGGTGCAGCAGCCAGCCGAACAGCGTCAAGACGGCGGGGCTGGCGCGAACGTGGTTGAGATCGTCACGCAGGTGCACGATCACCGGGGTGCGGGTGAGCCAGCCGGCCAGCATGCCGCCCACGTGCGCCTTCATGGAGCTGGTGTGGATCACGCCGGCGGTGAGCCGGCGGGCGGTCCTGGCGACGCGAAGGGCGTACACCAGCGTCGCCGGCAGTGCGCCGGCGAGGCCGATGGCCCGCGGCTGGGCCCGGGTGTGCTCGGCGAGCGTTCGCGGCAATGCCGCCACCACGACCGGCACGCCGCAAGCCCGCATGTGCTCGGCCAACGGTCCCTCCGCGCCGCAGGCGACGACGTTGCCAAATCCCCGCTCCAGCAGCTGTGGGACCAACCGTGCGAGGGCGATCTCGCCGCCACTGAAGGCGCCGGAGTGGGTCACGTGAAGAACACGCACGTTCGAGTCCCGCCTCCTCACCTGCACTGCGCCGGCGCCCTCGCAGACCGGTGTCCCGCCACCGGGGGGCGGAGGCGGGGACACCGGGCTGCGACCCAGGGGGGACCGCGGGTGCGGTGGGCTTGCGGCGGATACGGAGGCCGGGGCAGGGCGGATGAGGGCGGGCCGGCCGGGCGAGGGTCCCGGCGCCTACGCCGGTGTCTCGCCGCTCACGTCACCGGCGCCGGCGCCGAGGTGAGCTTTGGGCTCTCGCGCGCCTGCTCGCCCTGCGACCATCGCGCCAGGACCGGCGCCAGATGGGCAGCACCGAACACGATGAGCGGGAACTCGATGGCCAGCTTGAACCGGGCGAGGGCGAAGAAGACGCTGGGCACGAGGAGGGCAAACGCCAGATAGCCGAGAAGGAGCACGCGGTCGCTCCCGGTGATGCGACGACGGAAGATGCCGAGGAGACCGAACGAGGCCACCACGATCCAGCCGAGGGCGTTCACCGGGTGCAGGCTCCGCTGGTCGTAGACGTCGAAGGTCACCATGAGCGCGAGCTTCTTCACGTTCCTGGTGAGCACCGCCAGCGGGTCGTCCGTGACGTGCTCCAGCGCGGCGTCGGCATAGAGCCGGTCGCGCTCGAGCTCGTACCCGTCCGTCGCCGGGAGGCGGTTGATGCGCTCCTGGAGGGCGGGCGACTCCTCGGGGAACGATTTCTGGGATCCCGAGGTGCCCTCGTGGTTCCCGATCCAGAAGTTGAACCCCCCCGAGGTGGTGACCGCGGGCACAACGCTGCCGAGCTCCGTGGTGTTGCGCAGCATCCAGCCGGCAGGCAGGACCGCCGCCACCACCACGAAGACGGACACGCGAGTCAGCACTCGGCCGTTGCCGCTGCGCCTGGCCGTCCATGCGAGCCATGCCCCCCCGAGGGCGATGAGCGCGACGCCTTCCGAACGGAGCAGGCACACCACGCCGAGGGCGGCAGCCGCACCCACCACCCAACGCAGGCGCGCACTTCGAGCAGCGTGCAGCAGCAGGACCAGTGTCCCCAGCTCGAGCGGGATGTAGAGGTTGGAGGCGCTCGTCTGGGTCGACTGGTAGACGAACGCGCCGTAGGTGGCCAGCGCCAGTGCCGCCAGCGTTCCGGCGACGGGGCCTGCCACGGTCGTGGCCAGGGCGTACATGAGGGCGATGGCGGCAGCCGCAGCGACGATGTTCAGCAGCTGGAGGAGGCGGACGGCGCCGTCGTCCGACTCCGTCAGCTCCAGGGCCCCGGCGACCGTCAAGGTGTAGGCCGGTGGCATGAACGCCGACGGGAGCGGTCTCCCCGACTGCTCGTGGTCCACCGCCACGCGGCCGTCCTCGGTGGCCGAGTAGAAGCTGTACCCGCGCCCTGCCTCGACGTTGTGGGCGATGGTGCCGAACTCGTAGAGGTCGGTGTCGGTGGTCCCGACGACCATGACCGCCGCCAGTCGCAGCGTGACGCCCACCGCCATGGCCACCATCAGGGCGCGGCGCGACGAGAGCCCGCGGACGCCGGCACGGATCCAGGTCACGCCGGTCGACCCGGCGGCAGCGGGAGCGGGACGGGGACCGGGACCGACACCGCATCGTCGCTTCGGCGCATCGACTCGACCACCCCCACCAGCAGCCAGAACAGCAGGTCCATGGGGAACATCTCGAAGTAGGTGGCCGTGAGCGAGGCGACGGCGGCAGCCACCACCATCGCCGCCACGCCCATGGCCAAGCCGGCGTCGACACCGGTGAGGAGGCCGGTGATCCTCCGGAGCGACGTGAAGATGGCGACCAGGAGCAGCACGAAAAGCCATAGGCCCACGACCCCGAGGTCGTAGACCGTCTTGACGTAGTAGTTGTCGGGCACGAATCCGCCTTCATCGTTGCCCCTGCTCGCCTTGTCGAGGGCGCTCCCGCTGCTGCCCATGCCCACGCCCAGGGGATGCTCCACGACCTGACCGACGTTCTCGCTCCAGGCGGCGGTCCGCTGCCCGAAGCTCCTCGCCGACGTCGCCGCCCCCCCGAAGTCGGCGGGCGCCATGGCGAGGGCGACGGCGGCGAGCGGCAGGAGGAACAGCAGTGCGGGGAACCGCCGGTAGCCGAGATAGACCAGCCCCGCCGCCAACCCGGTCCACGCGGCGCGTACGAGGCTGGACAAGAGGCCGAGGGCGTACACCGGAACGAGGAGGAAGAACAGCTTGGTCCGGAGCCGCTCAGGTTGCGCGAGCACCACGGGGATGGCGACGAGCAGGACCACCATCAGGTAGAACCCGAGTCCGAATGCCTGCTGGAACGTGCCCATCGAGCGAAGGAGCCCGCCGGCGGTGCGTATGTGGACGTTGTACTCGTAGCCGAGCGCGGCCAGCCCCTCCGGGCCCAGCGCCTGCTGACCGAGCCCGACCACCGCTGCCGCAAAGGCGGTGCCGAGCAGGATGGTGACGAGCCGGTCTCGCTCCGCTCGGTTCAGTGGGCATCGCCAGGCGGCCCACGCCAGCAGGGCGTAGAAGAAGGTGAGGCGGAGCCCGATGAAGGCCTGGAGGCCGCCGACGAAGACGGCGGACGCGGTGCCCAGCACCAGCAAGGCGACCAGACCCGGAAGCCACCCGGGACGGGACGTCGCCCTGGTCGACCGAGCCTCCATGGGGCACACGAACGTGGCGACCACCACGAACAGCACGAGGGCCTGCTTCCAGCCGGAGACGAACGTCGGGACGGGCAGGATCACCAGGAGGCCGTCGAGGGGGGCGAGGGCGGCCAGGAGCAGGAGCCCCCGCTGCGGCCGCCGGAGGATGGCGAGCGTGAGCGGGGCTGCGGCGGCGAGCGCCAAGCTCAGCGCCGGCAGGCCGGCGGCGTGGAGGACGACGATGGCCACGTTCACGGGGACGAGCCACCAGAGGGCGGCTGCCGAGAACGTCCCTGGCCACAGCTTGAAGGGTGTCCGAGTGAGCACGTGTGCACCCTGCTGGATCACGCCCTGCCTCACGGTGCTCGCCGAACGGACGCCGTGCCGGAACGGCACGGATGTGCGGGATGCGTACGATGGTGCGGCGGCCCTGGATCACGAGGGGGGCGGTTGCAGGTGATCCGGCGGGAGCCCGCTCCGTAGGAAGCGTGTGAAGTCCCCCCTGACGAGCGCGCCGTCAACGGCTCCGTGGCCGGCGCCCGGGCGGGTGGCCATCGTCCACGAGCGCTTCACCGAGCTGGGTGGCTCCGAGCGGGTTGCCGAGCAGCTGCACGTCATGTGGCCCGACGCCACCATCCACACCGCCGTGGTCGACACCGCCGCCCTGCCCCCTGGCTTGGTCGGCGCCGACATCCGCCCCAGTGCCCTGCAGCGGCTGTACCGGGGCGGCGGGCGCTACGCCCACCTGCTTCCGCTCCTGCCGGCCGCCATGGGCAGCCTCGACCTCAGCGCCGCCGACCTGGTCATCTGCAACCACCACGCCTTCGCCAACCGGGTGCGACCCCGCCCCGGCGTGCCGGTGGTCTCCTTGACCCAGACCCCCGCCCGGTGGATGTGGGAGCCGGGGATGCTCGCCGAAGAGGTGGGGGGACGAGCGGGCCGGGCCGCCCTGGCCGCCTTCGCCCGGGTGCAGCGCCCCTTCGACGCCCGGGCGGGCCGGCGGGCATCCGCCGTCGTGGCCAACTCCCGCCACACCGCCGAGCGGGTGCGACGATGGTGGGGGTTCACCCCGGAAGTGCTGTCGCCGCCCGTCGACGTCGAGCGCTTCGCGAATCAGCCCTCCGTGGACCGCGACGACTTCTTCCTCCTGGCGGGGCGCCTGGTGCCCTACAAGCGTCCCCAGGTGGCGGTGGCGGCGGCGGTGCGCGCCGGGGTGCGCTTGGTGGTGGCCGGTGACGGCCGGTCGCGGCCGGCGGTGGAGGCGGCCGCCGGGAGGGGCGTCGAGATTCTCGGCCAGGTCGACGACGAGACCCTGGGGGACCTCTACCGGCGCTGTCGGGCGCTGGTGTTCCCGGGCGAGGAGGACTTCGGCATCGTCCCGGTGGAGGCCCAGGCGTGCGGCACCCCGGTGCTGGCCCTCGGTGTGGGCGGCGTGCTCGACACGGTGGTCGAGGGTGTCACCGGGACCTTCTACGGCGCCGGCAGCCCGAGCGAGGAGGTCGAAGCACTGGCGGCGGCCATGGCGGACTTCGACGACGACCACTTCGACCCGGCGGCGATCTCCGCCCACGCCCGCCAGTTCGACCAGGCCGCGTTCCGGCGTCGCTTCCGCTCGGTCGTCGAGCGGGTCCTCGTCTCGGCCGCGGCCGACCAGCCACCCGTCCCCTCGGGCCATCCTGCGGGCGTGCCCGAGGTGGCGGGCGTCGGCTGACCCATCCCGGCAGCATCGGAGGAACCCGTGGAAGACCATCAGCACACTGACGACGCGGCAGGTCAAGGCGGACCGGAGGAGGACGCGGAGCACAGGCTGCGGGAGGCCCTGGCCCGCATCGACCAGGTCGACGACGTCCAGCAACGCTTCTTGAGCGAGGCCCGGCGCCAGGTCTCGGAGTTGCACGTGGAGGCGACCCGGGCCCGAGCGGAGGCGATCGAGACCGCCCGCAAGCTACTGGCCGACGCCGAAGCCCGGGCCGCGTCCCTGATCGCTGACGCCGAAGCCGAGGCCGCCTCCGTGCTGGCAGCTGCTCGCGAGGAGGCGGCCCGCCTGCGGGCAACGTCGGAGCAGGACGTGAAGGCCCACGCAGAGGTCCTCCTGGCGGTGGCGCACAAGGAGCGGGACGACCTCATGGCGGCGGCCAGCGCCGCCGCCGACCGGCTGCGGGAGGAGGGGGCGGTCGCCGGCGAGTCGTTGCTGAACACGGCCCAGGCCAAGGCGGTCAGGCTGGTGCAGGAGGCCAAGGAGGAGGCGGCCCGCATCCAGCCCGGATCCGGCGGCGCCGGCGGTGGCGGCCCCGAGCCTGCTCCCGGCGGCGAGGAGTGGCTCGACCGGGCGGCTCGGCTGGCCGGTACGGACGCGGTGGCGCAGCAGGCCCATCTCCGCCGGCTCCAGCAGGAGGTGCGTGCACTGGCCGACGGGCTGGGCGACGCCCTCGACGGCCTGGCGGAGCAGATCGCCCTCACCGCGGCGCGGGCGCTGGTCGCCGACACGGTGCCGGCGCCACTGCGCGCCCCCGAAACACCTCCGACCGAGGTCCCCCCGACCGAAGCTCCCCAGACGGAAGCTCCCCAGACGGAAGCTCCCGACGTCCCAGCGGCGGCCACCTCGTCAGCGGTCCCACTGTCCCCGTTGGGAGAGCCCCGCCCCCTCATCGGCTCGCGGGGCAACCAGGGCGCCTCGCCGGCGCAGCCCTTCCGGGTGTCGCCGTCCGGCGCTGCACCCGAGCCCCAGCCGCACCGGCGGGGTGCCGGCTCCACGGGCCGGAGCCAGTGGGACCACTCCGCTGACTGGCCGAGGGCTAGGCGGGGCCCGGGCTGGCGCCGCCGCGGCGCCTGAGCGCCGGCGTGGA
>JAHWJU010000027.1 GCA_019348255.1 Actinomycetota bacterium | reverse complement strand
TGAAGTGGTCGCCCGACTCCATCTGGAACTGGTAGTGGTGCAGGATCATCACCGGGACGCCGGGCAGGGCGCCGGTCAACAGCTCCTCGATCGACGGTTCCGTCGCACCAAGAGTGGAGACGGTGCAGCCGTCACAGCTCATCCCCGGCAACCAGAACACGTAGACCTTCTTGAGCGGACCGAGGGTGTCCATGCGGCCGCCGGTCTCGAGCAGCCGCTGGTGGAGCTCGGCGCTGTGCGCACCCGCGACGTTGCCCATCTGGTCGGGCAGCGAACGGCTCCACTCCCCCTCGAGTGGCAGGTCCACCCGTGCCTTCATGGGCACAGAGATCAGGTTCTCCATGGCTCTCCTACCCGCGCCGTCCGTCTGCTCGTCGCGCGGATGCGGCGTCGAGTGCTTCCATCGCCTCCCGAAGTGAGACCGTCAGGACCGCGCCTCTCACGTTCAGGTCCTTGGTCTGGTGCTCGACGGTGCGCAGTGCCACCGTCGTCTTCTCGAACCAGTGCCGGATGCTCTGCAGCGACTTCGCCACCAGGAAGAATCCGACGCCGAGCACACCGATCAACCCCCACGCCGCGAGCACCGACAGGACCGTGAGAAGCGCGGTCACGGCCGCCGGCCGCCCAGTCCTGGTGACACCGAGCTGACGTTGGGTCGGGCCGCAGCCGCCCCGTCGGGAAGCCCAGCGGTGGCCCTGGGCAGCTGCGCGGCCAGGAGTTCGAGCTCGGCGAAGGCCTCGGCGTCGGACAGGTTGTGCGCGAGTGCAATGGCGGCGTCCCGCGACATCTCGGCGAGCCGGCGCGTCTGCTTCAGCACGCGCAACACGATGAAGACGAACTTCACGACGAGGACAACCTGCAGCCACGAGACGACCAACGCCACCCACGCGAGGACGTCCACTGCCGCGTCTCCTAGCTCTCGGCGGGAGCGAGCGAGTTCGCCGCCGCATGGGTGGCAGCCTCGATCCGCTCGACGCGGCCGGCGAGGCGACCTGCCGCCACGTTGACGACGTCCAACGCAGCGGACGTCTCGGCCATGAACGCCCGAATCTGCAGAACGAAGATCAGGATGACGACGATCGCGGCGACCAGCGTCACGGCCAAGAAAGCCGCCGTCAGCACGACCAGCGTGAGCACCCTAGGAGCTCTTGTCGTCGTGCTGCTCCGGGCCACCGATCCAGCTCTGCACCCTGTCTGCTACGGCGGCGACCGGACCGGCCGGCGCTGCGGCGGTGCCGGCTCTCTCGGCTCCCCGGGCCGCGTCCCGTATGGCCGCCAGGTCGCGGTTTGTCTGCTCCAGCGTCCATAGCGCGACGGTGTTCTGCGCGATCTGCTTGGCCGCCGTGTACGTCCGCCCTGCATGGCGGTCGATCCGCTGGAGCGCGGCAATGACGAATCCGAACAGAACCGCGACCACGACGACCACGAGCGATGCGGCGGCCAGAGCGAGTGACCACAGCTCCTCGCTTGTGAGGGACGACGACGCGCTGTCGACCACAACCCGAACGCTACCCCAGCCTTCGGGGGAACATCTAGCGGAAACTGTTTTTGCCCGTGGACCAACGGGACGCCCTTTCCACGTTCGCCGTCCTCTGGCAGGATCAAACTATGCGAAGAAGCCTCGAAGAAGAGGCGGAGAAGTACGCCCTTCTCGCAGACCCCCAACGTCGTCGTATCTACGTCGCCCTTCGTCAAGCGGGCACGGCCATGAACAAAGACGATGTCGCCGCCTCGCTCGGGATCTCCCGGACGTTGGCGACGTTCCACTTGGAAAAGCTATTGGAAGGCGGCTTCCTTCAGGCCCATTTCTCCCGGGGGATGACACCACATACCCGCCCCACGGGGCGCCCGGCCAAGTACTACCTACCAAGCAACCGGGAGGTTGCGCTCCAGATACCGCCCCGTCGCTACGAGGTCGTCGCGGACATCCTGGCCAGGGCCATCAGTGCCGTCGACACCGCCGTCAATCCCCCCGACCGTGCCCTCGAACTTGCTCATGCCAAGGGGCGGGAGGTCGGCAAGCAGTTCTTGGCAGAGGACACCGTGCGTCGACGACGGGGCGCGACCCGTGGCGCCGTGACCCGGCTGTTGGACGAGCTCGGCTACGAGCCGCGCCTCGTGGGTGGCGAGATCCATCTGGGCAACTGCCCTTTCGAGGGCCTGCTCTTCCCTCCTAACCTCGTGTGCGAAATCAATCGGCGGCTCCTGCAGGGGACATTGGAGGGGTGCAAGTCACGACGACTCGAGCCGGTGGAGGATCACAGGGAAGGCCACTGCTGCGTGGTGGTAACCAGGCGCAGAAGTGACTCGAGTCGGCCGGGACCCCAACAAGAGTGGATGTAGCGGGCGCCTGTGGTGGAGATCGGGCGATCATCGGCCGCGGCCCCCGAATCGTCAGCACCGTCGCCGAGCGGCTCGGGCGCGCTCAGCGACCGCGCCGCCGTTTCGGCAGGTCCTGCGCGACACGGCAACTCGGCTCATCGCTGAGGCCTACAACAGTGTTGCCCCCTATGCACCGAGATCAAGAATCAGGTCGCCGAGCTGAGCCACGCCGACCGGGCGCCGCCAGCACCCTCTCATGACGCCATCCGCTCCGGACAGTTCCTTCATGCCGTTGGCGCCGGTGAACGGCTACCTGCCGATCGAGGACTTCGGCCTCATCGGCGACGGGTGCACGGCTGCGCTTGTCGGCCGTGACGGCACAGTCGCCTGGTTGTGCGTCCCCCGCTTCGATGACGACCCGCTCTTCTGCTCGATCCTCGATGCCGATCGCGGCGGGGGGTTCCGGCTGGCGCCGGCCGATGCCGTCAGTGCCCGGCAGCGTTACGAGCCCGACAGCGGTGTACTCGTTACGGAGATCCGCAGCGCGACCGGCCTGGTACGCATCCGCGACTGCCTCACCCTCAGGGGTGGGACCGATCTGCGTGAAGATGCGGCGGCGGGACGGGGGGAGCTGTTGCGGTCCGTCGTCGTCCTCGACGGGCACGTGCGCCTGAACATCGATGTCGATCCCCGTGGAGGTGCCGACGCCGAGCGTCGAGCTGACGGACTGCGGCTCCGTCCACTACGTCGGCCCGACCTCGACCTGCAGCTCGTGGCGACGGTGGCCGTCCACGGTTCGCGCACCGAGGTGGCGCTGCGGGCGGGTGAGCAGGCCCACTTCCTGCTGCGGTGGGGCGGCGGCGCCCACCGCCATCGGGGGGTGAACTTCCCGGCGCTGCTCGAGGGCACACTCGACGTGTGGCGGCAGTGGTCGCGACACGTCGACTATGACGGCCCCCAGCAGGCGCTGGTACGGCGGTCAGCCATCACCTTGAAGATGCTCGACTTCTTCGAGACGGGCGGATTGATCGCGGCACCTACGTCGTCGCTGCCGGAGGAGCTGGGCGGTGTGCGCAACTGGGACTACCGCTATGCGTGGGTCCGCGACGCCGCCTACGCCGTCTATGCACTTCGCCGCGCCGGGCTGAACGCAGAGGCATGGGGCTTCCTCGGATGGGCACTCGACGCCGTCGAACGTGATGGCCACCCCCGGGTGCTCTACACCGTCGACGGCCGCCAGCCGCCTCCGGAGAAGGATGATCCCGAGCTCGAGGGATACCGGGGGTCCGCCCCGGTGAGGTGGGGGAACGCTGCCGCCGACCAGCGTCAACACGACGCCTACGGCGAGATCCTGGACTGCGCCTGGCAGTGGGTCTCCGCGGGCGGCGGGCTCGAGGGGCTGTGGCCGCGGCTCGCCGAACTCGTCGGCGACGCCGCGGCGCACTGGGCTCAGCCTGACCACGGGATCTGGGAGGTGCGCACTCCCGGGCGGGTGTTCACCTACTCGGCGGCCATGTGCCAGGTCGCACTGGATCGCGGTGCCCGGATTGTCGACGCCCTTCACCTGCCCGGCGATGCCGCCCGCTGGCGAAGCGAGTCCGAACGGGTTCGGCAGGTGATCCTCGAAGAGGCGTGGGACGAGGAGGTCCACTCCCTCACGGAGCATCTGGGAGGGGGCGGCGTCGACGCCAGCCTGCTGGCTTTGCCGCTGCGCCGGGTCCTCGACGCCCGCCACCCGCGAATGGTGGCCACCGTCGATGCGATCACCCGCCGGCTGGGTACCGGAGACGGGCTGCTGTACCGCTACCTCCCAGAGGAGTCCCCGGACGGGCTGCCCGGCCACGAGGGTGCTTTCTTGCTCTGCAGCTTCTGGCTCGTGGACAACTTGGCCTACCAGGGCCGCCTCGACGAGGCCCACCACCTGTATGAGTCGCTCTGTCAGCGGGCGGGGCCGCTCGGGCTGCTCCCCGAGGAGATCGACCCGGCCACGGGAGGCTTCCTCGGCAACTACCCGCAGGCCTTCAGCCACGTCGGCGTGATCTCCTCAGGCGTGAACCTCGCCCGTCTGGGTGGCGGCCGATGAACGCCGGCCGGCTCGTGATCCTGGGCGCTACCGGCGATCTGACCGGTCGCTATCTGCTCCCAGCCCTCTGCGAGCTCCTGGCCGGCGGATGCCTGCCCCCCGACCTCGACATCATCGGTGTCGCCCGTGACCGCTGGGACGACCAGGAGTTCCGTTCCCACGCCTCGGCCCGGCTCGACCGCCATGCCGGTGGAGAGAGCCGCTCCCACCGTGACGCTCTGGTCCGCCGGCTCCGCTACGTCGCCGGTGATGTTGCCGATCCCGCCGTACTGCGAACCGTCGCACATGGAGCGGCCGGGCCCGTCGTCGCCTACCTCGCTCTTCCCCCTGCGGTCTTCGCTCCGGCCATCGCCGGTCTGGCCGCCGCAGGCCTGGGGTCGGGGAACCGGGTCGTGGTCGAGAAGCCGTTCGGGCAGGATCTCGCATCGGCTCGAGACCTCAACGCGCTCCTCGATCGTCACTTCTCGGAATCGGACGTGTTCCGCATGGACCACTTCCTCGGGAAGCAGACCGTGCAGAACATCCTCGGGCTGCGCTTCGCCAACCGCCTCTTCGCACCACTGTGGAATGCGGAGCACGTCGAGCGGGTGGACATCGTCTGGGACGAGACCGTCGCCCTCGAGGGCCGCGCCGGCTACTACGACCACACCGGCGCATTGCGGGACATGATCCAGAACCACCTCCTCCAGCTGCTGTGCCTCGTCGCCATGGAACGTCCTGGCGGGCTCGGTGAAGGCCCGCTACGGGACGCCAAGGTGGACGTGCTCCGTTCCGTTCGACGCCTGCAGCCCCAGGAAGTGGAACGCCACGCTCTCCGCGCCCGCTACACGGCCGGTGCCGTAGGCGGACGCCAGATCCCCGACTACGCAGCCGAGCCGGGCGTGGATCCCGCTCGCGGCACCGAGACCTTCGCCCATGCGACCCTCTTCGTGGACAACGAACGTTGGGCTGGTGTTCCGTTCGGCCTCCGTACCGGCAAGGCGCTCGGCAGGGACTGCCGGGAGGTCCGCATCGAGTTCCGCCCCGTCGAGCGTCTCCCCTTCGGCCAGGCCGACCACCCGGGCCCGAACGTCCTCACGCTCGCCATGGACCCTGACCGTCTTGTTGTCGATCTCGCCCTCAACGGTGCGGGCGATCCCTTCTGCCTCGACCCGGCCCGGTGGCAGCTCGAGCTCGCTCCCCAGGAGCTTTCCGCCTACGCCCGGCTGCTCCTGGACGTGATCGACGGCGACCCGGCGCTGTCGATTCGGGGCGACGAGGCCGAGGAGAGCTGGTCTATCGTCGAGCCGATCCTCTCCGCCTGGGGGGACGGTGCGGCGCCGCTGCGACACTACCCGGCCGGATCCGAGGGGCCCTCCTGAAGGGGCGTGCCTGCCCTACAGGTCACCTGGTCGCGGCCCCGCTCGTGACGGAGGTAGCCGACGACGTTGGCCGCGGACGCGACCACGGGGACAGCGAGGAACGCGCCGGGGAGGCCGAGCAGCAGCCCGGCGGTGGTGATGGACACGAGCACCACGACCGGATGCAGCTTGATCACTTTTCCCATGATCAGCGGTTGCAGCAGGTCACCTTCTATGTTCTGGATGACCACAGATACACCGACCACTGCCAGCGCGACGAGCGGGCCTTTGGTGGCGAGGGCGACCAGTGCGGAGACGCCTCCGACCAGGACCGCACCCACGAAGGGGATGAATCCACCGAAGAAGGTGAGTACCGCGAGCGGGGCCACCAGGGGAACGCCCAGGACCAAGAGCGCCACCGCCTTGAGGACGGCCTCCACGAGGCCGTCCAGCGCACTCCCGCGGATGTAGCCGGTTATGGTCGACCACGTTCGCCTACCGATTTCCCTGACGGTCTCCCGGGCGGGGGCGTCGAACTGGTCCAGGGTCCAGTCGACCATGCGCGGTCCGTCCTTGACGAAGAAGAAGGCCAAGACCAGCGCCATCAGCCCGCCTGCGGCCACGTGTAGGGCGGCGGACGCATAGGACACCGCTCCGCTGAGGATTCGTTGTCGGTTGCCAGCTATGGCTTCCCGCGCTCGTTGTATCCCGTGGTCGACCTGACCTTCGCTCATGGCGAGTGGGCCGTCGGTCAGCCATGAGCGCCCGTCCTCGACGACCTCGTCGACAGCACCGGGAAGATCAGCGACCTCCTGGCCGATCTGGGCCCCGAACAGCATGAAGGTGGCGATGAGAGCGGTTCCCACCGCAAGGAAGATGGCCCACGTCGCGAGCAGCGAAGGCACCCGGCGCCGCTCCAGCCAACGAACGGGAGGAGAAAGCACCGCGGCAATCAGGAGCGCAACGGCGACCGGCAGCACCACCAGCCACAGACGTGACAACGCGAAGCCCAGCGCAAGGACGACGAGTACGAGGAACGACAGGCGCCAGCCGATCGCCACCGAAGTGATCAGCCATCGGGGGATGGTCGGCGGAGGCCTCTCCAGCGGCCGACTCCTGGTGGCTCGAGACGGTGGCTCCTCTTCCTCTGATGCCGGCGGCCCCACGGGAGCGATCGGTGACTTCGTCACCCACTATCCGGGTGTCAGAACCGGGAGCGCACGCGGGAGCCCGTGACCGCCCCGGCGATGAGCAACACGAGCGCGATGATGAGCACCCACTTGAGCCCTTCAACGAGCAGGCCCAGACCTCCGAAGAGGATGGCAAGAAGCACTAGCACCACCACAACACCCATCTTCGGTCTCCTCCGTAGGGTTACCGCTCGCTGTACCCCGTCCGTTGCCGCGCGCGTTCGTCGCGAGCATTTCGTCGCCCAATCGCGGCCCGAGCGCAACTTCGCCTCGCGTTCGCGCCACCTGCTCGTGGGAACATGAGGACGCAATGGCGCAGATCCTGATAATCGAAGACGACGACCGGATCCGGGAGACGACCGGGCTGCTCTTGGAGGACGAGGGCTACGACGTAGTAGGCGCAGCCTCTGGTGAGGACGGCCTCGCGGCGTTCGAGCGGGCGCCGGCGGCGTGCGTCATCGTCGACCTCATGCTCCCGGGCATGAACGGCTTCGACTGTTGCCGCGAGCTGCGGAAGCGCAGCGACGTCCCGATCATCATGCTGACCGCTCGGACGGACCCCTTCGACGTCGTCGCAGGACTCGAGGCCGGAGCCGACGACTACGTGACGAAGCCGTTCCACGCAAAGGAGCTCACGGCGCGGGTGCGGGCTCTGTTGCGGCGAGCCCGCGCCGGCGGCGGCAGCGAGACGACCCCGAGAAAGGTGATCCGCTTCGGCGACGTGGAGGTGAGGGTCGACGAAGGCGTGGTGCTGAAGGGCCAGTCTGCCATCACCTTGACGAAGACCGAGTTCCGGCTGCTGTGCAAGATGGCAGAGCATCCGGGGCGGCTCTTCAGCAGGGAGGCCCTGCTCGACAAGGTCTGGGGCTACAGCTACCTGGGCGACGGGAAGCTCGTCGACGCGCACGTGCACCGGCTCCGGGCCAAGGTCGAAGATGACCCGTCGAACCCGAAGCACGTGGTGACAGTGCGGGGGCTCGGGTACAAGGTCGTCACCTGACGCGCCGGTTCCCCCGCCGGCGGCGGCTCCGGTTCCGGGTGATGTTGACCTTCGCCATGATCGGCCTGCTCGCAGTGACCGCCATGTCGACAGCTACGTACGGCCTCGCCCGCGGCTACCTCCTGTCCCAGCGCCAGACCTCGGCGGTGCGACAGGCCCAGGCGAACGCTCGGCTCGTGCGGAACCTGCTGCGCACGCCGAACCCCGACATCCCCCAGCTGCTCGGGTCCCTCGGTACACCCGCCGCCGGCAGGGCGATGGTCCGAGTCGACAGCGCGTGGTTCGCGGCATCGGCCGGCCTGGGTCCGGAAGTCCTACCTCCGGAGCTGCGGTCACTCGTCGTCGAACGGCGGCAGCCGGCGCGACAGCGCTACCGCAACAACGGACAGCCCGTCGTTGCCGTGGGGATCCCTCTTGACGATGATGACGCCTACTTCGAACTGTTCCCGCTCGTGGAGCTCTCCCGGACCCTGACCACCCTCCGCTACTCGCTGCTCGCATCAGCGGGCTTCGCCCTCGTGGGGAGTCTCACGCTCGGGTACTGGGCCTCGAGGCGGGTCCTCCGTCCCGTGCTCGACATCGGTCGGGCGGCCGCCTCGATCGCCGCCGGCCGGCTCGACGCGAGGCTCGACGCCGCCGGCGACGAGGAGCTGTTTGCGCTGGCCAGCGGCTTCAACTCGATGGTCGACTCGCTGCAGGACCGCATCGAGCGTGACGCCCGCTTCGCTTCTGACGTCAGCCACGAGCTCCGGTCGCCTTTGACGACGCTGCGCTCCGCCGTCGAGATCATGCAACGGAGGCGACAAGAGATGCATCCACGCTCCGTGCGCGCGCTGGACCTCCTCACCGAAGAGGTGGACCGGTTCGAGCGCCTGGTGACGGACCTGCTCGAGATCTCGCGGTACGACGCGGGCGTGGCCCCTCTGGAACTGGAGCCAGTCGATCTGCCCGCGCTGGTGAGACGGGTGCTCCGGGACGAAGGTGCAGCCGTCGTCTCCGTCGAGGTGGACGCACCGTCGGAGGAGTCCCAGGTCGTGCTCGTCGACCGCCGACGGGTCGAGCACTCGATCAGCAATCTGGTCCGCAACGCATCCGCCCACGCCGGCGGTGCCGTGGCAGCCGGCGTGGTCGTCGGCGTCGACTCCGTGTCTTTGTACGTAGAGGACCGGGGCCCGGGGGTCGCGCCGGCGGATCGCGAGGCTGTCTTCCAACGCTTCTTCCGGGGATCGACAGCGGGCCGACGCTCCTCCTCCGATGGTGTCGGACTGGGGCTCGCCCTGGTGCACGAACAGGCACGCCTGCATGGCGGCCAAGTTTGGGTGGAGGAGGTGCGCCCGAGCGGCGCCCGCTTCGTGATACAGCTGCCCCGGCGCTCACCGTGATGCGTCGGTGGTTCATCGTGGTGATCACGGTGCTCGCGGTGGTCGCCGTGGGCGGGGCATGCGGGATCCCGGACGACGAGGGGCCGGTCGCCCTGGATGGGGCTCACCTCCCGCCCGAGCCGGTTCCCGCAGAGGCCGATGACGCCACCGGAGACGATGACGAGGGATCCGTCCTCTACCTCGTGGCCGGCGAACGCCTGCAGCCGGTGCAACGGCCGTCGCAACCGGACCTCACCGCCACCCTGGTTGCGCTACTCGAGGGGCCTCGGGGGACCGAAGCGGCGCTGGGATTGCGCACCGCCATCCCCGCAGGGACCCGGATCCTCGGAGTGACACTCAACGGCGGCGCGGTTCGCGTGGACCTGTCCAAGGAGTTCGTCAGCATCGTCGGCGAGGAGCATCTACTGGCGCTGGCCCAGGTGGTGTACACCGCGGCGGAAGCTTCGGCGGTCGACCAGGTCCAGATCGCCATCGAGGGGGAAGCGGTGGCCGTGGCAAGGGATGACGGGCAGCTCACGAGCGGCCCCGTCGGTCCCAGCGACTACGACGCGCTCGCGCCTCCCTGAGTGATGCGTCACCGAACCAGAACCTGCCCGAGGGGCGTTCACAAGACCCAGCGCCGATGATGCAACCAGTGCCATCGAGGCATGTCGAGAGGAGGACCGCCGATGTTCGCGATCAGGATCGAGATGCTTGGCAGTACCGCCATCTGCAGGGTGCAAGGCGATGCGGACGCCGCGAACGCCCCGGCACTCCGAGAGTGCGTCGTCGCCCTCACCGAGTACCGGAAGGTCATCCTGGACTTCTCTGGCGTCGCCTTCATCGACTCCGCCGGCCTCGGGTGCCTCATCGCCGGCGTACGCCGGATCCGAGCCGCGGACGGCGACGTCGTGCTGTGCTCGGCGCGGCGGGCCGTCCACCGCGTCCTCCAGACCGTCGGGATGGACCGGGTCCTGCCGATCGTGGCCACCATCGACGAAGCCCTCGCCGTGCTCGAGGCAACGGAGGACGTAGTGGTCGAGGACCTTGGAATGGCCCGATCACGAACGGAGGCACAAGAGCTCCCGGCGTGAGGCGCACATGACCTCGGCCGCTCTCCACGCAATCCGGTGGCTGGAGTGGCCCGCGCGAACAGGTCACGAAGCGATCGCGATCCGGCACGAGGCGGTTCTCGGGCGCTGGGTCGGGAATGGGCAGTTGGATGGCCGACCGACACCACACCATCCGCCGCCGGCTGGTGGCGGTGATGCAGCTCCCGGTGCTGTTGGCAGTGGTGGCCGCCCTCCTCTCCGGCGGGCTCTTCGTCGTCGCCATCCAGGTGCCGTCACCGGTGCCGACTCTGGATCTGCTTCTGGGTCCGTCCCCCGACCTGAAGGCGGCGGTGCGCGACGGCCTGTCCGAGCCGAGCCTCGTACTCGCCTCAGACGGCTCGGTCATCGGGAGGTTCCGTCCGGAAGAGCGCTTCGTGCCGATCAGCGCCGAGACGCTCCCCGACATCGTGGTCGACGCCATCGTGGCCGCCGAGGACGGCAGCTTCTTCGAGCACGCCGGCATAGACGCCGCGGCCGTCGCCCGTGCCGCTGTGCGGAACCTCCGCAGCGGGGACATCGACCAGGGCGGCTCGACGATCACCCAGCAACTGGTGAAGAAGCTGTTCACCGACGGAAGCCGGACCGCCCGCCGCAAGCTGGAGGAGGCGAGGATCGCCCTACAGCTGGAACGTGACTACGACAAGAGAGAGATCCTCGCTGCTTACCTCAACACCGTCTTCTTCGGTGAAGGTGCCGTGGGGATCCGGGCCGCCTCCCGCACCTACTTCCGGAAGCCGGTTTCGCAGCTTTCGTTGTCGGAGGCGGCCTTGCTCACCGGGATCATCCCTGCCCCCAGCATCTACAACCCCCGGGCGGACCCGGAGGCAGCCGAGAGGCGGCGCCAACTCGTTCTCGACCGGCTGGTCGACTCGGGACGTGCCACCGCCGCCGAGGTCGCCGAGGCTCGCGCCGCCCCGCCCATCGTCCACCCACCTCGTAAGGCAATAGAGAAGTACCCGTACTTCATGGACTACGTCCGCCGGTGGCTCATCGAGGTGGGTGTTGCCATCGAAGACCTCTATCAGGGGGGTCTGACGATCGAGACGACGCTCGACCCACGGCTCCAGGATGGCGCCGTCGCGGCCGTGGCGGCACACCTCCCGGACCCTGACCATCCGTCGGCGAGCGTCGTCGTCATCGACCCGGAGTCGGGTGCCGTCCGGGCGCTAGTCGGTGGGCGGAAATGGCAGGAGGAGCGGGTGAACCTGGCCCTGGGACGAAGGGGCGGGGGGAGCGGTCATCAACCGGGGTCCTCGTTCAAGCCGTTCGTGTTGGCCCTCGCGTACGAGCGGGGATGGTCCACCCTCGACATGGTGCCGGCGCCCGCGGAACTTCCCGTAGGGACCGAAGGCCACGTGGTCCACAACTACAGCCGCCGCGGCTACGGCGAGGTCACATTGGCCGAAGCGACCCGTCGGTCGATCAACACGAGCTTCGTCGCCCTGGGCCTGGAGCTTGGGCTGGGTGACCTGGCCGAGTTCGCCCGGTCAGTCGGTCTGGACCGGATGCCGTCGCGGGATGACGTGGGGGAGAGCCTGGCCATCGGTGCCTATGAGGTGTCTCCGCTTCGAATGGCTACCGCCTACGGCGTCTTCGCCAACGAGGGCGTGAAGGTGACGGCCCGGCCCGTGGAGCGCATCCTCGGTCCCGACGGCCAGGTCCTCGAGGCGTGGACCAACTCTATGGGCCAACGGGTCGTGTCGGTCGATACGGCGCGGCTCGTGACCCACACCCTCCGGGGAGTCGTCGAGAACGGAACCGGCACCGCCGCCGACTTCGGCAGGCCGGTCGCCGGAAAGACGGGCACGACGAACGACTACCGGGACGCGTGGTTCGTCGGCTACAGCCCACACCTCGTTGCCTCCGTCTGGGTCGGATATGCGTCCAACGAACCGATGCACCAGGTCGCCGGCGTGGCGAACGTCACCGGCGGCTCCCTTCCCGCAAGGATCTGGCGCGACGTGATGGTGGTCGCTCACGAGGATCTCGCCGTCGCCGGTTTCCCGGCCGCCCCCGAGCGTCCCCGACGGGAACCGCCCACGCCGACGACTGCTCCACCACTGCCTCCGGAGGAGCCGGGCCCCCCGACCACGGTTACGACCACGACGCTTCCTCCGACCACCACGATGCCGCCCCGTTCGCCGTCTCCGTCGGCGACGGCACCGCCGGAAGCAGAGCCGGAACCGGACCTGCAACCCCTCCCCGATCCCGTACCGGAGCCACAGCCGAAGCCCGAGCCGGAGCCGACCACGACGACGACCACGACGACCACGACGACCACGACGACGACGACGACGACGCCGACCACGACGACCACGACGACGAAGCCGACCAAGCCGACCAAGCCGACCACGACCACCACGACCACGACGACCACCACGACGACGACTACGACGACGCCACGGGCGCCGGAAGACTAGGCGGCCCCACTCGAGGCGACGCAGCGGCCGGCAGATGGTTCCGTCCGTTGGTCCCACCTGCCGGAACCGCCACGAGAGGCGACCACGACCAGAGTGGGCGGTGCAGCAGCGGCTCCAGTCGGCGGTTGCTCAGGATGCTCGAGTTCGTTACTGGTGAGAGCGCTCCTCAGCTTCGTGAGCTTCGGCTCGCGCCCGAGCCGCCTCGGCCTCCGCCTCGTTCTCTGCGACGTCGGCTTCGGCCGCCGCCTTCTTCTGCTGCGACTCACCCTCTGCGGCGAGATCGTCGCTTCCCGAAAGCTTGCCTGTCACTTCCTTGGCGGATCCCTTCAGCTTCTCGATTGCGCTGTCGGCGCCCGCCTCCGGGCCAGTATCCGGCATGTCTTCCTCCAGTTGTCTAGGTATCTCCCTGCGATCTACCCACTTGTCGGTCGGGCATCCAAATTCGGGGGGTCCTCGTCTCCGTCGCGCAGAACTGCGACGCCCCCGGTTGGCTCGATGACGACCAGCCGGACCCCTTCGAGATCAAAAACGCCCCGCTCTCGCAGCTTGGACAACAACTCGTCAGCGCTCATCTGTGGCCCCAGAGGCGTGTTCGGGAGTTGCAGTTCCCCATCCCTCACCACGATCCACGGAGCAAAATCAAGGAACCGGCGCACGATCGCGAACCGTTGGCGCAGCCCGGCGGCGACGACTTGGAGGATCAGCAGCGTGATCATCGCCGTGGTCCCCTGGGCATAGCTCGGGTCTCTGCTGACGGCGGTCGACGCGATCAGGCTTCCCAGGGCGATCGTCACGACGATGTCGAAGGCGGAGAGCTGCGCGACCGTGCGCCGTCCAGCCAAGCGGATGGCGAGCAACGCCGAGCAGTAGACGGCTGTCGTGCTGGCGGCTACGTAAGCGACTGTCGCCCAGCTGGAACCGAACCAGTCACTCACAACAGCACCGCCTTGCGGTCAGCGAGCGCGCTGTCATGACACGCTGTTCCCCCGGCGCGCGCTCGTCCGATCCAGCGGATCGTCGAACTCGCGGTCGACGTCCCTTTCCAGCAACTTGAGCTGAGGTTCGAGTGCGGACCTGCGGGCTGGTGGAACGCCCTCCATGAGGTCGGTGAGCGCCCCTCGCAGCCGTCGGACCACCTGCACCGACCTGCCGGAGTAGAGACGGATCTCGTCGAAGGCGAGCGAGACGTAGTCGTCCCACGACGAGCGGCAAGCGATGACCCGAAGCTCACCCTCTCCGTCGACTCGGAGCTGCGACGGCAGCTCACGGTGGGCGAGACGGTGGAGGAGGTCGTGGAGCTGGTCGATCGCCTGGACGGCGGTGGTGGGATCGTTGACGCCAGGCGACAGGGCCCGCTCTGCGACATCCACTATCTGGCGGAAGCCGAAGGCGGCGTCCTGCTCGAGAGTCCGCTCGTTGGCGAAGGCGATGCAATCGACGAGGCGCTCTCTGTGCGCAGTCCCATCCCCCCAAACCTCCAGTACCGGGCGTCCTTCAGCCACGAAGTCGCCCATGAGCGGCACGATCCGGACGACGAGGTCGGCCTCCACTGCCAGCTCCAGGAGCCGATCCTCGTCGACGGCGACCATGACGCCTGGCCGGACGGAATGAACCGTCGTCGTCGGCGGCCCGGGCGGTAGCTCCACATCCGGTGGCGCGGCGTTGCCGATCTCGTCGGGATACAACTTCTCCAGCGCCTCCCGCGTCTCGTCACCCACCGCCTGGAGCACCGACACCGCCCGGATGGAGTGTGCGATGTGGTGGATGTAGCGGACGAACATGCCGAGGCTCAAGAGAGTCAGCACGACCGCTGCGGAAACGGAGACGGCAGGAACGAACGGCCGGCCATCTTCGCTCTCGGCCGATGTCACCGACGGCAGCACCAGCAGGCTGTAGATGAAGGTCGAGAGATAGACGCCGAGGACGGCTTGCACGAGACGGTCACGCAGGAATGTGCGCAGGACCCGGGGCGAGTACTGAGCGCTCGCCAGTTGGAGAACGACCATCGTCACCGAGAAGATCAAGCTGATGGACGTCACCATCGCCGTTGCGATCGTGGAGAGCAGGTTCCGGGCGCTTTCCGCTCCGCCCGGGAAGAGGAGTGGCCAGTTCCGGGCCTGCGGAAGCCGGTGATCGAGCGTGATCAGAGCGGCGGCGAGAATGACGGCGGCGACCACCGAAAGCGCAGGAATGAACCACAGGCTCATTCGCAGCGTCTGGCGCAGCGAGAAGACGCGGACCTGCAAGGTCATGCCGGGACCTTTCGCACCTCTCTGCGCTACCCGCAGGCGTGGGGTTCTGGAACGTCGTAACCATCGACCGGCGCGGGCGACAGTCGCGCACCAGTCACCTCTGTGTTGCCAAGCGCGGAACTGCGCCCGCCCACCGGTCGTGCTTGCTACGCAGTCGTTACATCGAAGTCGCGCCGTTGTCACCGCCGGCGGGGAGGGTCTGGCTTGTCGCCCCGGCCCATCGTGGGCGGGCAGAGAACGGAGGACCCATGGCCCGGCTGCATGCAGGCGTAGCGTTCGTCGTCGTCGTCGCCCTGGCGCTCGGTGGCTGTAGCGAAGATGGTGACGGAACGGTGGCGCCGGCGGCAGAGGAAGTCGAGGACGCTGCCGTGGACGCGCGTCAGGCAGCGGTGGATGCATGGGGCAGTCTCAAGAACGACTCAGAGCGCCTCGTGAACGAGATCCAGAGCAACAAGGATCCGAATGCGAAGCAAGAACTGCTCGAGCGCTGTCGTGACTCGGTGACCAAGCTCCGGGAAGCGGACTCTGGGCAAGCAGACCGGGCCCAGAGCCTGTGCGACCGCATCCAGAACACAGATGTCGACGCCGGAGAAGCTTGGCAGGAGATCAAAGAGGAGATAGCGCAGCTCAACCCCTTCGAGTGAGCCTCCTGCTTCAGCCGGCGATGATGAGCGCGGTGTATGCAAGTAGCCCCACGAGGAACGCGGACACGCTGGCCCGCCGCTCGCCCGGCAACTCCTCCTTCAAGACGTTGAGGATGATGCCGCCGCTCAGCAGCGCCATAGCCGTGACGACGACGACGCGATCGACCTCCACCGCGAGGCCGCCGGCGGCGCCCAAGAGGATCGCTCCTGCTATGAGCCACCTTCCGATCCGGTCGTAACGGCTCTTGTGGTGCTCCCGCAGAGATACGTCGTTCACGAGGAAGTGCACTCCCAGGGCCACTGCGTACAGGGCTGTTTCTGTTGCGCCGGCCGCCCACCGGTCCCGCAGTAGGTAGCCGATCACGGCGTTGTAGATGGCGAAAGAGACGATTGAAACCCAAAACGTCCCCGGTGGCGAGCCGCCGCGTTCTGTGTTCCGTTCCCGTCCGGAGCCGAGGGCGAGGTGCTCGAGGGCATAGAACAGTGCCAGACCCGCCATCACAAGCAACCACTCGAGGTGCTCGAATGGCCGAAGGACCACGATGTGCGAGAACTGCGCCTCTGCATTGGCGATGTACGGCAGGAGGTGTGCGAAGACGTACGCGACCGCGATCCCGCCCGCGAACGAGAGCCACTTCGTTCTGGGGATGCCGGACAAGATCGGAAGGCGCCCCGCAGCGAGGTGTGTCGCAGCGAGCGCCGCAGCCGCCACCAGCACCCCGGTGACCTCACCCATAGACGTTCACCTGACGGACCCGGATGAAGGCTGGAAGGGGCCGCTGTGCCGCTCGGTAGCCCTCATCGGGAAGCTGATACCCGGACTGCTCCACCCCAGAAACAAGCGGAAGATGCGCCGAAGGCCAGGCCGATGATGTCTCCTGAGCCTGTCGGGCTGAGCCCGTGGCACGCTGAGGAGGTGGGCCAACGAGTGCTTCTGGTGGAGGACGACGGCTCGGTTCGCGAAGCGGTTGCGATCGTGCTCGAACGTTCCGGTTTCCAGGTAGACGGTGTAGCGGACGGCGCCGATGCGTTGGCTCGCGTGGCGGACGACGGTGAGCGCTTCGACGTCGTGGTCCTCGACCTCATGTTGCCGTCATTGAGCGGTTTTGACGTGTGCCGGGAGATCAGGAAGATCTCCGGAGTGCCAATCGTGATGCTCACTGCGAAGACAGACATAACCGACGTCGTCGTCGGCTTGGAACTGGGTGCCGACGACTACATGACGAAGCCATTCGAACCGGCGGAGTTGGCGGCCCGGATCCGGGCCGTTCTACGCCGTTCGGCAGGAGACGCCGCCGACCATGCAGGAGCCCTCGTTGCGCGAGACGTGCTGGTCGACGAGGCCGCATTCCGAGCGTTCCGTAACGGACACGAGCTGGCCTTGACGGCGATCGAGTTCAAGCTCGTATGCGAGCTGGTTCGTAACGCGGGGCTCGTTCTCACCCGTGAGAAGCTTCTCGAGCGGGTGTGGGGGTATGACTACCTCGGCGACTCCCGGCTTGTGGACATGGCGGTGAAGCGTCTTCGTGCCAAGTTGGGGGACGCGGCGGACGGGCCTGATTACATCACGACAGTTCGAGGCATCGGGTACCGGTTTGAGCGGGGGTGAAGGCCCCGGTTCGCCGGCGCCCCGGTTCCGGCGCCGGCTCACCGCCGCGTTCATTCTCGTCGCCGGCGTCACCGGGGGAGTCGTTGCTTCCGCTACCTTCGTGGCCGCCAGGGAGTACCGCTGGCGGAACTTCCGCAACGCTTCGGAACAAGAAGTCAAAGTGGCGATGGCTCTCGCGCCGCCAGAGCTGGACGCTGACAGCTTCGAACGCCTCAGAACAGCCTACGAGGCCCGTTCGGAGGCAGGCATGGTCGCCGTTGCGCCTCACGCAGTCTTTTCGTCATCTCCGGCACTCGGCGCTCCTGACATCCCACAGCAGCTCCGCCGCCCGGACAGCACGGAGACGGGAGCAGCCGAGACCGTGGTGCGAAGCCGGCGGACGCTGGTGATTCGCGCTGCCGGCCCCCGCAGTGCGGACTACTACTTCTTCTTCTCGGTCGAACAGCTCCAAGCGAGCTTGAGTGAGCTTGCCCGGATAGCCGCGATCACCTGGGCGCTGACGGTTGCAGCGGCGGGAGCGGTCGGTCAGGTCGTGGCCCGGGCCACACTGCGGCCGGTGGCTGGTGTCGCCGCTGTGGCGGAGGCCATCGCTTCAGGAGACCTGAGCGCGAGGCTGCCGGCGGCGTCGAAGGACGAGTTCGGAGCCCTGGCGGCCTCCTTCAACCACATGGCCGACGAGGTCCAAGGACTCGTGATGAAGCTCGAGGACGTCGCGGCGCGAGAGAAGAGATTTACTGCGGACGTCGCCCACGAGCTCCGTACACCGATCACGGGTGTCGTTGCTACGGCGTCCGTGCTCGAGGAGCTGCTGAATGAGCTGCCCTTCTCGGCCCGGCGTTCGGCCGAGATCCTCGTCTCCGACGCCCGCCGGCTTCGAGACCTCGTGCTGGAGCTCCTGGAGCTCGCCCAGCTCGACACTCGGGCCGAACCGGCCGCGAGTGAACCGTTGCGCGTGCGTGACGCCGTGGACGCGGTCGTGCGGAGCGCAGAGCTCCGCCGAACTTCGACCATCGAGAATGATGCAGATCCTGAGGTCACTGTTTCCGCCGAACCCACCCGGTTGTGCCGGATCCTCGCCAACCTTCTGGACAACGCGATCGTGCACGGCGGTGCTCCCGTGCGGGTCACGGCGCGCTACGAAGGGCCCGACGCAGTGATCGACATCGTCGACAGTGGCAACGGGATCGCGGCCGAAGATGTCGAGCGCATCTTCGACCGGTTCTACAAGTCGGACGACTCCCGTAGTCATGGTGGCTCCGGCCTCGGGCTCGCCATCGCTCGCCAGCACGCTGAGGTCCAGGGTGGCAGTGTGGTCGCTGCGAACCACGCCGGTGGTGGGGCTCGCTTCACGCTTCGCCTGCCGCACCCGCATTCGTCGTGATGACGGCTTGGCGAGGACGCCTCGCCCGGCGGGCGCCGAGGTAGGTGGAGTCCCCGGTTACGAACAGCGAGATGTGTCTGTTACCGAATCAACACCCAAGCGACGGGTTGGTGGCGCGGTCCGAGGTCACGATGTAGGGATGCAAAGCGACCAGAGCTACCGGCTTGTCATCCGCTCGGACGGCGAGGTTCTCCTGTTGACGATAGAAGGAGCTCTGACCGCCGGAGCAGGGCAACACGTCCGCCAGCTGCAGGCCGCCGCGCACCGTTTCGGGATACCGGTGCGTGTGGAGCTTCGACACGATCGGGGCGAGCTGGCCGTCGACGCCGCCATGATGCAGCCGGCCTCCAGCTGACGCGCGGGCGGCGACAAGCTGACGCTGGGCGGTACCGACACAGCCCGCCGCGTCGGTACCCTCCCGAGGAGCCGGTGTTTCCACAGTCGGGCTTGGGGAAGCCTAAGGGGCGTGAGCGCAGGAACAACGCCATCGCTGTCGGCTGCCGGAGGCACGGCCAGGGCCGGTGGTGGGCATTGATGGATGGTGACGGCATGGAGAGCGGCGCTCGGGTGATCGCTGGCGTGCAGCTCCTACGGGTGGAACAAGACGGCCCCGTTGTCAGAGCCGACGTCTTCGGCGGCAACGAAGCCGCGGTCGTGGGCGAGGTGGAGTTCCGGATCGACGACCCCACCGAGTACCGGCGCGTCGTGCAGACGTTCAGGGCATGGGAGGGCAACGCCAACATGCTCACCCTGGTGGAGGGTGAAGACGGAATCGTGACCTTGGTCGACGAGGGCGACGCCTTCAACTCGGCGCTGAACGGCTAGGGAGGAGCACCGGACCCGCCCCCGGTTCCGCCGAACCACGACCAGCGCGCGGGCCGGCGCCTCTAGTCGGGCTGGTTCGACTGCTGAGGACGCCGGCTTGGCGGTTGCACCAGTACGTACGCCGGCCGCGCACGAGCGGCTGACACGACCGCCGCGATAGCGACGATTGCACCCGCCTCGGCCGCCATCGCCTGGATCGCAGCGGGAGTCCAGCCTTCGGTGAAGCCGAGCAGCCCGACCGTCCGACTGATCAACAGCGCTGCCGCCGACGAGACCGTCAGGGCCGCGGCCACAACGAGAACCTGCCCGCGGGCTTTGCCGACAACGAGAGCCAAGGCGACCAGGGCCGACGCTACGACGTTCAACAGGAACAAGGGGCCGATACCGGGGATCCGGCGGTAACCATCGACCCAGAGCTCCAGGTGGATGAAACCGCCGGCGAGGATGAATCCCGCCGCGGCAAGTCGAGCAGTTGGTTGCATGTTGCCTCCCAGACGTCACCCGATGTTCGGAACCGCCGCCGCTCGTGGACGGCACTGTCACCGGATCCAGCCGGGCACAACCCTTCGTGGATGTTCACGCGCAGCGACGTCGCCCCCGGAAGCTCGAGCGCCTGCGGGCGGGCGGTGCCGGTGAACCCGGACCGGCGGCTTCGCCAGGCCGCTGCATAGGCGGGGTGGCCGGTCCTGCGGCTCGGCCGAGGTCACGACCCGACTTGTCCGCAGCCTGGGGAGAGAGGTGGGAGTTGTTGCCGATTGTTCCCTTCGAGTTCACGCTTCCGGCGGTAGCTGCTCCGCCCGCTGCCGCCGGGCGGGAGATTCTGGGCCCACCGGCTCAGGGAGTGAGCGACCGGACCAGGGCGCCGCCATCCACGTCATGGGCGAAAGGCCCCCCGGGAACGTCCACCACCCACACGTGCATCATGTCGGGGGGCACGAAGTGGACACTGCCGTTCGTGCACGTCCCATCCCTTGGCACGAAGCCCACCACCTGCAGAGTGTCCGCTGAGAAGCAGAGATCGTTGTGGGTGTGCCACTTGGTCAGGCACCCGCCGACCTCCGGGCCGGGCTCACCCGGCTGGCTCATCAGGTACATCGCGGCGGCGAGAACCGGCCCCCGAGCGGTGTTCGCGTAGACGAGAGCCTCCGGATGGCTGGGATCGAGGATGCGCCCGTCGGTGATGTAAGAGCGGTTCACGTAGTGCACCGTCGACCACGAGGTGGGTGTCGCCGGCGTGTAGCCGGCCAGCCTGGCCCCATCGGGGTCGAGGAAGCGAGCCGCTGTGGCCTTTGTGTCGGAGAACAGGCGATCGGCGGCCGCCTGCTGAGCGGAGGTCACTCGGCAACTCGAGGCGTCATGTCCGCGGTGGGAGGCTGCGCCGTGATCGTGAGCGATCAGGGGCTGGGGAGGGCCCGCCGACGATGACGCGGCATTCGTCGGCCGGGCTGCACCCACGGCCGATTCCGTGCCTCGGGACCGGGAGGACACCGCGACGAGCGCAGCCGACGCGGCGACCAGGGAGACGGCGACGCCGGCAGCGATCCATCCGAGCCCCCGCCGGCGGCCCGCCGCACTGGCCATCGCGCTGACGAACGCACCGCTCACGCCGGCGATCACCGCCGCCACGCCGGCCAGGAACAGCACGTGCGCCGGGTTCGCGAGGGTGAGCACCGCCTCCTGGTGATCCGGTGCCGGCATGCGGGCATGACCCAGGACGTCCCAGGCCAGCCCCCCCACGAGCGCCACCAGTCCTGTCGCGGCAACCAACAGGAAACGAAGGAGGAGCTGTGGTGGCCGTTGCTCGACCTGATCCAGCCCGGGCATCCTCCGATTGTTACCGCAAGCCCGGGCTTAAGCGTCCTCGCCGCGGGTCAACGAGCGCCCGAGCGCGATCAAGAGGGCCAGAAGCAGTACCAGCCCTACCGCCGTCACCCATGGTCCTGCCTTCTTGTAGGCCGCTCCCAGCAGGTACCCGGCGAGGACGACCTCGGCGATTGATGCCACCGCGCCCGCCAGGTCCGCAGGCAGGAACCGTCGCGGAGGCATCTCGGACGCGCCGGCGGCGGCGCCGAGAAGCGTGGAGGGAAAGCTGGCCAGGCGGCCCACGAAGATGAGCCGGCGGCCCCTGCGGGCCAAGACGTGGCACAGCTTGTTGATCCGCTGGGGCGGCAGGAAGCGCTCGGCCACCCGGGGCAGGCCCTCGCCGGAGCGGATCTCCTCGGAGAAGGACCGGCCGAGGTAGTAGAAGTGCCAGACGGCGAGAATGGCCAAGGGGGCGGCGGCGGCCACGACCAGCACGGGGTTCGCCTCGCCGCGTCGGATGAAGAAGCCGCCGGCCAGCAGTACCTCCTTGGTCGGCCGCAGCAGGACCAGCAACGGGAAATGGTCGCGGTAGAGGAAGGGGGCCAGGGGAAGAGCCGCCACCCCCAGGACGGCACGCGCCACCGCCAGCCAAATGAGGGCCGTGCGGTACCGGCGCGGCTGATTCTCCTCTGTCATGAACGGGGTACACCAGCGAACATGGGGGCCGACCTGGCTCGGATGCTGCGGCGCCGTCTGGAGCCGGCGGAACGTTACGGGCTCCGGCTTACCCTCGTGGCACTCGCGCTCATCCTCGTAGCCGTACCGTTCTCTTACCTCCTGCTCGAGGTCCTGAGGGACGGTCGGTTCACCCGGATCGACGAGGATGTTGCTCAGCGGCTGCACGACTGGGTGGTGAACCGGCCGATGCTGGTGACCGCGGTCGAGGCCGTGAGCCTGTTGGGTAAGCCGTTGTGGCTGGCGATCGCCGTCGCCGCCGGCGCCGGGTTCGTCTACCGGCGCGGTCGCCGCCGGCTCGCCCTGTACCTGGTGGTTACGGCCATCGGCGGAGGAGTCGTCGACACGGTGGTGAAGGTGGCCGTCAACCGTCCCCGTCCCGACCTCGGGAACCCCCTGACCACCGCCTTCGGCAAGAGCTTCCCGTCGGGTCACGCCATGTCTTCGACGGTGACGTACGGGGCGCTGTTGCTGGTGCTCCTCCCGGCGCTACCCCGGCGGTGGCGGGTGGTGGCCTTCAGCGCCGCAGTCGTATTGGTGCTGGCCATCGGCATTAGCCGGCTCATGCTGGGGGTGCACTACGTGAGCGACGTCGTGGCGGGCTGGACCCTCGGCCTGGCGTGGCTTTCTGGAGCCACGGCTGCGTTCAGCATCTGGCGGACCGACGAGGGCCGCGAGCCGGTGGAGGTGACCGAGGGAGTGGAGCCGGAGGCGGCACCGGCGTTGCGGGGAGAGGCCGACTGAACCGACGAAAGCGCGGAGAGGGGTTTCGACCACACATCGCGGCGGTATTGCTTCTGCCGGCAGTGGCCTGCCGATCCTTCTCATCGTCATCCTGTCCCTTGGAGAAATGAGCTCGATGAACCGTCGTCGCCTTGTCGCACTTGCCGTCGCCTGCACCACGGGCGCCGCCGCCCTTGCCCTGCAGCCCACTTCACCGGCCTCGGCCTCCCTGGCCGACGGCGCCCCCCGGTGGATAGCCAATCCAGCCGGGGCCGACCTGCGCTGGAGCTCACCCGTGATCGCCGATGTGAACAACGACGGCAGCAACGACGTCGTCGTCGGCGGGCAGAACGGGCTCCTCTACGCCCATGCGGCCGACGGCAGCACCCTGCCGGGGTGGCCGGCCCGGGTCGAGCCGGTGGCGGGCCAGATCGCCGCCGTCGCCTCCAGCCCGGCCGTGGGCGATCTCGACGGTGACGGCACCAACGAGGTGGCCGTGGGCGGTGGCACCGTCGACCAGAACTACAAGAACCAGAACGGCGGAGTGGTCATCTTCAACAGCAACGGCTCCACCCGCTGTCGGTTCCGCACAAACGACAAGTTCAACGTCTGGACCGAGGGCGGGCCCGACGGGTTCTCGGAGCCGGTGTTCAACAGCCCGGCCATGGCCGACGTGAACGGCGACGGCCTGCGAGACGTCGTCTTCGGGTCGTTCGACCACTTCATCCGGGCCATCGACCACAACTGCAACGTCATCGCCGCCTTCGACAACCAGGACACGGTCTGGTCCGCCCCGGCGGCGGCCGACGTCGACGGCGACGGCCAGGCCGAGGTGTTCATCGGCGGCGACGCCACCAGGGGCGGCCTCCAGCACGACGGCGGCTACTTCCGGCGACTCGACTACAACGGAACCGGGACCTTCGCCCAGGCCTGGGTCCGCCTCTCGAGCGAGACCTTCCAGAGCGCGCCGGCCATCGGCACGATCAACGGACGGGGCGCGGTGGTCACCGGCGCGGGGCACGACAAGTGCGTGAACCTGGGCCGCTGCGGCGAGTCGAACCGGGTCTGGGCCTTCGACCTGGGCACCGGGGCGGACCTGCCCGGTTGGCCCCAGGTCATGCCGTCGCCCATCTTCCTCACCGGCCCTGCGCTCGGCGACGTGGACGGCGACGGCTCGACCGACGTCGTGATGGGGAGCAAGGACGGCACCATCCGCGCCTACCGCGGCGACGGCGGCATCATCTGGAGCACGAACGTCGGTGACAACGACTACGTCGGCTCCCCGGTGATCGCGGACGTCAACGGCGGTGGCACGCCGGAGGTGGTCGCAGCTGCCACCCCGCGGGCCTACGCCCTCAGCGGCACGAACGGCCAGATCCTCAACCGCTTCGCAGCCGGCCAGACCGGCCTCGCCCACAAGACGGCCGCCGCCGTCGGCTCCCTCGGAGGATCCTGGGCCGTCGTCACCGCCGGCTTCGACCCCCGCACCGGCAACACCGGCTGGCTGCAGGCTTTCGACATCCCCAATCCCACTTCGGCCCCGTGGCCGGTGTTCCGCAAGAACGCGCGTCGCCTCGGTGCCGACGTCACCGACGCCGCGCCGCCGCCTCCCTGCGCCACCGGGTACTGGCTCGTGGCCGGCGACGGCGGGATCTTCAGCTTCGGCCTGCAGGCCCCCTTCTTCGGCTCCACCGGCGACATCCGGCTCAACCAGCCCATCGTGGGGATGACCTCCACGCCGAACCGCCAGGGTTACCAGTTCGTGGCCCGTGACGGCGGGGTGTTCAGCTTCGGCAATGCGTCGTTCCACGGCTCCACCGGCGCCATGCGCCTCAACCGTCCGATCGTGGGCATGGCCGCCACTCCCTCCGGTAACGGCTACTGGCTGGTCGGCTCCGACGGCGGCATCTTCAGCTTCGGCGACGCGCAGTTCCACGGCTCGACCGGGGCGATCGCCCTGAACGCCCCCATCGTCGGCATGGCCTCGACGCCCTCGGGCAACGGTTACTGGCTGGTGGCCTCCGACGGCGGCGTGTTCAGCTTCGGAGACGCCGAGTTCTACGGCTCCACCGGGGCCATCCGCCTCAACAAGCCCATCGTGGGCATGTCCAGCTCCCCCACCGGCCGGGGCTACTGGTTCGTGGCCTCCGACGGCGGCATCTTCAGCTTCGGCGACGCCGAGTTCT
>JAHWJU010000287.1 GCA_019348255.1 Actinomycetota bacterium | reverse complement strand
CCAGGATCCGACAGTTCCGCCGGATGGCCCTGACGCTCGCCCCGCTCGTGGGCCTGCTGCTGGCCGGAGGAGCCAACGCCAACTGGCGCTAGGCGCGCCGCCCCCCGATGGGGGCCCGGGGCTCGGCCCCACCCCCATCGCGGCGGGCGGTGACGACGCCGGCGCTGTTGGCCGGCGCGCCGGCGACCGGCCCGCCTTCTACGTCTATGCCGCCGCCATGGTCGCGGTGGTCGCCCTGCTGTGCTTCCAAGCCGTCGCCCACAGGGATTGGGAGAGCCGCGGCCTCGGGCTGGTGGTGGCCTGGGCCCTCTTCTGCGCGACCTCGAACGTGCTGCCGGTGCCCGTGGTGCGCAACATCTACCTGTCGATGGGCTCGCCCGTCAACGTGGCCATCGCCTACCTGTTCCCCCCCAGCCTGGCGGCGGCCATCGTGTTCGTGGCCTCGTTGAGCGAGTGGGAGATCAAGTGGGAGACGACGGTGCTGCACGCGGTGTTCAACCGCTCTCAGCTGGCCTGCTCAACGGCTCTCGCCTCGGCGCTGTTCGCCGCCCACGTCGACAACGAGCCTCCGGCCGCAGTCCTCGTTCTTGCCGTGGTGGTGTACCAGGCGTCCAACTGGGTGTTCGTGGCGATAGCCGAGTGGTCGGCCCGCGGGGTGCCCATCCTCCTGGTGTTACGGGGCCTGGTTCCTTCCGGCGTGCCTGCGGCTATCACCTACCTGGCCCTGGGGCTCATGGGGGTGGTGCTCGGGCTCACCTCGGTGCGGGTCGGGATCTGGGCCGTGGCCCTGCTGATGCTTCCCCTCCTGGGCGCCCGCCACGCCGTCAACGTGTCCGGCCAGCTGGAGCAGGCCGAGCGGGAGCGCCGGGCGCTGGCGGACCGGCTCATCGACGAGAGGGAGCGGGAGCGGGTGCGAATCGCCAGTGACATCCACGACGTCGTGCTCCAGCAACTGGCGGCCTTGCAGTTGGAGGCCGACAACATCGGCGCCGCCCTCGACCACGACCGCCCGGACGTGGCCGTGCGCCTGGCCGGGCAGTTGCGCGACGGAGTCGACGGGACCATCGGCCAGCTCCGGGGGACCATCGCCAGCCTGCGCCGCACCGCCATCGAAAGTGGGGGACTGGTGCCGAGCCTCGTCCGCTTCGCCCGGGCGTTCGGGGCCTCCTCGGGGGTGGCGGTGGAGGTCGAGGCCGAAGGGGTGGGCGATGACCTGGCGCTGCCGGTGACCCTGCTGGTGCTGGAGTGCTGCCAGGAGGCCCTCACCAACGTCGCCCGCCACGCCCGCGCCCAGCACGTCTCGGTGGAGGTCACGCGAACGGGCGGGACCCTCGAGTTGCGGGTCACCGACGACGGGGCCGGGTTCGACCCCGCCAGCGCCGGCGCCAACCGCGCCGGCCTGGGGTTGACGCGGGAGAAGGTGGCACTGGCGGGCGGCATCCTGTTCGTCGAGAGCCGGCCGGGGTTTGGTACCACCATTACGGTCCGCGTTCCCATAGGGTCGGAGTCGTGACGATCCGGCTGGCCATCGCCGAGGACCACCAGCTGGTGGCCGACGCTCTGGCCACGATGCTGGGGTTCAGTGACGAGATCCAGGTGGTGGGGGTGGTGCCTTCCGGTGCCGGGATAGTCGACCTCGACGCGCGGATGGAGCCGGACGTGATCCTCATGGACGTGAGCCTCCAGGGCCTGAACGGCATCGAGGCCACCAGGGAGATCATGCGCCGCCGGCCCGGCGCCCGGGTGGTGGTGCTCACCATGCACGACGACGCCGAGACGGTGACGGGGGCGATGGCGGCCGGCGCCGTGGGGTTCCTCCCCAAGAACGCCGGGCGGGTGGACCTCCTGGCGGCGGTGGAGGCGGTGGCGCGGGGCGAGGGCTACATCCACCCGACGGTCACCCGCACCTTCCTCGACAGGGTCGGCCCCCTGGCCGATCAGTCGCTGGCGTCCGAGCGGCTCACCCAGCGCGAGCGCCAGGTGCTCGAGTGCCTGGCCGCAGGGCGCAGCACCCGCCAGATCGCCGCCACCCTGGTGCTGGGCGAGGAGACGGTCAAGACCCACCTGGCCCGCATCTACCAGAAGCTCGGCGTCAACGACCGGGTGGGCGCCGTGGCGCTGGCGCTGCGGAGGGGGCTCGTCCGCTGACCCTGTTGCCGGCGGCGGGGACGGCGTGCCCGTATAGCCTGCGGCGGTGGGACAACAGCGGGAGAGCTCCTGGGGCGAGGACCGCAGAGCGGACCGCACCGCGGTTGCCGTCACCGCCCACTCACTGCTGCAATCGGTCTCGGTCATCCTGGCCGCGGCCGAGATGATCCAGACCCACGCCGATGAGTTGAGCACCCGCCGGCGCAACGAGCTGTTCGACCTGATAGGCGCCCAGGGTCGCCACAT
>JAHWJU010000026.1 GCA_019348255.1 Actinomycetota bacterium | reverse complement strand
ACGGTTCAGGCCTGCGGACCTATCCGACCGAGGTCGACGAGACCGGCGAGGTGGTAACCGTCGACCTCCGGAGCCAGCGATGACCATGGCCGGATACCCCATGCTCAGCCCTTCTTCAGTGGCGCCCACGCCAGCAGCAGGCGCTTCTCGCCCACACCAGGGAACCGCACGATGACCTCGGCCTTGTCTCCCTCACCGATCAGGTCCAGGATCACGCCCTCGCCCCACTTGCCGTGCACCACGTCGTCACCCACCTTGATCCCCAGGTGCTCGGCGCCGGTGGTGCGGGCCGGCGTGGTGCGACCGCTGCGGGCCGCCGCCTCGGCAATGGCTTCGCGCCCACCGCCCCACCCGGCGCCGGCGCCGGCGCCGGCACCCCGGCCCAGCCCCCATCCGCGGTCGCGGTCGGGCCGCTTCCGGCCGCCCTCGGCCAGCGTCATGAGTTGCTCCGGGATCTCCTTCAAGAACCGGCTCGGGGGGTTGTACTGCGTCGATCCCCACAGCGTGCGGCACCAGGCGTTGGTGAGGTACAGCCGTTCGCGGGCCCGGGTGATGCCGACGTAGCAGAGACGGCGCTCCTCTTCGAGCTCGTCGGGCTCGCCCAGCGACCGCAGGTGGGGGAACACGCCGTCTTCGAGGCCGATCAAGAAGACGGCCGGGAACTCCAGGCCCTTGGCCGTGTGGAGCGTCATCAGCAGCACGGAGGATTCGTCGACCTCGGCCTCCTCGGCGTCGGCCACCAGGCTCACGTCCTCCAGGAACTGCTCGACCGCCTCGTACTGGCGGGCCAGGCCGACCAGCTCGGCGATGTTCTCCAGCCGGCCGGCGGCCTCCACCGTGCGCTCGGCCTCCAGGTCGGCGGTGTAGCGCGTGCGCTCGCAGATGACCTCGAGCAGCGTTCCCGGGCCGGCGCCGTCCTCGGCCGTGGCCTGCAGGTCGGCCAACAGGCCCAGCACCGACCGGATGCCGCCCAGCGCCCTGCCTGTCACTCCGGCCGCCTCGGCCGAGCCCATGGCGTCGAAGAACGAGACGCCGTGGGAGGTGGCCCAGTTGTCGAGCCGGCCGATGCTGGTGTCGCCGATGCCCCGCTTGGGCACGTTGATCACCCGCTTGGTGGAGACCTCGTCGGCGGGGTTGACCACGGCCCGGAGGTAGGCGAGCAGATCCTTGATCTCGCGGCGGTCATAGAAGCGGGTGCCGCCGATCACCTTGTAGGGGACGCCCCGGCGGCTCAGCTCCTCCTCGACGGCCCGGCTCTGGGCGTTGGTGCGGTAGAAGAGGGCGATGTCGCCCCAGCGGTAGTGCTCGGCGTCGTGCAGCCGGCCGATCTCGTGCACCACCCACTGCGCCTCGTCCCGCTCGTCCTCTGCGTGGTAGCGGGTGATGACCTCTCCGCCCACCTGCTCTGTCCACAGCGCCTTGGGCTTGCGCAGAGCGTTGTTGGCAATGACCGAGTTGGCGGCGTCGAGGATGGTCTGGGTGGAGCGGTAGTTCTGCTCCAACACGATCACCCTGGCATCGGGGAACGCCTCCTCGAACTCGAGGATGTTGCGAATGTCGGCGCCGCGGAAGCGGTAGATGGATTGATCGCTGTCGCCCACGACGCAGACGTTGCCGTGCTGGCGGGCCAGAAGGATCACCAGCTCGTTCTGGGCTGCGTTGGTGTCCTGGTACTCGTCGACCAGCAGGTGCTTGAACCGGTTCTGGTAGTGGGCCAGCACTTCGGGGCTGGTGCGGAACAGCTCGACCACCTGCACCAGGAGGTCGTCGAAATCCATGGCGTTGGCCGCCTTCAGACGGGACTGGTACTCCCGGTACACGAGCGCGATGCGCTTGTCGTAGACGGTGCGGGCGTTGTCGGAGTAGGCGTCGACGGACACCAGGTCGTTCTTGGACTGGCTGAGGATGGCGTGCACCGAGCGGGGCGGGAACTTCTTGGCATCGACGTTCAGGTCGCGCAGCACGTAGCCGGTGAGCCGTACGGCGTCCGCCTGGTCGTAGATGGTGAAGTTGGAGGTGTAGCCCAGATGGTGGGCGTCGCGGCGCAGGATGCGCACGCAGGCCGAGTGGAAGGTCGACACCCACATCTTCTGGGCCACCGGACCGACCAGAGCCTCCACCCGCCGCTTCATCTCGTCGGCCGCCTTGTTGGTGAACGTGATGGCCAGGATCTCGAACGGCGACACGCCGTGCTGGGAGATGAGGTGGGCGATGCGGGTGGTGAGCACCCTCGTCTTGCCGGAGCCGGCGCCGGCCACGATCAGCAGCGGCCCGTCGGTGTGTGCCACCGCCTCCCGCTGGACGGGGTTCAGCCCGAACAGGTGGTCGTGATCGAACGGGCTGGCCGGCGTGTACGACGAGGGGACGGCCACCGCTCCAAAATACAGCCTTGGTATTCGCGCCGCGACGGGCACCGCCGGGGCCGCTGACCGCCGACCGTTTGGAATCGCGTCACCATGTTGGCGTGAACACACGCTGGGGCCGCAGCAACGCAGAAGTGACCAGCCGACGGAGCGACTGCTGATGGGCACGATCATCCTGGCGACGGCGCTGGTGGTCGTCGCCGTGATCTCGGCAGTGGCCTACGTCGTGGGCCAGAAGCGGGCGGCCCGCCCCACTCGGGAACTGGCTCGCGCCGTTCGTTGCCTCGACCAGATCCTGGCCTATGACGACGCCATCACGTCGTTGTCCAACGAGCTGCGGACGGAAGCCCGTCGGATCACCAACGACTACCACAAGGAGCTGAACTGAATGGGACGCGATCGCCGCTTCGTGGTCGTGGCGTTGTCGGCACTCCTTCTGTCTGGAGCATGCGGTAGGTCCGGATCCGAGATCAACGAGATCGGTCTCATCTACGAAGGTGGAGCGATCCAGGAGAAGACCTTCAAGGGCTTTCTCAGGCCGGGTTCCACCTGGGAGAAGGTCGGTTGGGGTTCGACCGTGTACCGCTACCGCATCGACCAGCGCAGCTTCCTGGCGGCGCCGGAGGGAAAGCGGCGAGACGTGCCTCCCGTTCAGATCGTCACTGCCGACGACGTGCGGATGTTGGTGGAGTTCCAGATGTACTTCAAGCTCCACTGGAACGACGAGAAGGTGATGCGCCAGTTCCACGAGAACCTCGGGGTGAAGACCAAGGCATACGAGGATGAAGGCTGGAGACAGATGCTCCTCGAGTACTTCGCTCCCCAGATCGAGCGGGCTTTGGAGGCGGTCGGGCTCAAGCACAACTGGCGGGACCTCTACGCCTCGGAGGAGGCCCGCGTCGGCTTCCAGAACGAGGCCGTCGAGCGGGTCAAGGAGAACCTCCGTGAGGTGATCGGCGTGGGTGCCGACTACTTCTGCGGCCCCTCCTACACCGGAGAAGAGGGAAGCGAGTGCGGCGAGTTCACGTTCACAGTGGGCAAGCCCGAACCCGCCAACGCCGACATCATCAGGGCCATCGAGGCCGAACAGACGGCGGCCGCGGCGACCATCGCGCAGCAGCAGGCCAACGCTCGCATCAACGCCGAGATCAAAGGCGAGCAGGACATCGTCGCCCTCTATGGCCCGGCACTGGCGGTCGAACGGGAGAAGAACAAGCTCCTCCAACAGGCCATCGAAAGCGGCAAGGTCAGCCAGATCATCATCGACAACTCCGGCCGCGCCGTAGCCCCCGGAAGGCAGTGACCCGGCCCGCGGGCGATCACCTCCGACGGGGCGGGAGGTCGAACACCTCCGCCAGCAGCTGGTAGGACCGCAGCCGGTCGGCGTGGTCATGGCAATTGGTGAGCACCACCACCTCACCCACCCCGAAGGCGCCGGCCAGCTCCACGAGCTGGTCCTTCACCCGCTCCGGTGTGCCGAACACCATGCCCGCCCGCGATTGCTCCACCCGGGCCCGCTCCAGATCGGTGAGGGGAAGTCGCGCCGCCTCCTCGGGCGGGAGCAGCGGCCCTCGCTCAGCCCCCTCCCGCCGCAGGTGCCAGAGAGCCACCGAGGTCGCCAGTCCCTGCGCCACGGCGTCGGTGTCGGCGCACAGCACCGACACGGCCACGCTGGTTTGCGGATGAGCGAGGCGGGCCGAGGGCGTGAATCCTCTGCGGTGCGCGGCCATGACCTGCGGGCCGAACTCGCCGGTGATGAAGTGGGCGAAACTGAACGACAGGCCGAGGTACGCCGCGCAGGCGGCGCCCTGGCTGCTCGATCCCAGGATCCACACCTGGGGCCCATCCTCTGTCGCAGGCATCGCCCTCACGCCGGCGTAGGGATGATCGGCGTCCAGATCGTCGTCGAGGAAGCCGAGGAGATCCACCACCTTCTGGGCGAAGTGCTCGTCTCCCAGTGCACCCGGCCGGTACTGCAGCGCCGCCTCGGCCACGGGATCGGTGCCGGCCGTCCTGCCGACGCCGAGGTCGATGCGGCCGGGATGGAGTGCGTGGAGCAACCGGAAGTTCTCAGCCACCTTGAGCGGGCTGTAGTGCGGCAGCAGCACCCCTCCCGAACCCACTCGCATCGACGAAGTGCGGGCGCCGACGGCAGCGACGAGGATCTCCGGGCTGACGCTGGCCAGCGAAGTGGTGTTGTGGTGCTCGGCCAGCCAGTACCGGTGAAAGCCGAGGCTCTCGGTGGCGGCGGCGAGGGCGAGGGTGCTGGCCACGGCCTGCTCGGCGGTGCACCCGTCGGGGACCGGGCACTGGTCGAGAACACTCAGCGCCAGATCGGCTCCCGTGACTATTCCCCGACTACTCCCACTCGATGGTGCCGGGCGGCTTCGACGTGATGTCGAGGGCGACCCGGTTGACGCCCGGGACCTCGTTGATGATCCGGCTCGACAACCGCTCGAGCAGGTCGTAGGGCAGCCGCGCCCAGTCGGCGGTCATGGCGTCGTCGGAGGTCACCGCCCGTATGACGATCGGGTAGGCGTAGGTCCGCTCGTCTCCCATCACGCCGACGCTGCGCACCGCCGGCAGCACGGCGAACGCCTGCCAGATCTCCCGGTACAGGCCTGCCTTCTTGATCTCCTCGGTGACGATCTCATCGGCGGCGCGGATGATCTCCAGTCGCTCGTGGGTCACCGTCCCCACGATGCGCACCGCCAGTCCCGGCCCGGGGAAGGGCTGGCGCCAGACGATCTCCTCGGGCAGCCCCAGTTGCTCGCCCATGGCCCGCACCTCGTCCTTGAACAGGTTGCGCAGCGGCTCGACGAGCTCGAAGTTCATGTCGTCGGGCAGCCCGCCCACGTTGTGGTGGCTCTTGATGCGGGCCGCGTCCTTGGTACCCGACTCGATGATGTCGGGATACAGCGTCCCCTGCACGAGGAAGCGGGCGTCGCTGTGGTCGACGGCAACCTCTTCGAACACCCGGATGAAGGTCTCACCGATGGCCTTGCGCTTGCGCTCGGGGTCGATCACGTCGTTGAGCTGCTCGAGGAACCGGTCGGCAGCCTTGACGTGGACCAGGTCGATCTTGAACTGCTGACGGAAGGTCTGTTCGACCTGCTCGCTCTCGCCCGCCCTCATGAGTCCGGTGTCGACGTAGACACAGGTGAGCTGGTCCCCTATGGCCTTGTGGACGAGGGCGGCGGCCACCGCCGAGTCCACGCCTCCGGACAGGCCGCAGATCACCTTCTCGCTGCCCACCTGGGCCCGGATGGCTTCGACCGAGGTCTCGATGATGCTGGCCATGGTCCAGGTGGGCCGGCAGCCGGCGACGTCGTAGAGGAAGTTCTTGAGCACCTCCTGGCCGCGGGGGGTGTGCATCACCTCGGGGTGGAACTGCACCCCGAAGATGCCGCGGTCGAGGTTCTCCAGGGCGGCAACGGGGGCCTCGGCCGTGGCGGCGGTGACGCGGAACCCGTCCGGAGCGCGGGTGATGGAGTCGAAGTGGCTCATCCACACGTCCTGCGTGCTGGGCAACTCGGCGAACAGGATCGACGAGTCGGTCACCTCCATGGCGGTGCGGCCGTACTCACCCCGCCCGGTGCGAGCCACCTCGCCACCCAGCTGCTGGGCCACCAGTTGCGCGCCGTAGCAGATGCCCAAGACCGGGACCCGGGCCTCGTACACCGCTGGATCGATGACCGGTGCCCCCTCGACGTGCACGGAGGCAGGGCCACCGCTGAAGATGATCCCCTTGGGCCGGCGAGCGAGCATCTCGGCCACGGGCATGGAGTGGGGGACGATCTCGCTGTAGACGTGCGCCTCGCGCACCCGGCGGGCGATCAACTGGGCGTACTGGGCGCCGAAGTCGACCACCAGAACGGTGTCGAACGCCTCGTCCTCGACCATGGCTCAGCGTAGCCGGCACGCTTCGGGAGCACGCGGCTGGGCCGAGCGTTCGGGGGACGTTCGCGCACCTGCCAGGTGTGCGGGCATCCCCAGAACCGGGTGGGGCTAGTGCCCCATCCCGATGCCCTGGGATCGCTGCAACTGCTTGCCCTCCGTCTGCAGCGCCGGCGCCACCATCACCTCGGCCTTCTGGAACTCCTTCACCGTCTCGTAGCCACACGTGGCCATCGACGTACGGAGGGCGCCGAAGAGGTTGAGCCGGCCGTCGTTCTCGTGGGCCGGCCCTACCAGGACCTCCTGCAGCGTCCCGAGGGCGCCCACCCTGATGCGGGCCCCGCGGGGAAGGCTGGCGTGGAAGGTGGCCATGCCCCAGTGGTAACCCCGTCCCGGGGCCTCGTGAGCGGCCGCCAGCGGCGAGCCGATCATCACCGCGTCCGCCCCACAGGCGATGGCTTTGGCGATGTCGCCGCCCTTGCTCATCCCTCCGTCGGCGATGACGTGGACGTAGACGCCGGTCTCGTCGAGGTGGCGCATGCGGGCCCCGGCGGCGTCGGCGATGGCCGTCGCCTGCGGCACGCCCACGCCGAGCACACCCCTGGTGGTGCAGGCGTTGCCGGGGCCGACGCCCACCAGGATGCCGACGGCTCCGGTGCGCATCAGGTGCAGCGCGGCCTGGTAGGACGCGCAGCCCCCCACGATCACCGGGATCTCGAACTCCCGGATGAACTTCTTGAGGTTGAGGGGCTCCACCGTCTTGGAGACGTGCTCGGCCGACACCACGGTTCCCTGGATCACGAACAGGTCCAGCTCGGCGTCCACCACCGCCTGCGAGAGCGCCTCGACCCGCTGAGGTGTGAGCGACCCGGCCGCTGTCACGCCGGCGTCTTTGATCTCCCGGATGCGCTGGGTCACCAGCTCGGGCTTCACGGGCTCGGCATAGATCTGCTGCATCCGAGCGGTGGCCTTTTCGTTGTCGAGGGTCGAGATCTCCTCGAAGAGGGCCTCGGGCTCTTCGTAGCGGGTCCACAGGCCCTCGAGGTTGAGGACTCCGAGGCCACCCAGGCGTCCCACTTCGATCGCCGTGGCCGGGCTCATCACCCCGTCCATGGCGGCTCCCAGGAGCGGCAGTTGGAACTTGTAGGCGTCGATCTCCCACGAGACGTCGACATCCTCGGGATCCCTCGTGCGCCGGCTGGGAACGATCGCGATGTCGTCGAACCCGTAGGCCCGCCGCCCCGACTTGCCGATGCCGATCTCGACCTCAGCCACAGCTCACCCCTTCGCCCCGGAAAGATGAGAGTCTACTGCCGGCGCCGCAGCTAGACGGCGACCCGAGTCGCCGCCACCCTCAGGACGCGAGGTACGAGAACGGCGCGAAGGGGAGGTTCCGCACGACTGCGAACAGCGCCGCAACGGCCACCACCGCCCATGTGACCCAACGCGGTGCGGTCCAGGCCGGCCGGCGCCCCCGCAGCACCCAGAACAGCGCCAGCGCGGCCACCACTGGCAGAGCGGCGACGTACAGTGCGTTGAAATCGAGGGCCGAGGCCAGCTCACCCCGCAGCAACTGGTGCGTGGCCCGGGTGGCGCCGCACAACGGGCAGTCGAGGCCCGTCAGCACCTTCAACGGACAGGGCGGACCGAGCGTGTGGCGGCTCGGATCGACCAGACCGACGACCACGAGGGCCGCCCCCCCGGCAACTGCCCCCACCATGTGACGGCGGTGCAGGTGGCTGGGCAGGGTCAGCGTCTGAACCTCCATCGGCAAGGAGGCTACCGCCCGGCTCGGGGTCAGACGGGTGCGGGCGGGATGGCGTCTCTAGATGCTGGCGCCGGCCCTCCGAGTCGCCCGACGATGAGGCAGAGCAGCTCGTGGAGCACCTTTGCCGTGGCCCCCCAAACCGTCTCGCCCGCCACCTCGAAGAAGTAGACGGAATGGTCCCCCTCCTCGAGGTCGACCAGGCCGGCGGCCCCCCGGGTCAGGGTCCACACCTCTTCGTGGAAGGCGCCTTCGGCCATGAACTCCGCCAAGGCGACGTCGAAGACCCGCTCCACCTCGGCCGGGTTGCGGGCGAGGGAAGGGCGGCCGGGCAGGACCCCCACCACCGGGTGGATGCCGGCGCGGCGCGAGATGGTGAACAGGCGGCTCAGGCGCCCCACGACCTCCACCGATGCCGGGTCGAGCCCCACCTCCTCCTCGGCCTCCCGGAGCGCGGCTCCCACCAAGGTCTCGCCCGGCTCCACCCGACCTCCAGGGAACGCGACCTGCCCACTGTGGGACCGCAGCCATGCCGTGCGCCGGGTGAGCAGGATCCGAGCCTCGCCGTCCTCGTCCCACACCACCACGAGCACGGCCGACGCCGGCGCCCCGTCCGGCGATGTCACGGGAAGGTCCTCGTTCCCGAGGACCGCCTCGCGCACCTGGGCCGCGGTGACCCGACGCCCCCCACCGGGGCCCGACAGGCATGCCCACGGCGGCGGGCCGCCAGGCCGGACGGCAGACGGGCGGGGGATCTCCTGGGCGAACCGGTCAGCTTCGGTCACGCCGGCCGTCACTCGCCGGAAACGGTGCCCCCGAAGGCCTCTTGGTGGACCGCCACCGTCGCCTCCAGCAGCTCGCGGAGACCCGCCTTCTTGAGGTTCGACATCACCTGGCCGGGAGTCGTCTGTCCGCGCTCCCACTCCATCCAGATGCTGAGGAGCTTGGCGGGCTCGGGCGGGGGAAGCTCGTCGGGCATCGGCCCAACCTACGCGACCACGTCCGCCTCCATTGGCCGACCCGGCCCTCCCGTCTCGTGTTTGACGAAGATGCCGGGGTACCGCGGAACGGCCGGACCCCGAGGGTCCGGCCGTTCGTGTCCTGCGTGTTTGGTGCGGTCGCTGCCGCCTACATCATCCCCATGCCGCCGCCCATGCCGCCCATGCCGCCGCCCATGTTGGCGAGCGAGCCGGTGGAGTGGGGGTCGGGCGCCGGCTTGTCGGCCACCAGCGCCTCGGTCGAGAGCAACAGGCCGGCGATCGACGCCGCATTCTCCAGGGCCGAACGAGTGACCTTGGCCGGGTCGAGGACGCCGGCTTTGAGGAGATCCTCGAACTCTCCGGTGGCGGCGTTGAGCCCGACGCTTCCAGTCTCCCGCTCGACCTGCTGGACCATGATTGAGCCTTCGAGGCCGGCGTTGATGGCGATCCACTTGGTCGGCTCTTCGAGCGCCTTGTGGACCGACCGCGCACCCGTGGCCTCGTCGCCGGCGAGGGTGGGGATCAGCTCGCTGACGGCGCCGCGGGCCCGCAGCAGAGCGGTACCGCCACCGGCGACAACGCCCTCCTCGATGGCCGCCCGGGTGGCCGAGAGGGCGTCTTCGATGCGGTGCTTCTTCTCCTTGAGCTCCACCTCGGTGGCGGCGCCGACGCGGACGACGGCGACCCCGCCGGCCAGCTTGGCCAGCCGCTCCTGGAGCTTCTCGCGGTCCCAGTCCGAATCGCTGTCCTCGATCTCGCGTCGCAGCTGGCCGATGCGGCCCCGGACGTCTTCCTCCGAGCCGCCGCCCTCGATGATGGTGGTGTCGTCCTTGGTGATGATCACCTTGCGAGCGGTGCCCAGGAGGTCGAGGGTCACGTTGTCGAGCTTCAGGCCCACCTCCTCGGTGATGACCTGGCCGCCGGTGAGGATGGCCATGTCCTGCAGCATCGCCTTGCGGCGCTCACCGAAGCCGGGAGCCTTGACGGCCGCCGACGTGAACACGCCCCGGATCTTGTTCTGCACCAGCGTCGCCAGCGCTTCGCCCTCGACGTCCTCGGCGATCACGAGCAGGGGCTTCGACGACTGCAGCACCTTCTCCAGGACCGGCAGGAGGCTGTGCACCGCGCTGATCTTGGAGTTGGCCAGGAGGATGTAGGGCTCGTCGAGCACCGCCTCCAGCCGCTCCTGGTCCGTCACGAAGTAGGCGGAGACGTAGCCCTTGTCGAACTGCATGCCTTCGACGAACTCGAGCTCCATCCCGAAGGTGTTCGACTCCTCCACGGTGACCGTGCCGTCCTTGCCCACCTTGTCGATGGCGTCGGCCAGGATCTCGCCGATGGCCTGGTCGGCGGCGGAGATGGCGGCCACCTGAGCGATCTCGCTGCGGTCGTCGACCTCCTTGGCCTGGCTCCGTATGGATTCGACGGCAACGGTGACTGCCTTGTCGATCCCCTTCTTCAGGGCCAGGGGGCTGGCGCCGGCAGCCACGTTCTTCAGGCCCTCACGCACGAGAGCCTGGGCCAGGACGGTGGCGGTGGTCGTACCGTCGCCGGCCACGTCGTTGGTCTTGGTGGCCACCTCCTTCACCAGCTGGGCGCCCATGTCCTCGAAAGGATCCTCGAGCTGGATCTCCCGGGCGATGGTGACGCCGTCGTTGGTGATGGTCGGAGCGCCGAACTTCTTCTCCAGAACCACGTTGCGACCCTTGGGCCCCAACGTCACCTTCACCGCATCGGCGAGGCGGTTGACACCAGCCTCCAGCGAGCGGCGGGCGTGCTCGTCGAACTTCAGGATCTTCGGCATTACTTGGACACCTTGGCCAGGACGTCGCGAGCGGTGAGGATGAGCAGGTCCTCGCCGTCGATGGTGATCTCGGTGCCGCCGTACTTGCTGTAGACGACGGTGTCGCCCACCTTGACGTCCAAGGGGATGAGCTCGCCCGAGCTCTCCGCCCGGCGGCCGGGGCCGGCGGCCAGGACCTCGCCCTGCTGGGGCTTCTCCTTGGCTGTGTCCGGGATGACCAGGCCCGACGCCGTCGTCTGGTCGGACTCGTTCGGGCGCACGACGATGCGGTCGTCCAAGGGCTGCAGATTCATGACAGGCGCCTCCGTAGGGGGTTCGCAGACTGGAGCAGTTAGCACTCAGGCCTTTCGAGTGCCAATGGTAGCCAGGCTGGCTGGCACTCGCAAGCCGCGAGTGCCAGCGCAGGCGCGGGACCCGGCTCAGTCGGTGGGCAGCTCAGTCGGTCAGGCGGGGGGAACGGTCCTGCAGGTCGTCGATCTTCTTCGAAGCCTCGGCCTTGGTGAGGTCCGTGGGTAGCTCTTCGCCCGCCTCGGCCGCCAGCGTCTCCAGGTACGACGCCTGGGCGCCGGTCATGGGCTCGTCGCCCGTGCTCCAGTCTTCGGGTTCTTTGATCGTGTTGCTCATGGCCCCGCTCTACCCACGAATGCGTGTTCGTACCCGCTGGACGAGGTTGAGTCGAGGCCGAGGCCGGTGTTGCATGGGCGGGTGCCGACGGCAACGCTGAACGGAACCGCCCTCCACTACGAGCTCGTGGGGAGCGGGCCAACCTGCCTCGTGCTGCACGGCTGGCCTGGTACCGACCACACCTACCTGCGTCCCGGGCTCGACCGGCTGGGCGAAGAGCTCCGGCTCGTCTACTGCGACCACCGTGGCCATGGCCGGTCCGACCGATCCGCGACCGAGCTGCTGTCGCTCGAGCAGCTGGCTGACGATGCTGATGCCCTCGCCGACCACCTGGGCGCCGAGCGGGTGCTGGTGATGGGCCATGCCCACGGGGCCTCCGTGGCCCTGGAGCTGGCGCTGCGTCACCCCGGGCGGGTGGCGGGGCTCATCCTGGTGGCGGCCACCCCCGGCGATCTGGGAATGGGCGAGAGCCTCATCGACAACATGGACACCATGCCCACACCACCTGAGGTCGAGGTGCTCCAGCGGGTGCCGCCGGCGACGGACGACGAGCTCGAGGCGACGATGGGCGGGCTGGCCCACTTCTTCTTCCACGGCGACGACGACGCCGATCCCGAGACGGTGTTCGCCCTGTCGACGTTCAACGCCTCGGCGGCGGCCCAGCTGATGGCGGCCTCGAACTGGTGGAGCGCCGTCGACCGTCTGGGTGAGCTCCAGGCGCCCGTGCTCCTCCTCGTCGGCCGCCACGACGTGTTCTACCCGCCGGCGCAGTCGGAGCGGATCCAAAAACGGGCTGCGAGCGCCGACATGACGGTCTTGGAGCAGAGCGGGCACCTTCCTTGGGTGGAGGAACCGGATGCCTTCGCCGAGTCCATCCGGGCCTGGCTCCTCAGCGTTCGTAGCGGGTGATTCGTAGTCGCCGAAGGCCGGAATGGGCTCCATGAGCCGGCCGAGGCCAAGCTGCCGCCGCGTCCGGGCAGCCTGAGCTTCGCCATGCGACGTTGAGCTTGCCCAAAGTGGCGGGCCGGGGCGGCGGAAGCCTCAGATCAGGGTGAGTCGCAGGTTGGGGTCGGCGCCGGCGTCGAGAGGCGTGGCCCCGTCCGACCGCAGCCGCCACCAGCCGGCGGCGGCGATCATGGCGGCGTTGTCGGTGCACATCGACCGGCTGGGGAGGTACGCGGAGAGGCCGTCGGCGATGCAGGCGTCGAGGGTGCGCTCCCGGAGCAGGGAGTTGGCGGCCACGCCACCGGCGAGGCAGATCGCCCGGGCGCCGGTCTCCCGCGCCGCCCGTCGGGACTTCGTCACCAACACGTCGACCACGGCCTCCTGGAAGGAGGCGGCGACGTCGACCGTCTCCACCTCCGGGTTCTTCGTGACGTAGTTGATCACCGAGGTCTTGAGCCCCGAGAAGGAGAAGTCGTACCCCTGGTCCTTGAGCCCCCGGGGAAAGGGGATGGCCGAGGCGTCGCCTTCCATCGCGGCCGAGTCGATGGCGGGCCCGCCCGGATAGCCGAGGCCCAGGAAGCGGGCCACCTTGTCGAACGCCTCCCCCGCGGCGTCGTCGATGGTCTGGCCGAGCAGTCGGTAGCGGCCGTGGCCCTCCATGAGGATCAACAGGGTGTGGCCGCCGGAGACGAGCAGCACCACGGCCGGGAGCTCGAGGTCGGGTTCCTCGAGCAGCGCCGCGTAGAGGTGGCCCTCGAGGTGGTTGACGCCGATGAAGGGCACCCCCCACACCAGGGCCAGCGCCTTGGCGTGGCTGACGCCCACCAGCAGCGAGCCTATGAGCCCCGGTCCCACGGTGACTGCCACGCCGGCGACCTCCGGCCCGGCCATACCGGCCTGGAGGAGGGCCTCTGCCACCACCGGAGTCAGCAGCTCGACGTGGGCCCGGCTGGCGATCTCGGGCACCACCCCACCGAAGCGGGCGTGCAGGTCGATCTGACTGCTCACGACCGACGAGAGCACCTCGCCGCTCTCGGTCACGACCGCCGCTGCCGTCTCGTCACAGGATGTCTCGATGCCCAGGAGCCGGGCCGGTTCTGCGCTCACGCCATCCCCTCCGCCCACACGGTAGAGCCGGGGAGCGCCGCCTCGATGGCGGCCAGCCTGCGGGCATAGGCGGGCTCGTCGATGTGCTCCGCCCACATCACCAGCGCGTCCTCGTTGGTCTCCACGTAATAGTTCCTCCGGACCCCCGCAGGGGCGAAGCCGAAATTCTCGTACAAAGCCTGGGCCCCCCGGTTGCTGACCCTCACCTCCAGGGTCAGGTTCCGCATGCCGGCTCGGATGGCCTCGCGACCCAGGGTCCCGAGCAGCCTGGTCCCGATCTTCGAACGCTGCCATGCCGGGTCGACGGCGATGGTCGTGACGTGGGCATCGTCACAAGCGAACATCATCCCGGCGTAGCCCACGACGACGGCGTCCACCCTGGCCACGATGTAACAGCGGCTCGTGCGCAGCGCGAGCTCGGACAGGAAGAGGCTCAGCGACCATGGGCGGGGGTACACCTGCGCCTCGATCCGCAGAACCGAACGCAGGTGGCGCCGGCGCATGGGCACGACGTGGACCTCGATCCGGTTCGCGTCGATGTCCGGCAGGCGGGCCGCCACGGTCTCAGGCCTTCTCCCGCTTGGCCCAGTTCATCTCCGCGTCCGCCTTGCGCAGGTACATCGGCTCCAGCTCCGACGACTGCACGAACTCCTCTCGCAGCGCCCGAGGATGGGCCAACTCCACCAGGTCACACGCCGACGGCCACTGTGCCCCCACGCCACCTATCTCGATGAACCCGCTGTCGTCAGCCAGTACGGCGGAATAACGGAGGGCGCCGTCGCCGACCAGAAGAGCCTCCTCCCGCCGGGCCAGGAGGTCGTTGGCCAGTTCCCCGGCCGTCCCCACGCGGTAGTCGGTGAGCCGCTGGAGCCCGCCTGGGACGTGCCGGTAGAGCGCGGAGAACACCTCTCCACGCCGGGCGTCGATGACGGGGACGATCAGCCTCGGGCTGTGGCGCACCTGGTGAGCTAGCAGGTCCAGGCTCGACATGCCGATCACCGGTACCCGCAGCGCCTGCGCCAGCGACTTCGCGGTAGCGATACCGACCCTCAGCCCGGTGAACAGGCCAGGGCCGACGTCCACGGCGACGACGCTCACCTCCGACAGGTCGACTCGTGCCGTGCGGCAGGTGAAATCGATGGCCGGCACCAGCGTCTCTGCGTGGCGCCGGCCCCGGGCGCTGTGGAACGAAGCCAGCGGCCCTTCGACACCGCCCAGAGCGCAGCCGACCTGCTGGGTGGCGGTATCGATCCCCAGGACGATCAAGGTGCCGAGCTCCAGCGGTCGAGGGCCCGCCGCAGCGCCGGCGCCCGCGCCGACCAGTCAGAGCCGACCCAGCGGAACTGCAAGCGGCGCTCCTCCTCGGAGCCGCCGTAGGCGATGTGCACCTCGAGGAAGTCGGGCGGCAGGACAGGCTCGGCATGGTCGCCCCATTCGACGAGAGCGACCGACTCGTCGTCGACGAGCTCGCTGATCCCGAGGTCGAGGATCTCCTGAAGATGGTCGAGGCGGTACACGTCGCAGTGCAGCAGGCGCAGCCTGCCCTGATAGGGCCGCATCAGCGTGAAGGTGGGGCTGGTGATCGGCTCGTCCACACCCAGTGCCCGCCCGAAACCCTGCGCGAAGGTCGTCTTGCCGGCGCCCAGATCCCCCGCCAGCAGCAGGATGTCGCCGCTCTTGACGAATGCGGCCACTGCCGCCGCCAGCTCCTTGGTGTCCTCCGCCGATTTGGTGACCGCCCTGATCATCGTGCCTCGAGCGCTTCCTTGGCCCGGATCAGGTCGGCCCGCATCTTCGCCATCGTCTCGCCTCCTGATCTGAGAACCGCCGCGGGATGAAACGTGGGCACCAGCGTGCCGCGCCGGTAAGGGTACGTCCGACCCCTGAGCCTGGTTATCCCCTCGGTCGTGTCGAGCAGCAGCTTGGTGGCGAAGTTGCCCAGCGTCACGACGACCTTGGGGTCGATGATCTCCAGCTGTGCCTCGAGATAGGGGCGGCAGGAGCTCACCTCAGCGGGCAGGGGGTCGCGGTTGCCGGGCGGCCGGCACTTGACCGTGTTGGCGATGTAGAAGCGGTCGCGGGTGAGGCCGATCTCCTCCAGCACCAGCCGGTCGAGCAACTGCCCAGATCGCCCGACGAACGGCTCACCCCGCAGGTCTTCCTCCCGCCCCGGGCCTTCCCCCACGAACACCAGGTCAGCCGACGGATTCCCGACGCCGAAGACGACGGTGGTGCGACCAGCGGCAAGGGGGCAGAGGGTGCAGTTCGAAGCCCGCCGTGCCAACTCCTCCAGGGTGGCGGCCACCTTGGGAGCCTATCGCCCGCTCAGGCGCCTTCGGCGGCCCTGGTTCCGCCGGAGTCGGAGGTGGAGAGGCTGTCGACGAACTGCGCGATGACCCGCTTCACCTCGTGCCGGCGCTCCAACATGAGCATGTGACCCGCCCCGGCAAAGACCTCGAGCGGCCGCGCCTGGGGCAGCGCGGCCACCAGCTTGCGGGCCGCCGCCGGCGGCGTCAGGAGGTCGGCGGTCCCCACCATCACCAACGCCGGCACCTGCACCTCTTGCAGCTCGTCGAGCACGTCGAAGCCGATCACGCCGCTCAGCAGCTCCCCCCACACCGACACCGGCGTGGCGGCCGTCATGAGCCGGTTGAGCTCGACGTGGGTGGGCGAGGCGTCCCTCCCCATTCCCAGCCGGAACACCAGATGTGACAGGTCGGTCGAGGGGAAGAGCCCTCCCCGCGCCCTCTCGGCCAGCGTGAGGCCCCGGGTGGCGCGTGGCGTCACCGCCCGGGTGAACGCCTTCCACGCGGCAAGCCGGTGCACGGGACTGGCGGCGGTCGACATCAGCACGAGGCCGGCCACCCGCTCGTCGAGGACCTGCGGATGATCGATGGCGAAGCGCAATGCCGTCATGCCGCCCATGGAATGGCCGACGATCACCGCATCCCTGAGGTCGAGGTCCTCCACCACGTGGAGCAGATCCCTGGCCAGGCGCTCGAGGCTGGAACCAGTCGACCCGGCCCGGGACTGGCCGTGGCCGCGGTGGTCGACGGCGAGCACGCGGAACCGGTCGGACAGGTCGAGCAACTGGTAGTGCCACGACAGCGTCGACAGCGTGATCCCGTGCAGCAGCACGAGAGGACGCCCCTCGCCGACCTCGACCACGTGAACTTCGCCGCCGTCGTCGGTGGTCACATGGCGGTGCCGAGCGTCCTGTGGGGGACGGAACGACTCGAGCTCGTCGACGTCCGGACGGTGGCGGGCCCTGCCCATCACCAGGCGTTCGACGCCGTAGCCGGCCACGAGCCCGGCGGCGGCGAGGGCGACGCTGTGGACCTTCACCGTCGGTAGACCCGCGGCACCCGAGGCCCGATGCCACAGAGGATCTCGTAGCTGATCGTGTCCAAGCGGGTGGCCCAGTCGTCGGCCGTGATCTCCTCGTCCCCTTGGCGGCCCAGCAGCACCACCTCGTCCCCCGGCTGTACCGTCGCACGTGGGCCGCAGTCGACGAGGAGCTGGTCCATGGTGACGGTGCCGGCGAGCGGACGACGCTGCCCCCCCACGAGCACCTGACCTCCCACCTCCGAGAGCCGGCGGGGAACGCCATCGGCGTAGCCCAAGGGGACCGTGGCCACCACCGACCGCTCCGCCAGCCGGTACCGGAGGCCGTAGGAGAGCCGGTCCCCGGCATCGAGCTCCTTGACCTGGACGACCCGCGCCACCAGTGACAGCGCCGGCCGCAGGTCGACGGGCACCGCAACGGTGGCGTTGGGCGCGTAGCCGTAGAGGGCGATTCCCACCCGCACCATGTCGTAGGTGGCGCCAGCCAGCAGCACCCCTGCGGAGTTGGCGACGTGGCGCATCCGCGGTCGCACTCCGGCATCGCCGAGCGCCTCGCAGAACCGGTCGAACCGGGAACACTGGCCGGTGGTGAAGTCCGCCCGCGCTGGCTCGTCGGCCACGGCGAGATGCGTCCATACGCCGTCCAGGGTCAAGCGAGGATGCCGTTGCACGGAGACGGCGACCGCGAGGGCGTCCTCGAACGTCGCCCCCACCCGGTGCATACCCGTGTCGAGCTTCACTTGCACCGCGAGAGGCTGGGGGCCGGCGGCCGCCTCCCGGCCCAGCGCCTCCAGAGCCGTGTGGCTGTACAGGGTGGCGACCAGCCGGCGGGCGACCACCTCGCCCATCGCCTCGGCCGGCGGCTCCGACAGCAAGAGGATCGGCACGTCGATGCCCGCCTCCCTCAGCACGACGGCCTCCTCCACCATCGCGACGGCGAGGCCGCTGGCGCCGGCAGCCAGTGCCGCGCGCGCTACCCGCTCGGCACCATGGCCGTACCCGTCGGCCTTCACGACCGCCCACACCTCGGCGCCGCCGGCCGCCGCCTTCACAGCCCGCAGGTTGTCGGCGACAGCTCCGAGGTCGACCTCAGCCCACGCCGGCCTGAACACCGGCGGTGCCATCACTCTCATTCTGGGGATGTCCGCGCACCTCGCCGGTGCGAAGAAATCCCCAGAATGACCGGCGCCGGCGCCGGCCCGCTGAGGAAGCGGGGCAGGAGGGCCAGGAGGTCTCCGGCCAGCAGCCCGACCGGCGGACCTGCCAGGGCCGCCGCACCGTGGGCGGCGGCTCCGAGGCCGCCCGCCTCCAACGGCGACAGTCCGGCGGCCAGAAAAGCCGTGACCACGCCGGTGAGGACGTCGCCGGTGCCGGCTGTGGCAAGCGCGGGAGTGCCGGCCGGAGAGACGAGGACCTGGCCGTCCGGATCGGCGACCACCGTCACCGGCCCCTTCAACAACACGGTTGCCCGTAGCTCGGCGGCCAGTTCCCGGACAGCCCCGATACGGTCGGCCCCGGGAGGATGCCCGGCCAGTCGGGTGAACTCGCCGTCGTGGGGGGTCAGGAGGGTCGGGTGGCGCCTCCCGGCCAGCACGCCGGCGGCGGCGGCGCCGGTTCCGAGGGCGAACAGGCCGTCGGCGTCCACGACGAGCGGGACGGGAGCGGCCGCCACGAAGCGGCGCACGCAGGCCCGGGTCGACTCGGAGCGCCCGAGACCGGGACCCACCGCCACCGCGGCCATGCGGTCGCAGGCGGCGAGGGCGGCTGGCGTCCACTCCCGAGCCGGCAGCTCGACCGCCACGACCTCGTGGCCGGCGCGGTCGACCTGTACGCCGGCCGGAGCGACCAGGCGGCAGTAGCCGGCGCCGGCTCTCATGGCCGCCGCCGACGCCAACGCGGCGGCGCCGCTCATGCCGGGGGAGCCGGCCACGACGGCGACGGCGGAGTGGTACTTGTGCGCGTTCTGAGGCCGGCGGGGCAGGCGGGCCAGCACGTCCGCCGGCTCCACCGAGTAGATCCGCGCCCCGCTCGTGTCGAGGCCGATGTCGCTCACCACCACCTCGCCCACCCGCTCGGAGAAGAGCAGTCCGGGCTTCAGCGCCGCGAAGGTGACGGTCACGTCCGCAGCCACCGCGCCGGCGTCGGCCTGGCCCGTGCAGCCGTCGACGCCCGACGGGATGTCGACGGCGAGAACGCCCGCTGTCCCGGGGTCCGGCGCCATGTACGAGCCCCTGAACCCCGTGCCGTAGGCCGCGTCGATCACCAGGTCGCAGTCCGGGAGTCGCCGAGGGGCGTCTGCAGCACCCACGACCTGTACCCGCACCCCCCGCCGGCGCAGCCGAGCCGCCGCCGCTCTGCCGTCGGCTCCGTTGTTCCCCTTCCCCGACACCACCACGACGCGGCGGCCGTAGCTGCCTCCCATCCGGGCCAGGGCGCAACGGGCGACGGCGGCCCCGGCCCGCTGGATGAGAAGCTCGGTCGGCTCGGGAGCCGCAGCGTCGATGGCTCGCATCTCGTCGGGCGTGACGACGGGGATCATCCGGACGACGCCGCTTCGCTCCCGCCCTGCCCCACCACGACGGCCAGCGCGATGAGGTCGGAGTGGCTGATCGAGACGCGCCACTGCGTGATCCGGCGCTTGTCGGCCAGCTCTTGCGCCCTTCCGGACAACCGCAGCGACGGTTCTCCGGTGGTGGCCCGCACGACCTCGACGTCGTGGAAGCGGAACGCGCCCAAGCCGACGCCCAGTGCCTTCATGGTCGCCTCCTTCACGGCGAAGCGAGCCGCCAGCCGCTCGGCCGGGTCCCGCTTGCGAGAGGCGTACGACTGCTCGGCCACGGTGAAGACACGGGCGACCATGCCCGGGGTCCGTCGCAGGGCGAGGCGGAACCGGTCGAGGTCGACGACGTCGGTGCCCAGCCACAGGCCGGTCACGGCGTCACTGGCGCCAGCGGCCGGCGAGCACGTACACGGGCTCGACCAGCAAGTCGACGAAGTCGACCTGTCCCAGCATCTCGTCCCGGAACACCGGCTCGGTCTCGGTCACCGCGTCCACCAGTGCGTTGTAGCGGTTGCGGTAGCCGGTGAGCACGCGGCGTGCGGTGGAAGGATCGAGTCGCCCCTGCAGGTCGACGTGCAACAAGGTGATGCCCGTGACCTGGTTGTCCTTGGTCTCGGGCACGATGACGGTCGTGCGCCCGTCGTGGCTGCTGCGGCTCACGGTGACCTCCCGCTCGAAGGCCGCCCTGCGCTTGGTACCTCGCAACACCGGGTCCTGATCGGTTCGAGAAGGCAGGTTGCGTGCTATGCCGCCACTGTCGATGCGGGCGATCCTCGCCGTGCCCTCGGCCACGTCACCTTCGACCTCGTAGCGGGAGTAGCCGGTGACGGCGACGACGGCAGGGTCCAACTCGGCCAGGGTCCGCAGGGCGCGGTAGCCGATGCGGTCGCGGTCGACGCCGGCAGCCAGGACCGCCCGGACCAGGGGGACCCCGCCGTACGTCTCCTCCGTCCTGGAGATGCCGACCGTCACCGTCTTGGCCTGGTGCTTGATGGCGTCGATGGGCCGGGTCAACTCGTCGATGGCGTCGGAGAGGGCGTTCAGCAGGTCTTCTACCAGCGCGGTGGGGGAACCGACTTTGCCGTACTCCGCCTCGTAGGCGTCGAGCGGCAGCGACCCGCGGGCGAAGTGCAGCAGCGATGCCAGCCGCACGGCGGTGCTCGCCTCCAGGTGACCGTCGAGCACGCCCTCCCGGAGATCGGCGAAGAAGCGCTCGGCGGGGCCGGCCAGGGCCGGCGCCAGTTGCTCCAACAAGTCATCGCCACCGGTATGGGCGACCCGCTCCTCGACAGCGCCCCGCAACTCCCGGAGCCGACGAGCCTGGGCGTCGATGGCGACGGCGGCCTCGTAGCCGAAGAGGTGGCCGGCCATGGCGGCCACCACGAAGTCCAAGGACGGGTGGACCCGAGGCACGAACAGCACCTCGCAGGCACCGTCGAAGCGGCGCTCGCCGTCGCTGGCAATGACCACAGGTGCCGCCTTGTGGGCCCTGAAGATGGCGATCTCCTTGGCCACGTCGTCGGCATTGGAGCCGTCCAGGCCGGCGGCGCAGATGACGATGAGCGGCTCGGAGGACAAGTCGATGTGCTTTTTGTCCTCGGTGCTGTCACAGGCGATCGACTTGTAGCAGAGCTCGCTCAGCTTGATCCGCAGCTCGGCCGCGGCCACCCGGTTGGGTCCGTTGCCCGCCACCGCCCAGTACCGCCTGGGCGGGGCGTAGCGCTGGGCCGCGGCAGCGATCACCCCACGCCGGGCCAGCACCTCCTCCATGGCCGTCGGCAATCGGCGGAGGGCGTCGAGCAACTCTCCGGCCCGGTGACGGTCCCCCACTCCTGCGGCCCTCGCCAGTCCCCACGCCAGCAGCACCCCGGCTGCGATCTGGGCGTAGAACGCCTTGGTGGACGGGACCGCCATCTCCACGTCGCGGCCGTCAGAGGTGTAGAGCACGCCGTCGGACTTGTCCACCAGGTCGCTGTTACGACGGTTCACGATGCTCACGACCACCGCCCCGCGGGCCCGCACCAGATCAACCGTGCGGTTGGTGTCGGTGGAGGTACCCGACTGGCTGACGGCTACCACCAGCGTGTCCGACATGTCGTCACTCAGTCCAAAGCCGGACAGCTCCGAGGCGGTGGTCGCCTCCATCACGATGTCGGTGCCTCGGAACGCATCGGTGAGCGCCACCGCCACGGCCTGGGCGGCGACCGCGGCGGTTCCCTGCCCGGTCACGATGATCCGCCGCAGCTTGCCGGAGAGGAGCCGCTCGAGCAGCGCAGCAGGCAACGTCCCCTCCGGCAGCCGGACCGCCGGCAGGCCCCGGTGCTCGTCCAGCTTTCCCCGGAGAGTCTTGCGAATCGACTGCGGCGCCTCGCCGATCTCCTTCAACAGGAAGTGGGGCGCCCCGGCCCGGTCGATGTCGCGGGTCGTGATCTGGGCCCGGACCAGGTCGTGCTGGTCGAGCGGGAGGTCGGTGCCGTCGTAGGCGATCCGGCGGATGCCTTGCAGCGAGCCGGTGCCGCAACGGTCGATCACCGCGATCTGCCCCGGCCTGCCGTCGCGGCCGCCTGGCGCCTCGCCGTCGAGGCGGAGGTACTGCGACGTCTCTTCCACGAGGCCGTAGACCTCACTGGCCACGATGAAGCCTTCGTCGGCGATGCCGATGTAGAGCCCCTGGCCACTGCCGCGCAGGGCCAGAAGCAGCTTGCCCGGCTCCTCCGCACACGAAGTGGCGATGGCCACCGATCCGGAGAAGCTGGACACCGTCTCGCGGAAGGCCTCGTCGAGCGGAAGACCCTCTTGCATCCGGCGGGAGACCAGGATGGGAATGACCTTCGCATCGGTCGTGATCTCCGGTGCGATGGAGAGATTCTCCTGGGTCTTGAGGTCGGCGTAGTTGTCAACGTCGCCGTTGAGCGCCGCCACCAGGTATCCGCCTGCGGCGCCTCCGTTCTCAGCGAACGTGGCCTCCTCGGAGTTGAGCGGGTGGGCGTTGGGCTGGGAGATGATGCCGACGCTGGCCCACCGGGTGTGCCCGAGCACGGTGACCTCGGCCGTGTCGGCCTCGAGGGCCCGCCGTAGGAGGGCGTCGGCTCCGATCCTGCGGCGTAACGCGGCTGTGTTGTCCCCTAGCTCGCCTATCTCCGCTGCTGCCTTGTAGACGAAGCTCAAACGACCAGCAGGTGCCCTGACGCTGCCGTCGGTGAAGAGGTGATCTGCCCTGGCCGCCACCTCTGCGGCGAACTCCGGGCGCGACAGGTCGAGCCCGTGGCCTTCGACCAGTACGTGGACGCCCGCCGAGTCGCGGCCGCGGACCTCCAGGCGGTCCAGTGCCGACAGCGCCAGCTGGATCGACAGGTAACCCGTCAGCGCGGCGCGGCCGGCTCCGGGACCAGCGAGGGCCGCCAGCTCACGAGCCGTCCTCAAGCGGTCCTTCTCGATGGCCCAGATGGCGTCCTTCAGCCCGAGCAGTACCGCGTTGAGCACCTCCAGGTCAGGCCCCTCGGGCAGAACCTGGCCGATGTCGAGGGCTTGCTCGAGATCTTCGATCCAGGTCTTGAGGTCGCGCAGGGGTGCCTCCAAGGCCCCGATCAGGTCCTCCTGTTCCAACAGGGCCTGCATCCCCGGCGTCCCCCGCAACCGGGCGTCCACCTCGGCCACGGCCGCCGCGGCAGCTGTCACTCGGGCGATGAGCTCCCCGGACTGGGAACCGTCGGGCGGCCCCAGGTGGGAATGGGCCGCCTCCAACGCCGCCACCAGAGCTGCCCGTTCCGGGACTGGGCGGTCACTCCGCTGGAGCAGGACGGCGATGATTCCGCACATTGCTGGCCTCTCGGGAGACGACTAACGAAGAAAGTCTACGGGTGGACCGGTGGGGCAGCGGTGGGGGCGGGGGGGGCCCCAACGTCAGGTGTCCCCAGTTCATCGTTCACAGCGGCCGCTATCCGATCGACAGCTGCTTCGGCGTCGGCGTGGGTGGGAGCCTCGACCATCACGCGGACGAGCGGCTCGGTGCCGCTCGGCCGCAGGAGCACCCGGCCATGGTGCCCCAGCTCCTCTTCCACCGCCCGGACCTCGGCCCAGATCTCCGGCGCCGCCGCCAAGGCGTCACGTTTGGCCACCCGAACGTTGCGCAGCACCTGTGGAAGCTTCGTCATCGCCTCGGAGGTCAGCTCCGCCAGCGGGCGGCCCTGCCGGCGGACGAGGTCGCTCAGCAACAGGCCGGTCAGCAGTCCGTCACCGGTCGTCGCCAGCTCCGGGAAGATCACGTGACCCGACTGCTCGCCTCCCAAGGAGTAGCCGCCGGCGGCGAGTGCCTCCAGCACGTAGCGATCGCCCACCTGGGTCTCGACGACCCTGATGCCCGCGGCCTCCATGCCCAGCCGGAAGCCCAGGTTCGACATCACGGTCACCACCACGGTGTCGGCCGCCAGGCGCCCCCGCCGCCGGAGGTCGAGGGCGGCCAGGGCCAGGATCTGGTCGCCGTCGACGATGTCGCCGTTCGCATCCACCGCGAGGAGACGGTCGGCATCGCCGTCGAAGGCCAAGCCGAGCGCGGTGCCGGGCCGCTCCCGTACCGTCTGCTGGAGCCTCTGGGGATAGGTCGACCCACACCCGGCGTTGATGTTCGTCCCGTCCGGTGCCGCGTGCAGCACCGAGACCTCGGCGCCGACCCTGCGAAAGACCTGCTCGGCGACGGGGCTGGCGGCGCCGTTGGCGCAGTCGATCACGAGCGCCATGCCGTCGAGGCGGCGACCCTCCAGGGCGGCCACCAACCGATCGGCATACGCGCCAAGGGCTGAGTGGTCGGCATCGAGGGTTCCGACCTCCGCACCCACCGGGACCTCCCCGACAGGCCCCGCCACCAAGGCGGATTCCAGTCGCTCTTCCACGTCGTCAGGCAGCTTGCGCCCGCCGGGGGCAAAGAGCTTTATGCCGTTGTCGGAGAACGGGTTGTGCGACGCGGATATGACTGCTCCTGGAAGACCACGCTCGGCGCAGGTGGCAGCCACTGCGGGAGTGGGGGCCACGCCGAGGTCGATCACCGTCGCCCCCTCGGCCGCCAGTCCGGCGGCGAGGGCCGCGTGCAGCAGAGGACCGGAGACGCGGGTGTCGCGGCCCACCAGCCACGGGCCCGGCCCGAGCACCCGGCAGGCGGCCCGGCCCAGCGCCATGGTCAGCTCCGGGGTCAGCTCCGCGTTGGCGACACCGCGGACGCCGTCGGTCCCGAACTTGAGCGACACTCGCCGCGCCGCGTTTAGCGCTTCGAGTACTGCGGCGCCTTGCGGGCCTTCTTCAAGCCGTACTTCTTCGATTCCTTCTCGCGGGCGTCGCGGGTGAGGAACCCAGCCTTCTTGAGCGAAGCCCGAAGCTCCGGGTCGAGCTCGACCAGCGCCCGGGCGATGCCCAGCCGGAGGGCGCCAGCCTGGCCGGCGACACCGCCGCCGTCGATGGTCGCCTCGATGTCGTAGCTCTCGGTGCTCGTCATCCGCAGGGGCTCGGTGACCACCATCCGGTGGCTGGCAGAGGGGAAGTAGCCCTCGATGGGGCGCCGGTTGACGGTGATGGTTCCGGAGCCCTCACGGATTCGTACCCGGGCCACCGCCTGCTTGCGGCGACCGGTTGACTGCATGAGCGGCTTCG
>JAHWJU010000105.1:6099-7807 GCA_019348255.1 Actinomycetota bacterium | reverse complement strand
CCCCCGGGGATCGGATCGTGGGCATCGAGGAGATCGGAGATCTGTTCGCTGGACCTGGTGATCGTCTCGAGGTCGATGCCGCCCTCGCGGTCGAGGGTGACCTTCAACAGCCCGGGGCCGTGCTCGACCTCCACCAGCTCGAGGCCGGCCGCAGTGACGAGGGGCTCGATCAGCTCACGAACTCGCTCCGGCGTGCTCAAGCTCTCCTCCTCATCTTCTCGTGGCGGCAAACAAAAGCGTGGGCTTCCGCCCACGCTTCAAAGACCGATATCGAACGGAAACAGCGAGCGAGTATAGCCCTCCCGCGCCCCCGGCCTCAGTAGGCGCGGGACACGAAGGCGACGGTCTCTTCGTCGTCGCCACCGAGAGGTAGGCCCCCGTCGGGCCGCTGGAGGCAGCGGATGCTCAAGCCCTCGTCGTTGAGACGGGCCTCACCGTCGGCTCCGAGCCGGGTCGAAGACAGCTTGGCGAAGCCCCCAGAGCCCGCTTCAAGAGCTTCGTCCACCGTGTCGACTTCGACGGTGCGCTGGTCGCGGAGGCTGGTGGCCTCGGCCAGCAGGGCCGCCTGGATCTCTTGCAGCAAGGCCGCGACGCGCTTCACCACCCCTACGAGCGGGCACTGGCTCTTCTCCTGGTTGTCCCGTCGGACGACGGTGACGTTGCCGGCGGCCAGCTCCCGGGGGCCCACCTCGACCCGCACCGGCACGCCCCGCAGCTCCCACTCCACTGCCCTGCGCCCGAAGGTCGTGTCGACCCGGTCGTCCAGCCGGACCCGCACGCCGGCCGCGGCCAGCTCGGCGGCCAGCGCCGCTGCCCGCTCCCCGGTCTGCTCCTCGTCCCGGACCAGCACCACCACCACCTGCACCGGGGCCAGAGCGGGGGGGATCCGCAGGCCGGCGTCGTCACCATGGCCCATGATCAGTGCCCCCATCAGGCGGGTGGAGGCGCCCCAGGACGTCTGCCAGACGTACTCCCTCTCACCTGTCTCCGAGACGTACATGGTGTCGAAGACCCTGGCGAAGTTCTGCCCGAGCTCGTGGCTGGTCGACATCTGCAGCGCCTTGCCGTCGCGCATCATGCCCTCGGTGGTCCAGCTGGTGGCGGCGCCGGCAAAGCGCTCGGCGTCGGTCTTGCGGCCCACCCGGACCGGCACCGCCAGCACGTTCACCATGAAGTCGGCGTAGACGTCGGTGAGAATGCGCAGCGCGTAGTCCCTCGCGTCCTGCATCGTGGCGTGGCAGGTGTGGCCCTCCTGCCACAGGAACTCGGTGGTGCGTAGGAATATCCGCGGCCGCAGCTCCCAACGCACGACGTTGCACCACTGGTTCACCGCCAGGGGCAGGTCTCGGTAGCTCTGGACCCACTTGGAGAAGTAGGTGTTGATGATCGTCTCGCTGGTGGGACGTACCACCACCGGCTCCTCGAGCTCCTTGCCGCCGCCGTGGGTGACGACCGCCAGCTCGGGGCTGAACCCCTCGACGTGCTGGGCCTCCCGGCGCAGGTAGCTCTCGGGGATGAAGAGTGGAAAGTAGGCACCCTCGGCGCCGGCGTCCTTGATCCGCCGGTCGAGCTCGGACTGCATCCGCTCCCAGATGGCGAAGCCGTAGGGCCGCACCACCATCGTCCCCCGGACCGGACCGTTCTCCGCCAGCTCGGCCTTGGCCACCACATCCTGGTACCAGCGGGGAAAATCCTCGCTCTGGGGAGT
>JAHWJU010000105.1:0-5999 GCA_019348255.1 Actinomycetota bacterium | reverse complement strand
CGGCCTTGGCCACCACATCCTGGTACCAGCGGGGAAAATCCTCGCTCTGGGGAGTGAGCACGGGGGGTTTGGCCATCCCGGCGATCGTAGGCGGCGGGCGGGGCGGCGAAGCCGCCGTGTCACAGGCTGCGGCCGGGGGGTTGGCCGGGGCGGGTGAGCAGCCACTGGGTTCCCAGCAGCGCCAGGGCGATGACGAAGCCGGCGATGCTCAGCGCCGGGAACAGGGGGCTCACCCTGGCGTCACCGCCCAAAGGCGGGGGCGGCACGGTGGTGGGCCCGCCGAAGGGCTGGCCGTTCCCGGGGGGCACGGTCGGCTCCTGTGGAGCGACGGCCGTGGTGGCCCCGGTCGTGGGCACGCCGGTCGTGGCGGATCCTGGTGCCGTGGTGGTGGTCGGCTTGATGCTCGTCGTGACGGGGGAGACGACACTGGCACTGGACGGCGCAGTGGTCGGCGGCGGCGGGGCGGTGGTGCGGGGCGGGGCGGTGGTGCGGGGCGGCGAGGTCGTCGTCGTCGGAGGCTGGGTGGTCGACGGGGGCGGCTGGGTGGGCACCGTCACCTGCGCGCCCGCGGGCGGGCCTCCGTGGGCGGCGACGGCGGCCCAGAAGGCGAAGAGCACGAGGAGCAGCCTGGCCAAGGCCATGGCCCAGTGTGGCGCTAGGAGCCGACCGTCTTGCGGATGACCTCCACCCGCGCCCGTGCGTCGTTGGCGTCGTCGCCCTGTTCCCCCAGCAGGGCGAGCCGGTCGGACTCGGCTTCGCGCCGGGCCCTGTCGAGGTCCTCGCCGGCCAGTACGGCATCCACGCCCTCGGCCACGATGCGCTCCGCGTAGGCCACCAACGTCTCGACCATCTCGTCTTCGGGCACGACCCGCACGTTGACGCCCTTGATGAACAGGTGCCCCTTTCGGCGCCCGGCGGCGATGCCGAGGTCGGCGTCGCGGGCCTCACCGGGACCGTTGACCACACAGCCCATCACCGCCACCTGGAGAGGTATCTCCCGGTCGCCGAAGGCGTCCATGGCCCGCTTGGCCACGTCGATCACGTCGATCTCGGCCCGCCCGCACGACGGGCAGGCGATGAGGTCGATGAACTTCGGCTCCCGCAGGCCCATCGCCTCGAGCAGCTGCCGTCCGGCCCGCGCCTCTTCCACCGGATCGGCCGTCAACGAATAGCGGATGGTGTCGCCGATTCCTTCGGCCAGCAGCGTGGCGATCCCGGCGGTGGCCTTCACCAGGCCCGCCGGCGGCGGGCCGGCCTCGGTCACCCCCAGGTGGAGCGGGTGGTCGGTCACCTCCGCCAGCTGCCGGTAGGCCTCGATCATGAGCGGCACGTTCGACGCCTTCACCGAGATCTTCACCAGGTCGAAGCCGATCTCCTCGAAGTAGGCCAGCTCCTGTTGGGCCGACTCGACCATGGCCTCGGGCGTCACCCGGCCCCCGTATTTCGCATAGAGCGCCTTGTCCAGCGAGCCGCCGTTCACCCCGATGCGGATGGGGACCCCGCGGTCCTTGCACTCGCCGGCCACCGCCTTGATGTGCGAGGGGTTGCGGATGTTGCCGGGGTTCAGCCGCAGGCACTGCACCCCCGCCTCCAAGGCGGCCAGAGCCATCTTGTACTGGTGGTGGATGTCGGCCACGATCGGCACCGGCGACCGCGGGACTATTGCGGCCAGGCCCTCGGCGGCCTCGAGGTCGTTGCAGGTGCAGCGCACGATGTCGGCCCCGGCGGCCGCCAACGCATATATCTGCTGCAACGTGCCTTCCACATCTGCGGTCTTGGTGACCGTCATGGACTGCACCGACACCGCAGCGTCGCCCCCCACCGCCACGTCCCCCACCATGATCTGGCGAGTCCGCCTCCGAGGCGCCAAAGCCGTGAATTCCATCAGTCCGCCCCTACGCAGCCGATCCGGCTTCGCCGGTCGGCTGCAGAGACAGCGCCCGGCGAAGCCGGGCACAACAGGAACTCGTCCGAGCGCAGCGAGGACGAAGCATCATCTGAAGTTCAGCGGCCGGACGATGTCCAGGTACAGGGCCGAGACCCCCAGCAGGACCAGGACCAGCACCACGGCGTAGGTGAGCGGGAGGAGCTTGGCCACGTCGGCCCGGTGCTCCTTGCCGGTGATCTTGGAGCGCACCGCCTCGTAGACGGCGATCGCCACGTGCCCCCCGTCCAGGGGTAGGAGCGGGAGCAGGTTGAACAGCCCCACGAACAGGTTGATCGCGATGAGCAGGAGCAGGACCTCGAACAGGCCGGTGTTGGCCGCCTGACCGGCCACCCGGACGAAGCCCACCGGCGACAGGAACCGTGCGCCCCCGTCGGGCCGGTCGGCCTGCTCCTGGCCCTGCACCGTCCGCCAGTAGCTGGAGAGGCCAGAGGGGCTGAAGATCCCGGCCAGCGCCTTCGCGTTGTCGAGGAGCCCCGGCGCCACCTGCTCGGGATCGTCAGGGAAATCTCCGCCCACGAACTGCTGGGCCGCCAATCCCACCGAGGCGATGGGGTTGCGCTTGGCGAACTCGATCTTCGGGCCGATGCCCACGAAGCCGGTGGGCTCGGGGGTGGTGGGGACGCCCTCCACGTCCACCTTGCTGAGGTCCGCGGGGGTGGCCGCCAGTTGGACCCTCTGGTCCCCCCGCTGCACCACGAAGCGCAGCTCCTGGCCGGGGCGGGCCCGGATGTAGGGGGGGATCTCCCTCCAGCTCTGGAAGTCCTGTCCGTCGACGGAGACGATCCGGTCACCGACCCGGAACCCCGCTTCCTCCGCTGGGCTCGAACCGGCCCGGAGGCGGGTGATCTCGCCGATGGTGAGAGACGCCCGCGGCACCCCCACCACCCCGTTGATGAGGAAGAGCAGCAGGAAGGCGATGAGGAAGTGCATGGCGGAGCCGGCGACGGCGACGGCCAACCGCTGGGGGAAGGGCTGCCGGCGGTAGGTGCGGGGCTCGTCGGCGGGGTCCTCGACCTTGTCGAGGTTGTTCATGCCGATGATCTTCACGTAGCCCCCGGCGGGGATGGCCTTGACCCCGTACTCGGTCTCTCCCTTGCGGAACGACCAGAGCCGGGGGCCGAACCCGACGAAGAACTCGGTCACCTTCATGCCGCCCCACTTGGCCGTGAGGAAGTGGCCCAGCTCGTGCAGCATGATCATGACGATCAGCGCCACCACCACGGCGACGGTCTTGGTCGTGCCGGTGGCCACGGTGGCCGCAGCAACCGCAGCCAGCAGAAGCAGGAACCGGGCCAGAGCGGACACCCGCTCCTCCGGAGAGGGCCGTCGTACCGGCTCGTCGGTCTCCTGTCGGTCGCTGGTGGTCTCGGTCATGCGGCTCCCGTTCTTCGCTGGACGGCCTGGCGTGCAAGTTCTCTGGCCCGGCGGTCGGCCTCGACGACGTCCTCAGTGGTCTCGAGGGCACCCCCATTGTGGCCGTCGAGGACCTCCTTTATGACCTCGGCGATGTCCAGCCACGAGATGAGGCCGTCCAGGAACGCCTGCACCGCCACCTCGTTGGCGGCGTTGAGGGTGGCCGGGGCGTCTCCCCCCTGGCGGCCGGCCTCATAGGCCAGCTGGAGGCACGGAAACGCCCCGTTGTCGGGCGTCTCGAAGTCGAGCCGGTTGAGCCTGGCCCAGTCGACGGCGCCGAAGGGGGCGGTGGAGCGGTCCGGATAGGCGAGGGCGTAACCGATGGGCAGGCGCATGTCGGGCATGGACATCTGGGCGATGGTGGCGCCGTCGGTGAACTCCACCATCGAGTGGATGACCGACTGCGGGTGAACCACCACCTCGATCGAGTCGAACCCGACCCCGAACAGCTCGTTGGCCTCGATCACCTCGAGCCCCTTGTTCATCAACGTGGAGGAGTCCACCGTGATCTTCGGCCCCATGGCCCAGGTCGGATGGGCCAGCGCGTCGTCCACCGTCACGGCGGACAGTTCCTGGGTGGAACGACCCCGGAACGGGCCACCGCTGGCGGTGAGCACGATCCGGGCCACCCGTTGGCGGGGGTTGCCCCGCAGGCACTGGTGGACGGCGCAGTGCTCCGAGTCCACCGGCAGGATCTCGGCTCCCGGGGTGGAGCGCACCCGCTGGACCACGGGACCACCTGCGATGAGCGACTCCTTGTTCGCCAGCGCCAGCCGCCGACCGGCTCCCAGGGCGGCCAGGGTCACGGGGAGGCCGGCGAAGCCCACCACTGCGTTGACGACGACGTCGGCCTCGATGGCCACCGCGGCCAGAGCGGCGGGGCCGGCCCGGACCTCGATCCCGGCCGGCAGTCGTTCCTCCAGCTTCGGGGCCAACGAGGAATCACCGATGCCCACCACCTCGGGGCGGAACTCCTCGGCTTGGGCGACGAGCGCATCGACGGACGTGGCAGCGGCAAGGGCCACGACGCGGTAGCGGCCCGGCTCGGCCCGCACGACGTCGAGGGTCTGGGTGCCGATGGAGCCGGTGGAGCCGACCACGCTCACCGTGGTCACCACCGCACAGCTCGGTTCACAGGGTGGCGAGGTCGAGCAGCTCTACCAGGTAGTAGACGGCGGGGAGTACGAAGAGCAGTGCGTCGAAGCGGTCGAGGACGCCGCCGTGGCCAGGAAGCAGGGTTCCCATGTCCTTCAGCCCCAGGTCGCGCTTGATCATCGACTCGCACAGGTCGCCGGCGGGCCCGATCAGGGAGACCACGACGGCCAGCCAGAAGGCGCTGCCGAAACCCCAGGGGTGGATCCGGCTCACGATGGCCAGGCTGATCAGCACCGTGAGCGCGGCTCCGCCGGCGAAGCCTTCCACCGTCTTGTTGGGACTGATCTCGGCCGCCATGGGCGTGGTGCCGAACTGGCGGCCCACGACCAGCGCGCCCACGTCGTTGGCCACGACCGCCAGCACCGCACCGAGCAGGAAGGCGACGCCCTCGCGGCCGGGGTAGCGCAGCAGCAACGATGCGAAGGAACCCAGGAAGCCGACCCACAGCAACCCGAGGAGCGTGATGCCCAGGTTCACCGTCGGTCGGCCCCGGACCACCCCCAGGAGGTACCACAGCATGCCGAACAGCACGGCCAGGGCCAGGATCAGAGGGATGGCCCGCTCGCCCTTGACGTAGGCACCGACCATCAGCGACGCGGTCGCCACCAGTCCGAGCAGCGTGGCCGGCCGGTGCCCTCCCCGGCGAAACGCGTCGAACAGCTCCACGGCGGCGATCAGAACCACCACGGTGGCCAGAGCGGCGGTGAGCGCCGGTCCTTGGGCGAACGCCAGCAGGGCGACGATTCCGAGGCCCACCCCGGCTGCGACCGCCACCGGGATGTCGCGGTCGCTGGACTTGGTCGTGGTGTACTCCGCGCTCTCGGCCGGTCGGGTCTGGATGCGGGTGGTCAGAGGGCGGCTGGCGGCCGGCTCGGGCCGCTCGTCGTATTCCGCCTCGTCGTCGTCGTCGAAGGAGAACACGTCCGGCCGCTCCGTACGGCTTTCGTCCAGGGCTCCCATGCGGGGCCGCTCGTCAGTTCCCAGTGATCCGTCGTCGAAGTCGGCCTCCTCCCAGTCGGAGCCTTCCCGCCACCGCGGTGACCGGTTGGTGAGGCCGGACCACGCCTGCAGGTCGTCCTCCTCCCCTCCGGCGAGGATCCGGGGCACCTCACCCGTCGGCGGCTCCGTCCAATGCTGGAGATCGGGCGGTGGCGCATTCTCCTTGGCCACCTCGACCACCCTCCGCGGAGGCGCATCCTCGGGCAGCGGGAAGCGGACCGAGGGCCTGGGCCCGACTGGCTGAGCCGGCGGATCACCGAATCGGGGGGCGTCTTCGGGCAGGCGACCCTTCATGTGAGCTTCCCGGGCCGCCGCCTCCTGGGCGCCGATGATGCGAACGCCCTCGCCAGGTGGCCGGGGGGGCACCGGGCGGTCCTCCTCTACGTCGAAGTCGTCAGCCATGCGTCGGGGGCCCTCCTTCGGGAAGCCGGCTCAAACCTCCAGCAGCTCCTGCTCCTTGTGCTGCAACAACCGGTCGATCTCG
>JAHWJU010000104.1 GCA_019348255.1 Actinomycetota bacterium | reverse complement strand
CCTGTTCAACAACTCGGGCCAGACCCACGTCATCGCCGACGTGGTCGGGTGGTACTCCCAGTAAGGCCCCGTCGGCGCCGGTTCGCTCGGTCCGCACGCCGATCGGCTCCGTGGAAGTGACGTGGAGCTTTCACGACACTTCCGGGCCATCTGGCGGCGCCGCTGGCGCATCGCGCTGGCGTCAGTCCTCGTCGCTGCTCTCGTCGCTGCGTGGAGCGCCAGCCAACCCAAGGTGCACCGGGCGAGCGCGACCGTGACCATCACCTCGGGGCGGGCCGCCGCCGGCGAGTCGGTCACGAGGGAGGACACCCTGTTCCTCACCCGGACCTACGCTGAGCTGGCCGAGACTCGCCCCGTCGTCGCTGACGCCGCCGAGCGGTCGGGCCTGTCCATCGGTGCCGCCGAGGCGGGCGAGCGCCTGAGCGCGCTCGCCCACGACGACGTCGGGTTCCTCACCGTCTCCGCCACCGGCCCCTCACGTGAGGAGGCCACCGAACTGGCCGCGGCCGGCGCGACTGCGGTGGTCGCCGCCGTGAGCGACCAGCACGAGCGGGGCCTGCGCGAAGCGCTGAAGCCGGTCGAGGCCGAGGTCGAGGAGCTCGCGGACCGCCTCGCCGTGATCGACCCCTCCTCCCCCGAGCGGGCGCCCCTCCAGGCCCGCTACGCCGCCCTCCTCGCCTCGGCCACCGAGCGACGCCTGCAGCCGGTCGACCGCCTCACCGTGGTGTCGCCCGCTCGCGCCGACCCAGCGCCGGTGTCACCACGCCCGGCCAGGGACGCCCTCTTGGCCCTGTTGGTCGCGCTCGTGGTCAACAGCGAGCTGGCCGTCCTCCTCGCCGGGCTCGCCGACCGCTTCTCAGGCGACGACCCCGAGGCGGAGGTCAGCGCCATCACCGGGCTGCCCGTCCTGGCCCGGGTACCCGCCAGCGGCGAGGAGGCCATGGTGGAGTCCTTCCGCACCCTGCGCACCAACCTCATGTTCATGGATTCGCTCGAGCACGTGCGCACGGTGGCCATGGTCAGCGTCGACCCCGGAGCCGGCAAGTCCTTCAGCTCCATCAACCTGGCCCGGGCGGCGGCCAGCCTCGACGTACCGGTGGCGCTGGTCGACGCCGACCTCCGGAGACCGAGCGCTCACGACTACCTCGATCTGCCGCTGGCCCCTGGCCTGACCGAGCTGCTCGGCGGATGGTCCAACCTGAGCCAGGTGCTCAAGGTGGCGCCCGGCGACGAAGGGCTCCACGTCATCACCGCCGGCTCTCCCGTCGCCGACGCCTCGCGCATCGTCGGTAACCAGGAGCTGGGCGAGGTGCTCTCCCGGCTGCACTGGGCCGGCCTCGTCGTGGTCGACACGCCGGCCGCCGGCGTGTTCGCCGATGCTCTCGCCGTGGCCTCCCGCTGCGACGCCACCGTCGTGGTCGTCGACCTCGCCACCAGCAAGCGGCGGCCGACGCGCACGCTGGTCGAACAGCTCCGCCAGGTGGGGGCCAAGCCGATCGGCGTGGTGCTGAACCGCAGCGACCGGGTTCCGCGGACGCCCTACCACTACCAGCGCCGGAACGGCACCGGCCGCCACGTCGCCCGCGTCGGGGGGCGCCGGTAACCGTCCGCCGGCCGGTCCTGGCTCAGCTCGGCGACCCTCGCTGGTAGACCTCACCCAGCAGCCGGACGAGATCGGCCGTGGTGTTGCGGGCGTCGAAGCGCTCGCACACCCGGGCCCGGGCCGCCTCCCCCATGGCCCGGCGGCGGTCCTCGTCGGACATCAGCGCGCGCAGGGCGCGGACCAGGCCGACGTCGTCGCCCGGCTCCACGAGGATCCCGCTCACCCCGTCCTCGACCATCTCCGGGATGGCTCCGACCGTCGTGCTCACCACGGGTACGCCGGCGGCCATGGCCTCGAGCACGGCATAGGGCACCTTGTCGATCTCAGTGGGCAGGGCGAACACCGCGGTTCGGGCCAGCAGCTGGACGAGACGAGGGTCGCCGGGATAGACGTCGCCCAGCACCTCGATCCCGGGACGAGGCGGGACGTGCTCCCGGGTGACCAGGCTCAGCTGGCACTGTCCCCGCAGGGCGGACTCGAAGGCCCGCACCAGCTGCCAGCCTCCCTTGCCCTGCATCGTCTTGCCGATGAAGGTGATGCGGGGCAGGCCGTCGGAGGGCGGGCGCGGCGGCAGCTCAGGCACGGTCACCCCGAAGGGGATGACCCGCACCCGGTGGCGGGGAACGCCGTAGTGCTCCAACTGCGCCGCCGTCCACTCCGACTGGGCCACGACCGCGCTGGCGGCCTCGTACACCCGCCGCTCGAGGGGCATCACCGCCCGCAGGGCCGCCCCGGTCATGAGTCCGGGACGGCGGTAGCCCAGCGAGTAGGCGTTGACGAGGTTGGTCGTGTCGAGGGAGACGACCGTCGGCCGGGAGGCAAGCGCCGCCGCCGACAACAGCACGGCGTTGTGGGTGTACACGTGGACCACGTCGGCCTCGGCCAACAGACGAGGGAGGCGGCGCCGGACGTACCAGCTCTGGGCCAGTTGGTAGCGCAGGGGCTGCAGGTCGGCGTCGAGCCGGGCCAGTCCGGGCACGGGCGCCGCGGCGACCCGCCGCCAGAGCCCGGGTGCGGGCACGTCGTGGAAGCTGACATCGAGCTCGGGATGGTCAGTGACGGCACCGCGGATGTACGCGTGCATGGCGGCGTGACCGCCAAGGTTCTCGTTGAGGAACAGGGCCCGCACGGAGCCGGCCCGGGGCGGCGCCACGCTCACCACGCCACGGTCCGCACCACGTCGCCCCGCCACTCCGTGTCACCGGTGCTCCATTCGATCGGGGGAATGCGAGCCGAGGGCTCGACGTCGAGGCTCCCGGATCCGGGCGGAAGGCGGAACCGCACCACGACGGTGCGGTCGGACCCCGCTGGTACCAGCACCGGGGCGGCGATGACCTGGGTGGGGCCGTCCGGCCCCCTGGCAACCAGCACCGGTTCGCCGTCGATGCGCAGGTCGGCGGCCGCCGCCGGCACGTTGGTGCTGACGATTCCGAGGTAGTCGCCGGCGGCCAGACCGCTGCCCAGAGCCGGCCCGGCGACGTACCAGGGCTCACCGTCGGGGGTCCGGTTGACGAGGTGCACCTCCACGGTGACGTCGAGACCGCCGGCGACGGGCTGGAGGTCGAGGTGCGACGAGACCTCCAGGAAGCGGTCGAGCTTGTTGCCCCCGCGGTTGAGCACCGAGACCACCAGCGACTGCGGGCTGAGCGAGCCGCTGATGCCCGCAGCCTCCCATGCCTCTTGGTGGTCGCCGTGGGCGGACCAGGCCAGCAGGTGACGGCCCCGGGCGGCGCCGGCCAGCTCGGCTGCCAGGGTCCCGACCTCGTAGTCGCCGGTCTCGAGCGCCGCCAGGGCGGCGCCGGCCAGCTCCCCCAGGCGCTCCCGCCGGCCGGTCTGATCGGCCTCGTGGGGCGGCACGTCGGGCAGGTCGAGGTACTGGCCGTGCAGCAGGAGCTCCACCACCTCGTCGGGGCCCACGGCGCCCTCGCCCACCGGCAAGGGGCCGGTGGCCGAGACCAGTGCCCGCAGGGTCTCGACGTCGATGGCCAGCACGCCGTCGACCGGCGTGCCCTCGAGCGCCTGCCACATCGCCGCCGCCAGCTCCCCGGTCGCGTCGAAGCGTGGGGAGAGCCCCAGGTTCCGCCACTCCCTACCCGGGCGCAGCCAGCCCCACCGCGCCTGGAGGTCGGGATCGCCCTCGACGCCGGCGCCGGGCAGCGTGAGGTCGCCCGTGGGGCGCATGGGGCCGAGGCGCAGGGCCCCGTCCCGGGCCTCGAGGATCCCGGCGCTGAGGAACATCCCCGAGCCCGCCCGCATCTCGGCGTTGTTGGACGCCAGGAGCAGGTAACGGCTGGGGCCCGCCAGCACGTCGGCGACCGCCCCGGCCACCAGGTCGACGCGCCGGAGCGTGGTCCGTCCCTCGGCCAGGTGGCGGGTGAGCTCCCTGCGACCCCTGGCGAGCGACGGCATCAGGTGGTCGCCGGGTCCCAGCTCGAGCCCGGACAGGCCGTCCTGCGCCCGCTGGGCGATCGTGCTCAGCTCCCGCAGCGCCTCGATCCGCTCGGGCCCACCGTCGGCGGCGGTCTCCAGTGCCTCCCTCGTCGAGGCCGCGGCGGTGGCGCCCACCTCCGCCGCCTGCGCCGAGGCCCCGGCAAGCGCGGCGAAGGATCGCAGCTGACGGCCCAGCACGGGAAACAACAGCGCCGGCCGGACCAGGGGATGACGGAGTCGTGCGTGGGCGCCGGCGAACGCCGCCCGGGCCCGGTCCAGGACCACCTCGGCCCCGCCGCCGGCGAGCGCGCCGGCGCCCACCGACTGGGCGTCCTGCGCCACGGCCCGCCCCGAGCGGGCGTCGGCGGCGGCCAGGGCAACCTGGACGCCGACGGCGGCCAACCACGCGGCAACCACCACGGCGACGATCACCCCGGTCCGCGGCCGGCGCGAAGGCGGCCGACCCCGCCTCGTCAGGCGCAGCCCGAGCAGGCCGGGAGCTCGCTGGTGGGCCGGCCAGGCCAGGGAGTTGAACCGTTCCCCTTCCTCCATCGAGGTCCCGCCCCTCGTCGCCCCGCCCCGGTGACCGGTCGCCATGGGACCGAGCGGACCGATGCTCACACCGGGCCGCACGGAGGCGAGGCCATGGTCCGAGGCACTGCTAGGCCGCCGGCTTGCCCATCGGCTCCGGCAGGCACGGCGCCGGCGCCGGCGCCAGTGCCTTCGCCGGAGCCTGAGGGGCCGGGCCCGGCCGTCCGCTTCGGAACAGGGCGCTGACGGTGCGGGCGAGGGTCACCATGTCCTTCCACGGCGACCAGTTCTCGATGTAGTGGTTGTCCAGGCGGGCTCGCTCCTCGATCGAGGTGTCACCCCGCAGGCCGTTCACCTGGGACCAACCCGTCATGCCCACCGGGGCCCGGTGCCGGTGGCGGTAGCCGGCCACCTCCTCGCTGAAGCGTTCGACGTAGAAGGGTCGCTCCGGACGGGGACCGACCAGGGACATGTCCCCCCGCAGGACGTTGAACAGCTGAGGGAGCTCGTCCAGGCTGCTGCGGCGCAGGAACGACCCGACCGCGGTCACCCGCTGGTCGGTGGCGACCGACCACTGGGTGTCCGCCTCGTCGTTCACCTCCATGGACCGGAACTTGAGGACCTCCACGGGCCTGCCGTGCTGGCCCACCCGTGCCTGGCGGAACAGGATCGGCCCCGGGCTCGAGAGGCGGACCAGGACGGCCACGACCGCCATGACCGGCGCCGCCACCAGCAGGGACAGGCTGGCCACCACCACGTCGAACGCCCGCTTGGCGCCGCAGGCGCCGGGATGGCACAGCGACCGGCCCACTCGCACGAAGGGCAGCCCCCACACCTCCTCCGTCGTCTCGGCGCCGAGCTCGAAGAACCGGGGCAGCACGTGGATCTCCACTGCGGCACGATCACAGGCTCGCACCACCCCGACCATCTCGGCGTCGGTGGTGGGCCCGAAGGCGACCATCACCCGGCGCACACCATGGCTGCGCACCACGGCCTCCAGGGAGGAGACGGGGCCCAGCACCGGCAACGGCAGGTCGTCCTCGTCGTCCACGTCGTCGAGGAAGCCCACCGGGCCCGAGCCGTACTCGGGGTGGTCCTGCAGGACGCGCGCCACCTCGACGCCGAGGGGCCCGGCGCCGATCACGACGGTCGGCACCGTCAGCACGCGCCGGCTGCGCAGGCCGCGCACCATGGCGTAGACGATCCCCCGGATGGCCAGGACCGCCAGGGTGGCCAGCAGGGCCGAGCGCATGAGGGTGGCGCCGGACTGGGCCGAGCCCTGGAGACCGCCCAGGACGACGACGGGCACGATGACCGCCCCGGCGACCCCGGCGGCGTCTCTGCTCAACGAGGGGGCCAGGCCCAGCCGGTGGTGTCCTCGGGCCACGATGATCACCAGCGTCGCCAGCAGCCAGGTGACGGCAACCTGCGAGGTCCGCACCGCGGCCAGGCCGATGGCCATCCCGGCGGCGTCACCGAGGAGCACCAGGGCGCCGAGGGGTGGGCTGCTGCGGCTGCGACCCGAGCGCTCAGCGTGACCGCTCCTCGTCAGTTGGCTGCGCAAGGGTCCCTCCCACTGGTCGTGCACCGAAACCTCCCACTCACCGACGGTGATCCCGCCTCGGGGCTTTTGGTACGAAGCGACCCCGCGCCTGGATCCCGGAGAGAACGTCGAGCGTGGGCGGCGAACCTCGATCCGTAGCGATGCCCGCTCCGAATGGTGGGCACGGCGCCGGAGGCGCCGGCCGGTGACGCCGGCAGAGACCAGGATCGGACGCGATGCGGCAACCGGGGGCACGGGGTGGCGACCAAGGGTCGGCCACCGCCGTACGGGACCTGTGCCTCCACCACGTGCTCACCGTGCGGGTGGAGGGGGCCACCGAGCGAGCCCTCGACGTGGTGGCGGGCGCCGTGGCCGACGCCATCCGCAGCTTCCCCCGGGAGCGGCCATGACACCCGTGACCGCCGACCCGCACCGTGGCGAGCGCTCGGTGCTGGTGACCGACGCCGGCCGTCCCAGTGCCCTGGCCGTCATCCGCTCGCTGGGACGCCAAGGCTGGAGGGTGGTGGCCGCCACCAGCGAGCGGGTGAGCCCGGCGCTGCACTCTCGCCACACCGCCGCCCGGGTTCGCTACCCCAAGCCCCACCACGACCCGGAGGGGACGGTGGAGGCCGTCCTCGAGGCCGTGCGGCGCCACCACGTCGAGCTGGTCGTGCCCGTCACCGACGACGTCATCCTCCCGCTCGCCGCCGCCCGGCGCCGGTTCGAGGGGCTCACCGCACTGGCCGTGGCCGACGACGCCGCCCTGGCGACGGCGTGGGACAAGCTCGCCACCATCCGGCTGGCCGAGGCGCAGGGCATCGCCGTGCCCCGCACCATGGCCGTCGACGAGCTCGGCGTCGACGCCACGGTGGCGGCGGCGGCGGCGGGCGATCTCGGATGGCCGGTCGTGGTCAAGCCCCGCCGGTCCTACGCCCATGTCGCCGGAGCCCGGCCCGAGCGCCGATGGGTGGGCTACGCCTTCGACGAGGGCGAGCTGCGCCACCGCCTCGCTGCCGCCGGCGACGACGTGCTGCTCCAGGAGCACCATCCCGGCACCGGCGTGGGCATCGGGATCCTGGCGGACCGCGGCCGTCCCCTCGCCGCCTTCCAGCACCGCCGCATCCGGGAGTTCCCCCTGACCGGCGGCGCCAGCTCGTGCCGGGTGAGCGAACCCGTCGATGCCACCATGCTCGGTGCTGCCACCTCCCTGCTCGGGGCCATGGAATGGACGGGGCTGGCCATGGTGGAGTTCCGGGCCGACCGCGGCCGCACCGTGCTGATGGAGATCAACGGACGCATCTGGGGCGCCCTGCCGCTGGCGGTGGCGAGCGGGATGGACTTCCCCGCCCGGCTGGCGGCGCTGCACCTGGACGGGGCACCCCCGCCGGGAGACGGGCTCGACACCGGTTACCGCGTGGGCGTGCGCACCCGCGACCTCGACGGCGAGCGGGCGTGGCTGGCGGCGGTGCTGCGAGGGGGCGCGCTCCGGCCGCCGTTCGAGATGCCGCGCCGGCGCGAGGCGCTGGCCGTGGCAGTGGGCCTGCTGCGCCGCGGGTGCCCCATCGACGGCCTCGACCGCCACGACCCGGTCCCTGGCGCCCTGGAGCTGGCGCGGGTGGCGGCCGGCGTGGCCAGCCGCCGGCTGGGCATCAGCTCATAGCGGATCCACGCCGGCGCTCAGGCGCCGCGGCGGCGCCAGCCCGGGCCCCGCCTAGCCCT
>JAHWJU010000286.1 GCA_019348255.1 Actinomycetota bacterium | reverse complement strand
TCAACCCCGCCGACGGCGACATGGTCGTGATCGAGATGAACCCCCGCGTGAGCCGGTCCTCGGCGCTGGCATCCAAGGCCACCGGCTTCCCCATCGCCAAGATCGCGGCCCGGCTCGCCGTCGGTTACACCCTCGACGAGATCCCCAACGACATCACCCGGGTCACCCCAGCCAGCTTCGAGCCCACCATCGACTACGTGGTGACGAAGATCCCGCGCTGGTCGTTCGAGAAGTTCCCCGGTCAGCCCGCCGTGCTCGGGACCCGCATGCAGTCGGTGGGCGAGGCCATGGCCATAGGTCGGACCTTCCCGGAGTCGTTGCAGAAGGGCCTGCGGTCGTTGGAGCACGGCCGCTGGGGGCTCAACTGCGACCCCGCGGAGGCCTTCCTCGACGAGTTCGACGACGACGAGCTGGTGCGCCGGTCGGCGGTGGCCACGCCTGACCGTCCCTTCCAGCTGGAGGCGGCGCTGAGGAGGGGCATCAGCGTGGAGCGGCTCTACGAGGCGACCCGCGTCGACCCGTGGTTCCTCGATCAGATCGCGGCGATCGTCGAGGAGCGCCAGGCGCTGGCCGAAGCGGGCATCGACGGGATGAGCCGGCGGAGCTGGCGCCGGGCCAAGCGACTCGGCTTCGGCGACGCCCAGCTCGCCTACCTGTGGGGCGGGAGCGAGGCCGCCGTGCGGGCCGCCAGGCTGGCGGCAGGTGTGCGCCCCACCTTCAAGACGGTCGACACCTGCGGCGCCGAGTTCGAGGCGGCGACGCCCTATCACTACTCGAGCTGGGAGGACGAGGACGAGGTCCGCCCCAGCGACGGCCACAAGATCATGATCCTCGGTTCGGGGCCCAACCGCATCGGCCAGGGGATCGAGTTCGACTACTGCTGCGTCCACGCCAGCATGGCGCTGCGGGCCGCCGGCTTCGAGACGATCATGGTCAACTGCAATCCCGAGACCGTCTCCACCGACTACGACACGAGCGACCGGCTCTACTTCGAGCCCCTCACCCATGAAGACGTGCTCAACGTCGTGGAGGCGGAGCGCCCAGCGGGCATCGTCGTGGCCCTCGGCGGCCAGACGCCCCTCAAGCTGGCGGGCCAGCTGCCGCGTGACCTCGTCCTGGGCACCAGCCCCGACTCCATCGACTTGGCCGAGGACCGCGAGCGCTGGAACGCGTTGTGTGCCCGACTGGAGATCCCCCAGCCGGCAGGGGGCACGGCCTCGACGCTGGAGGCCGCTCTGGCCATCGTCGACCGCATCGGCTACCCGGCCCTGGTCCGGCCCAGCTACGTGCTGGGCGGGCGGGCCATGGAGATCGTCTACGACGAGGAGAGCCTCCGCCGGGCGATGGCGCAGCTGGCCGGGTTCGGTTCCCTGGGCAAGGAGGGCGGGCTCTCCGCCGAGCGCCCGGTGCTGATCGACAGGTTCTTGGAGGACGCCATCGAAGTCGACGTCGACGCCCTGCGCGATGCCACCGGTGAGGTCCTGATCGGCGGCGTAATGGAGCACGTCGAAGAGGCCGGTGTGCACTCCGGCGACAGCGCCTGCGTCCTGCCGCCGCCCACCCTGTTGCACCACGTGGTCGAGGTCATCGAGGGCTACACCCGCGCCATCGCGGACGCACTCGACGTGCGGGGCCTTCTCAACGTGCAGTACGCGGTCAAGCAGGGCCAGGTCTTCGTGATCGAGGCCAACCCCAGGGCGAGCCGCACCGTCCCCTTCGTGTCCAAGGCGACGGGGGTCCCGCTGGCCAAGGTGGCGGCCCGGGTGATGGTAGGAGCCACGCTGGCGGAGCTGCGGGCGGAGGGATTGTTGAGGGAGCCGTCCTCCGGCGGCCACGTGAGCGTGAAGGAGGCGGTGCTGCCCTTCAACCGCTTCCCGGATGTCGATGCGGTGCTGGGTCCGGAGATGCGCTCCACCGGAGAGGTGATGGGGATCGACCTCACCTTCGGGCTGGCGTTCGCCAAGAGCCAGATCTCCGCCGGCAACCGCCTGCCCGAGAGCGGCGCCGTGTTCCTGTCGCTGGCCGATCGTGACAAGCCCGGCGGCCTCGATGCCGCCCGCCGCTTCGTGGCAGCCGGGTTCAGCCTGGCCGCCACGGCGGGGACGGCCCGCTATCTGGAGGACCAGGGGCTGGCGGTGGCGACGGTGGCGTCGAAGCTGGGGGAGGACGATGCCGGTCCCGATGCAGTGGAGCTGATCAGCTCCGGCCGGGTGCAACTCGTGGTCAACACTCCCCGGGGGCGGGGGCCCCGCGCCGACGGCGAGTACATCCGCCGCGCCGCCGGCCTGCACAAGGTGCCCCTGCTCACCACCGCGGCGGCGGCCAGAGCGGCGGCAGCCGGCATCGCCGACTGGGCCCGACACCCCTTGGAGGTGCGCAGCCTCCAGGAGTTCCACGAGAAGGACCAGCTGAGGCT
>JAHWJU010000103.1 GCA_019348255.1 Actinomycetota bacterium | reverse complement strand
CGTGACTACCAAGCTCCGGAGCTGACCGAGATCGGTCGAGTGGAAGACCTGACCCAAGAGATCGTGGTGGCGGGCGACGAGACCGCCGGTGGCAGCTGATCGACGCCCCATGCCCTTCCCTGGTTGCTTCTCGTAGTCACGCATCGGTCCAGTAGTCGGGCCAGGGAATGCGATTTGCCTAGTAGAAACGCGACACTGGCGCCGACAAGCGGCGCCAGTGTCGCGCCGAAAGACGGCATCAGCAATGGCGGGCCTCCTCGGCCACCACCGTGCGCAGCCGGGCGATGAAGGCGGTCTCGTCGAAGCGGCCCGCATGAGCCAGGATGGCGGGCCTATCCCAGGAGCTAGAGAGCAGCGCCCGGACCGAGTCGGCCACCTGCTCCGGACGGGCCTCGTCGAAGAACACCGCGGTGGTTCCCTCCTCCATGGTGTCGAGGTACCCTCCCCAGCGCAGGGCTGCCGTGGGCTTCCCGAACGCCGCCGCCTCGAGGGGAGTGAGGCCGTAGTCCTCGAAGGACGCTGCGACCAAACCGGCGCAGTTGGCGTAGAGCCACCGCACCTGGGCGTCGGGGATGACGCCCAGCAGCGAGGTGTTGGGGCTGAGCAACGCTTCGAGCCGGCGCCGTTCGGGCCCATCGCCCACCACCACCAACCGGTGATCTCCAAGGTGGTGGAACGCGGCGATGACTGCGTCGACGTTCTTGTAGGGCAGGAGCCGGGCGACGCAGAGCAGGAAGCCCGGCGCCAGCCCCGGCACCGGCTCCTGCGGTCCGCTCGCGTCGATGGCATGAGGCGGCGGCACGAGCGTCGCCTCGATGCCGTAGACGTCTTCTATACGCCGCTGCACCGAGCGGGACGTGGTGAGGTAGCGGTTTGCAGACGCGGCGGCGGCGCGATCCCAACGCTCCAGTGAGGGGGCCAGACCGGCTACGGCCCATTGCACGGGTCGCGGCGAGCCCCGTAGATAGCGATCCCGCTGGTACAGCCAGCGTCCAGGGCTGTAACAGTAGACGATCTTGCGGCCATCGGTCCGCAGCCCGTGGGCCCAACCGCTGGTGCTGCACAGCACCACATCGGCCTCCACGGACAACCGTGAAAAGCTGTGCGCCAGCAGCGGAAGGCTCCACCGATGATTGCGCCTCAACGGCCGAAGGCGGTCCAACGGCAGGGTTCGGACGTCGTGATCGGCGAAGGCGCGGAAGGTCCGCGACGGGTCGTAGAACGCTGTGTAGAGGGGAGCGCCGGGAAAGGCCGCCAACATGCTGAGGACAACGCGCTCGGCGCCACCCTTCTGGGTGACGTAGTCATGAGCTAACGCGATCTCCGCCATTGGGGCATCCTAAGAGAGGATGCTCTCCGGCGCCCTGGAACCTGAGTGGTCGGCGCCAGCGTCACACGAGGTGACCTCCCCCAGGAGGCGGGGACTGGTGTCCTTGCGGTTGGCCTTGCTTACGGGTACGGCCAGTGGTTTGGCCGTGTAGTCGGCCCGGTAGCAGCCGAAGTTGTTCTCACGATGGGAAAGCGGTCGAGAGGGGCTCGAGAAGTCGAGGAGCTGGTAGCAAAACCCCCGGCGGATGCCGTCGTCGCCGAAAAGCCCCATCAGGGACTCGTAGCTGGCGGCCTGATCGTCTTCGGTGCCGGGATAGCCGTCACCGATGATGCCGTTGACCTCAGTGGCGACCATGGGCTTGTTCCCTGAGACGGCTCGGGCGCCGGCCAGTGACGCCCGGTAGTAACGGACGTCGACATGAGTGGCGGGCTGGTAGAAGTGGAAATTGCCGACGTCCATGTGCCCGGAGTGATCCCCGAACACGGGCCCAAAGTCCTTCGAGAGACCGATGGACGGGCCGATCACGGGGATGCCCTCGAACGTCGGGCGGCTCCTGACCTTGGCGTACAGCTCCTTGGTGTAGGCGCTGAGCTCCTCCCTCCACCGAGACCGCCCCTTGAGGTTCCACTCGTTGGGCCCCTCGATGCCGGCCAGCAGCTGGGCGTAGCCCTCCATCTCGTCGAGCACGGGGTCGATGGGCTCGGTGGCCCGGCCCGTGACCATGACGAAGCTCGTACCGGCCACCGTGTGCACCAGCTCCAGGGCGTCGAGGTAGCGGCGGCGGTGGCGGGGCGATGCCTCTGGCAGCAGCCACTCGTCCCGCGCAAACCTGGCCCCGACGAGTTGCAGATGCTTGGCGACCATGTCGGCGTCGCCGTACTGAGTATTGAAGTAGCCCAGGTGCGTCGCTACGCCGGCCTGAGGCCAATCACCCCTCCTGCGTGGGGCGCTGCAGTCTGCGGGAGTTCCAACGGCGAGGGCGGCGGCAGTAGCGCCGAGGGCAAGCACGAAGCGCCGGCGGTTCACCGAGACTGGCGGGCTCTGACCACGGCTGCAATGCCGGCCGGCTCGGTGCCGTCTCCGTTCCCTCGCCTGTGCCGCCTCACACCACGGCACCTTAGAGAAGCCGCGAGGGCGGTCGCGTGCGCACGGACCGGGCCCGCGCCCATGCTGGGCAGGTGAGCTCCCGACTGCGCGTCGTGTACGTCGACCACTGCGCCCAGCTATCGGGGGCGGAGCTAGCCCTGCTGCGCCTGCTGCCCGCCCTGGCGGAAGCGGTGGACGCTCACGTCCTCCTCGCCGAAGAGGGGCCGCTCGTGGCCAAGTTGGAGGCGGCCGGCGTCTCGGTTGAGGTCTTGCCCATGGCAGAGATCGCTCGGGGCCTGTCGAGGCACCGGGTCCAACCCGGGCATCTGCCCGGGGCGAGCGTCTTTCACACGGCCCGCTACATCGCCCTTCTCGTCCGCCGTCTGCGCCAGCTGCGTCCCGACTTGGTGCACACCAACTCCCTCAAGGCCGGCGTCTACGGCAGCGTTGCCGCCACCCTGGCCAGGATCCCGGTCGTCTGGCACGCCCACGATTCGCTGGAGACGGACTACCTGCCGCCGGCAGCCATACGGATGGTGCGGGCCATGGTCCGCCACCTCCCCACCATGATAATCGCAAACTCGCAGACTACCCGTGACCGCCTTGGGGCGCCGGGAGTACCGACTGCGGTGGTCCCACCCCCAGTTCATATCGAGGCCGTTTCTCGGTCCCGCCCGGCCGGCTCGTCGCTCCGAATCGGCATGGTCGGCCGGCTCGCGCCGTGGAAGGGTCAACATCTGTTCCTCGAGGCCTTCGCACGGGCCTTCCCCGACGGGACCGAGCAAGCAGTGGTGGTGGGGGCGCCGTTGTTCGGGGAGACCGACTACGAGCAAGCGCTGCGCGACCACGTGGTGAAGTTGGGCCTAAGCGAACGGGTGGAGCTGACAGGCTTCCGGGACGATGTCGGTGCCGAACTGGAGAAGCTCGACGTACTGGTGCACGCCTCGCTTATCACCGAGGCGTTCGGTCAAGTCGTGGTCGAAGGCATGGCTGCCGGTCTCGCGGTGGTGGCCGCCGCCGGCGGCGGGCCGGCCGAGGTCGTCACCCATGATCACAACGGGCTTTTGTACGCTACCGGCGACGTGAACGCTCTCGCCGCCGCGCTGCAGCGCGTGGCCACCGATTCGGGACTGCGGGAGCGGTTGGGCGAGGCCGCCCGTCGGCGGGCCCGTGACTTCACACCTGAGGTCGTCGCTGACCACGTGGTGGAGGTCTATCGGGCCACCGCGAGACGCTGAGCGGTTCATGGGGCAACCACGTGTATACAGTCATGCCGGATGCCGGAACCGCAGCCGACGCCGCCGCTGCAGTTGACCATGCTGAGCCTGGCCGTGGACCAGGTCGCGGGCGAGGTCATCGCCGCGCTGAGCCGCCGGGACGTCCGTTCGGTGCTGCTCAAGGGCGCGTCGTTCGCCCGCTGGCTCTATGACGACGGGGGGGCCCGTTACTACGTCGACATCGACCTCCTCGTGGCGCCCGAGCAGCTCGACGTCGCCGGGTCCGTGCTCCAAGACGTGGGTTACGTTCGTCGCTACACCGGAGGTGCCGTCGGGGAGCAGGCCGACCACTCGACTGAGTGGGACCGGCCGGGGTCACCCAGCATCGACCTCCACAACACCTTGTCGAGCCGTGTGGGAACGTCGCGCGAACAATGCTGGGCGGTGATCTCCGCGCGCACGTGCCCGACCACCGTCGGCGGGGCGGCGGCCGAGGTTCTCACGCAGCCAGCCCTGGCTTTGCACGCGGCCCTGCACGCAGAATTGGGACTGCAAAAGACCTTGGACGACCTGGGCCGAGCACTGGCTCGGCTTGACCTGCCCGATTGGGAAGCTGCACGGAACATCGCCGAGGAGCTGGACGCGCTACCCGGCTTCGGGGTCGGCCTACGCCTTCTGCCGGAGGGCAAGGAGATGGCCGAGCGATTGGGGCTGCCGTCCGACACCTCTGTCGAGCTGTTCCTCCGGGCATCGTCCACCGCGGTCCTGGCCCGTCCGTTCGAGCAGGTGGCGGCCGCCCGGGGGCTGCGGGCCAAGGTCGCTGTAGCAGCGCGGGAACTCGTCCCCACCCCGTCGTTCATTCGGATCTGGTACCCGCCCGCCCGACGCGGCCGGGTTGGGATGGTTGTGGGGTACCTGTACCGGCTCGTGTGGGTGCCGTGGAAGGCGCCACGGGGACTGCGGTCGTGGTGGCGGGCCCGCCGGGCGATGACCGCCAGATCCAACCGACCGCATTGAGCGGCTACTGAGCGTCGGTGGGGTTGGTGACGACGATGGGGCCGTCAGTGGTGGCACCCGTGGTGACCGGCACCTCGGCGCCCACCTTGCCGTTGGTCGCGGCCTTGCCCGGCCCGCGCCCCTTGGCGCCTTCCTTCCCATCTGGCGCCGGAGCAGTCGAATATCCGTAGCCGTAGCCGTACATTCCCTCGGGCTCGATGCCGTTGAGCACCGTCCCCACCAAGGGCGCCTCCACCTGGCGGAGCAGCTCGATCGAGCGCTGGTACTCGCGGCGGGTCGTGCGGCCGGCGGTGCCCACGAGGATGGTGGCGTCGACCATGCGGGCCAGCACGGTGGCGTCGGTGACCGGCAGCACGGGCGGGCTGTCGACCAGGACCACGTCGCACTCGGACCGCAGCGCGGCGAACACCTCGTTGGTGCGCATGGACGCCAGCAGCTCGGAGGGGTTGGGCGGGGGTGGCCCCGACGCCAGGAGCGCCAGCCGGCCGGCGCCGGGCACGGTTTGCAGCGCCGCCGAGAGCGGCAGCTCGCCGAGCAGCACGGAGGTGAAGCCGGCGGCGTTGTCGAGCCCGAAGAACTCGTGGATGCGGGGCCGGCGCAGGTCGCAGCACACGACGATGACCCGCTGGCCGGCGTTGGCCAGGGCCACGGCCAGGTTGGCCAGCGTCGTGGTCTTGCCTTCCGAGGCGTTGGGACTGGTCATCTGGATGACCCGCACCGGTTGGTTGAGGCCGATGAACTGCACGGCGGTGCGCAGCGACCGGTAGGCCTCGGCCGGCGGCGAGTTGGGTTCGGTGAGCGACACCACGAACGACTTCTGCCGGTCTCTCCACCCCGGGACGGCAGGGATGAGGGCGAGCACGTCGAGACCGGTCGTGGCCCGCTCGAGATCCTCCTTGGAGGTGACCGTGTCGTCGAGGTGATCACGCAGGAGGGCCAGCCCGACCCCGAGCACGAGACCCGCCACCAGGGCGAGGGCGGCGTTGCGCGCCGGCTTGGGCCGCACCGGCGTTGCCGGCTCGGCAGCCGTCGACACCAACTGGGCGCCGCCCGTCTGCGTCAGGCTTCCGGCCAGCTGCACCTCATCGAGCTGCTCGACGTAGGTCGCCCGCTGGGCCTGGAGGGCCTGGCGTTGGGCGGCGATGTCCTGCTGGACAGCGACTCGCTGCGCCTGGAGAGCCTGGCGCTCTGTCAGCACCTCGGTGGCTACGATGCGGGCGTCGAGGTCCGCCAGCGGCTGCTCGACCTCGGCGATCTGCTGGTCGATCTCGTCGAGCTTGGCCTGGACCTCCCGACCAGCTGCGAGCAGGTCGTCCACCTGCTGCTGGCGCCGGGTGTCGATGTAGACCCTGGCGTAGGTATTGGCGGCCTGGGCGGCCTCAGCCGGGACCGTGTCCTCGGCGGTGATGCCTACAACGCTGGTGTTGCTGACCGCAGCGATGTCGACGGCCGGCACGGTCCCCAGGATCTCGGCGACCGCATCGCGGACGGACTGCGATTTCATCACCTCGATCTCGGTGGCAACCCGCGCGGGTGCCACGTAGCTCTGAGGAGCAAAGACCGCCTCTGCCGAGCTGGGCTTGAACACCACCTGGGACGTCGCCTGGTACACCGGGGTCTGCAGCAACGAGACCGCCAGGGTCGAGCCGACCATGGCCACCACGGCGAGCAGGATGGTCAGCTTCCGGCGGCGCACGACCGCCAGGTAGTGGCGGAGGTCGAGATCCCCCGAACCCTTGTCGGGATTCACGTGGGAAAGCGTACCGGGCGCGTTCGCCCGACCCCGTACATACGTCAGGTCACAGCGGTCACAGGGGAAAGGCGAGAGGGATGACCACCATCGACATCGCCACCGTGAGCACCGTGAGCGGGAGGCCCAGGCGGGCGAAGTCACCGAAGCGGTACCCCCCGAGGCCGTAGACGATGGTGTTGGTCTGGTAGCCGATGGGGGTGAGGAACGAGCACGAGGCCGCCACCAGGATGGCCACCGCCAGCGCCCGGGGCTCCACGCCGCTCTGCTCGGCGGCCGACATGGCGATGGGGAACATCAGCACGGCGGCGGCGTTGTTGGTCAGGGTCTCGGTGGCCACGATCGTGGCCAGCAGCACGCCGAGGAGGATCCCGAGGGGACCGAGCACGCCGACGAAGTTCACGAGGTGGCCGGACAGCTCGGCGGCCAGCCCGCTCTCGGCCAGAGCCTCGCCCAGGCCGAAGGCGGCGGCGATCATCACCAGGATCTCGAAGCTGAGCGACTGGCGGGCCTCGGCGGGCGTGAGGACCCGCAGCAACACCAGCGCCATGGCCGCGGCGAGCGCGGCCCGGGGCAGCGAGAGCAAGTTGGTGCTGGCCACCACCACCATGGCCAGCATCACCACCTCGACCACCCGGGCCCGGTGGCGGCGGGGAGGGGCGGTCTCGCCCAGCGCCGAGACGATGAGGAAGTCGGGGCTGTCGCGCCATCGTTCACGGAACCCGGGGTCGGCCAGCATGACCAGCACGTCGCCGCCCCGGAGGCGCACCTGGCCGAGCTTGCCGGGGAGGCGCTCGCCGTCCCGGTGGATGGCGAACACAGCGCCGCCGTAGTGGCTGCGAAATTCCGTGTCGCGCAGGGTCGAGCCGCTGAGCGCGGAGCCGTCGGACACCACCGCCTCGAAGAGCCGCCCCCCGGGAGCGTCGCCGATGACCGACAGGTGCTGCTGCTCGGCCGACTCCAGCCCGATCTGGCGCTGGAGATCGACGATGCGGGCCACGTTGCCGCTGAAGGTGAGGTAATCGCCACCGACCAGGACCTCGTCCGGCGCCACCGGCGCCATGGCATGGCCGTCGCGCTCGACACCCACCAGGAACACGCCCTCGAGGTTGCGCAGCCCGGCCTCGGCCACGCTCTGTCCCACCAGGGGCCCGTCCTCCACCACCCGCATCTCGACGGTGTACTCCCGGGCCCGGCGCCGCACCTGGTCGCTCGGCGACACCCGGGCCCGGATCAGGCGGGGCGCCAGCACGAGCATGGCGCCCACGCCCACTACGGCGATGGGCAGGCCCACGCTGGTGATCTCGAACACGCCGAGTGGCGCCTGGCCCGAGGCCTCCAGCAAGCCGGAGACGACCAGGTTGGTGGAGGTCCCCAGCACGGTGACGATGCCTCCGAAGATGGAGGCGTAGCTCAGCGGCATGAGGTAGGGCGAGGGCGACGTGCCGACCCGCCGGGCCCACATCACCACCCTGGGGGCGAGCATGGTGACCAGGGGCGTGT
>JAHWJU010000285.1 GCA_019348255.1 Actinomycetota bacterium | reverse complement strand
GGGGGCTGACCTCCCGCCCGACGGTCAGGGCGGCGCCCGCCGGGGCGTTCTCCTGCCGAGCCCAGGCACCGGCCATCGTCCCCGCCGAGACCGCCACCTCGAAGTGGCGGAACGAGCGGCCGAAGCGTTCGACGGTTTCAGGCGGCCCTCCCGGGACAGCTGTCACTGGCTGGTGCGGGGGATCAACCGGTCGACTCGCCACCCTCCGTCCTCCTCCGTCATGTCCACCGACGCCACCGGCAGGCCCGGCAGGTTCAGCACCTCGGGTAACGGTGCCACCAGGATCACCCGAGCCCGGCCGGGCTCCGGGGGCTCGGCATCGAGCTCGGCCTCGAGGGCGTCGAGGTCATTGCCCGCCAGGTCAGCGCGCAGGCCATTGACCAGGTCAGCCAGGAACTCGTCCTGCTCCGCCGTCGCCGCCGTCCCGTCGCGCAGGCGCGCCGCCAGTCCCTCGTCCATGCCCCGCGCCGCACCGACTCGCAGGACCGTCCTCCGACCTTCCTCGGACAGCAACTCCCACACCTTGAGGTGCTCTCCCCAGGCCACGGCGTCGAGGAAGACCTTCGCTCGCTCGGGAGCCGTCTCACCCATGGCAGCACCGGCGTCCCAGAGTGGATGGATGGAATACAGCGGCCGTCACGGTCGTTCCCATCCCGTCGAGTAGAGCAGGTCGCGCACGGCGATGCGCTGCGGCCCTTGCAACGCATCGCTGATGGCCTGGTCGAAGGCCCGGTCGGCCTCCTCCCTGGCCTCGTCGTCGGCCAGTCGCCGGTGAGCGTCCAGACGGGCCCGCAAACCGACCTCGAGCTGCTTCGGCGGCAATTCGATCAGCACCGAGAGCTCTGTTTCCATGACCACCCGAGCATCCTCGGGATCCAGTCGCGCCGATGCCAGAGCGAGCTCGGTCAACGCCGACCGCCGGCGGTTCTCCACCGGCAGGTCGAGAATGCGGGTGATCCGCTCGTGCAGGAGCGTTCGCCGCTCCTCAGCCTCACACGTCACCAGTAGAGCAACGAGGTGTTCGGCACGGGACCGTTGCTGGCCGACACGTTGCTCGAGCTCCTTCTCGACGCGCTCCAGGCTGGCGTAGGCCTGCTTCCAGGCGTCGGCGTGGACCTGCGGATGGAGCACCGACACGCTGTCCTCGAACGCGGCCAGCGCCCGGCGCAGGTTGGGAACTCCTCCCAGGCCGGCATGAGCCAGCCCGAGGTTGTGCTTGGCCAATGCATGCTGGTAAGGGAAGGCCCCGCGCGTGAAGACGGTGAGCGACTCTTCGAATGCGGCCACCGCCTCGGCGAGCAGACGCTCACGTTGTCCGGGTTGGCGTGCCGCCAGGGCGCTGTACGCGGTCCCCAGGCTGTGCTGCACCAAGCCGTGGTGGTAGGGGGCTTCCTGCAGCTCGGTCTCCGCTGCCGCCTGGCGGTAGTCGGCCAGCGCCGCCTCGAGGCCCTCGTCGGTGCCGAGGGCGCCGTGGGCCATGCCCCGGGTGTGCAGGGCGGCGACCCGCCCGCGCCGGCCCTCGGCCGACGTGCGGTCGAAAAGATCGACGGCGACGTCGCACGCAGCCGTCGCCAGCTCCAGCTGGCCCAACTCGGCCCGCACCAGGCCCAGGTTGTTGAGCACACCGGCTCGCTCGTCGTCTCGGCCCTGGCGCTCCAGCAGCTCCGCCGCCTGCTCGAACAGCTTGGCGGCGCGGGCCCGATCGCCCAGCCCGCGATGAGCGGCGCCGGCACCGTTGAGGACGCGCGCGTGCTCAACGGGGTCGTAACGAGGGTCGAAGATGGCCGCAGCCACGTCGAAGTACGACAGGGCCTTGCGCAGACCCGCCTCGGGGTTACCGGCCGGCGCCTCGGCGTGGGCCAACCCGAGCCGGTAGGCCAGGGCCGCGTGCTCATGGGGCCGCACCGCCTTGGGGGTACGGGCCAGCTGGGCCTCGAGCTCCTGGATCACGCGGCGGCGGTCGACGCCGGCGCTGTGAGTACCCGCCTCGGAAGCCACTACGCCGACTGGACGCCCACGCTGCCGGTGGGGCCGAGGAGGGTGGCGAGGTAGCGCTCGATCTCCTCGACGGCCACATCGACGGCGGCGGTGACGGCCGGCGTCATCCCCTGGCCGACGGCGTCGGGATCCGCGATCTGGCATCCCACCATCAGCACCGTGGGCGGAAGCACGCCCAGCGCCCGGGCCAGCATCATGGAACGCTCGGGGGTGGCCAGGTGCATGTCGGCGAGCTGGTCACCGCGCTCGGTCACCGAGAGCGTGCTGACGTCGAGCACGTCAGGTTCGATGAGCATGACCGTGCCGGGCGGGCGTCCGTGGTCGACGGCGTCGATCACGACGAGCACGTCCCATCCCTCTTGCAGCTCCTGCACCAGCGCGATCCCAGCGATCCCGATCTCCACCAGGTGGACACCGGCCGGAAGGGGAAGGTCGGCCATGC
>JAHWJU010000025.1 GCA_019348255.1 Actinomycetota bacterium | reverse complement strand
GCGGTGTCAGTACCGATCTCGCGCTGGTTCACGATCGACTTCTTGTCGGGGTGGAGCACCTCGATGGGATCCTCCACCGTGACGATGTTGACGGCCTTGGTCTCGTTGATGTGGTCGATCATGGCCGCCACCGTCGTCGTCTTTCCCGAGCCGGTGGGGCCGGTGACCAGCACCATCCCCCGGTTCTCCTCGGCCAGCCGGCGCACCGCCGGGGGCAGGCCCAGTGACTCGAAGCTCGGGGTGCCCGGCAGCACGCGGCGCAGCACGAGGCCGACCGAACCCCGTTGGCGGAAGACGTTCACCCGGAACCGGCCGAGGCCGGGGACGCTGTGGGCGAAATCGGCCTCGCTGCTGTCGACGAACTCGTCGGCCCTGTCCCGGGGCAGGATCTGGAAGGCCATGCGCTCGGCGTCGGCGGGGCTCACGAACGGGAACGGTGCCGGTTCGAGGTGACCGTCAACCCGGACGTGGGGGGTCGACCCCACCTTGATGTGCAGGTCGGAACCGCGCTGCTCCACGGTGTAGCGGAGCAGTTCGGTCAGGTCCAGCATGCAACAACCATCGGGTGGTTCGGGCGGCCGATTGAGCGCGCAGCCGCTGAGCCCGCAGGATCGGCGCGTACCGCCCCTGCAACCGACGACCCCTGCTCCCGGAGCGCCGCCTAACCTCGCACTCCGACGTGAGCGTGACCAGCACGACGACGGTGATGGAGTGGGGGAACGAGCGTCTGCGCGTCGGCCCGTGGCGGGGCCGGGAGGACACCGCCTACCTCAGCCCCTTGGCTGGAGCCGCTCTCCCGTCGGCCGCGTTCGTGTCTCGCTCCGTGCAGCGCCTCGCCGAGCACGGGTACCGCCGGGTCGTGACGGGCGCGTTGACGGCAGCGGAACAAGTGGGTTTCCGGGCCGCCGGCTTCGAGGTCACCGAGCACCTGCACCTTCTGTCACACGACCTTCAGGAGCTGCCGGAGGCGACGAGCACCGGGGCGCTGCTGCGCCGCTGCGGCCGGCGCGACCGCGTTCGCGTCCTCGAAGTCGACCATCTGGCCTTCGAGCCCTTCTGGCAACTCGACGAGTCAGCTCTGCACGAGGCTCTTGCTGCCACGCCCCACGCCCGTTTCCGCGTCGCCGTCGAAAGTGGCGGCCAGCAGGTCATCGGGTACGCCATCACCGGTCGCTCCGGTCGCCGGGGTTACCTGCAGCGTCTGGCGGTTCACCCGGGCTGCCAGCGTCAGGGTTTCGGAATGTTGCTCGTCGTCGACGCCCTCCGGTGGCTCCGCCGCTGGCGCGCCGACCGGGCCACGGTGAACACCCAGCTCGCCAACGGCGGCGCGCTCGCGCTCTACGAGCGGGTGGGCTTCCAACGCGAGCCCTCCGGATTGTCGGTGCTGGCCCGCGACCTCCATGACTGAGGGTCGGCCGCGCTCGGTGGCGGTGGCGGTGGCCGTGGCGGCAACTTTGGCGGCCGTCGCGCTGGTGGTCCCGCCACCCGTTCGCGCCCAGCCGGCCGACCGGGCAGCCGCAGCGATGAACCTGCGCTCCCAGACGACGTGGTGGAAGCCGGGTGAGCCCTTCACCGTCTCCCTGGCGGTGCGGTCCGAGCGACCCGAGGAGCTGGTGGTGGCGGCGAGCCTGCACCGGGCGATGGGCAGCCGGACCGAGTTCGGCCAGGCCGTGCAGGGCCGGCTGTCGCGGCGGCCGCTCCAGGAGGTCCCCCCGGCGCCGGTGGTCGAGCTCCCCGTGGACGAGGAAGGGTACCGGGCGTTCAGCTTCACCCCGGAGGTCACCAACGAAGGGGTCTATCCCCTTCGGGTCGAGTTGCGCCGTAGCGCCGGCGGCCCCGTCGTCGACACCTTCGTCACCTTCGTGGTGAACGCAGTGGCGCCCACAGTGGGACGGCGGTTGGCAGTGGCGACGATCCTGCCTCTGCACGCGCCGCCGGCCGTACAGCCAGACGGCCGCGTCGCCATCGACGACGAACGGGCCGAGGAGCTCGCCGAACTGGCGCGGAGCCTCGACAACCACCCCGATGTGGGCTTCACCCTGGCGGCCACTCCCGAGTCGGCGGAGGCCCTGAGACTGAGCCCCCGAGAACAGGATCGGGCCACCCTGGACAGCTTCGTCAGGGCCCTGCGGTTGCGGCAGCTCCTGGCTGGCTCCTATGTCCCCACCAACCTGACGGCGATGCTCGAGGCGGGCCTGGAGGGGGAGGCGGCGGCGCAGCTCACGGCGGGGACCGAGACCCTGCGGAGCATCTTCGACGGGAGCCCCACCATCACCACCAGGTTGGTGGACGAGCGCTTGAGCGACGCCGGCCTCGCCTATCTCCAGGACCAGGGGGTGGAGCGGCTGGTCGTGCCCGAGGGACTGCTCGAGCCGGCGGTTCGCAACACCACCCTGGCCGAGGCCTTCGATCTCGTGCCCCGAGCCGAGGCGGCGACGGCTGACGCCAGCGCCCGACGTGTCCGGGCGGCCATGGCTGACAGCGGCTTGGCCCGCCACTTCGCCGGGCGGCAGCCGGAGCTGGCGGCCCATACGCTGCTGGCCGACCTGGCCGTCGTCTACCTCGACAGTCCGGGAGCGCCGCGAGGGGTGGTCGTGTCGCCGGGGCGGGGCTGGGAACCCTCGGGCGCCTTCACCGACATCCTCCTCGAGGGCCTCGCCTCCAGCCCCATCCTGGAGGGGGTGACCCTCGACGAGTTCTTCGCGGCCGTCCCGGTGGCGGTCGTCCAGGCTGGCAGCGCCGCCCGTCCGACCCGGGCCGCTCGAGGCGATCGCGACCTCCTCCGCAAGATCGCACCGCCACCTTCGGGCAGTCCCACCGCCGGCTTACCGGCGACCGAGATCCGCACCGGCCGGCGCCGGCTGGAGGCCTTCGCCTCGGCACTGGAACCGACCAATCCCGTGCTGGCGCGGATCGACGTGACGCTCCTCGCTGCGCAATCGGCCGACCTGCGCGCTCGGGAGCGAAACCGGTACCTGGCCGGGGCCAGCGAGCAGATCGATGCCGAGCTGGCCGGTCTGTCGATGCCCCAGAACCGGTCGATCACGCTCACGGCGCGCGAAGGTGAGATACCGATCACCGTCACCAGCACCCTGGGCTATCCGGTGCGGGGGGTCCTGCGGGTCGACAGCGACACCCTCGACTTCCCTGAGGGCGCCTCCCGGGAGCTGGCTTTGGTCCGGCGCAACACGACCCTGCCCCTGATGGTGAGAGCGCAGGCGTCCGGCTCGTTCCCGCTGCGGGTCCGCTTGCAGTCGCCGACCGGCAGCCTGCTCTTGGCATCGAGCCGCTACACCGTGCGCTCCACCGCGGTGAGCGGCGTCGGTACCGCCCTGTCGGCCGGCGCGGCACTGTTCCTTCTCGTCTGGTGGGGGAACCACCTGCGCATTCGGCGTTCCCGGCGGCTGGTCCCCGCTTGAGCGCCACTCAGGCTGCACCACCCCCCTCGCCCGGTCTGGCCCGTTCCACCGCCGTGCAGGCGGCGGGCACCGCATTGTCCCGGATCACCGGCTTCGGCCGGATCTTCGCCTTCGCCTACGCGCTGGGCGCCGGCCCCCTCGCGGACACCTACACCCTCGCCAACAACACCCCGCACATCCTCTACGAGCTCATCCTCGGCGGGGTGCTCTCCGGAACGATCCTGCCGGTGTTCGTGCGCGAGCTGCGGCGGGAGGACGAGGCTGAAGGGTGGCACGCCGTATCGGCCGTGCTGTGTACGGCCATGGTCGCCGCCGCCGTGCTGGCTGTCGCCTTCGTGATCGTGGCCCCTCAGTTCATCCGGCTGTACACGCTGCGCACCAGTGCCGAAGTCGGCAGGGACCAGATCGCGGTGGCCACCGATCTGCTCCGCCTGTTCGCTCCGCAGGTGTTCTTCTACGGCATGGTCAGCATGTGCACCGCCCTGCTACGGGCCCGCCGAAGGTTCGCGGCGCCGATGTTCGCCCCGGTGCTCAACAACTTGGTGGTCATCGCCTTGTTCCTCGCCTATCCCACCCTCATCGGAACCCGCAGCCTGGACGAGGTGCGGGCCCGGCCGTCGGCCATCCTCCTCCTCGGCCTCGGTACCACCGCCGGCGTCGCTGCCATGGCACTGGCGCAGCTCCCGCTGCGCACCCTCCGCCGCCACGTCCGCTGGGTTTGGGCGCCGCGCCATCCGGCGGTGCGGACCATCGTCCGGCTGTCGGGGTGGACCGTGGGCTTCGTGGCCGCCAATCAGATCGCTCTGTTCCTCGTCTACCTGCTGGCCAACAGTCGTCCGGGTGACGTCACCGTCTACTTCCTCGCCTACACGATCTTCCTGTTGCCCCACGGGGTGGTGTCCGTCTCCATCATTTCGGCCATCCAGCCGGAGCTCGCGGACCGGTGGGCCTCCGGCGACCTCAACGGTTTCCGCCGGCAGTTGGGCGTCGGCCTCCGCTCCATCGCCGCCATCCTCATCCCGGCCGCGGTGGGCTACGTCATCCTGGCCCGGCCGATCGTGTCGTTGCTGCTCGAGCACGGTGCCTTCGGGGGAGCCAGCGCACGGGACGTGGCGGGAACGCTCGTGCTCATGGCCATCGGCCTCCCCGCATTCAGCTGTTGGCTGTTCCTGACGTCGGCCTACCAGGCCGTGCAGGACACCCGGTCACTGTTCTTCTTGTACCTGTGGGAGAACGCCGTCAACGTGGTGGCTGCGATCGCCCTGTACCCGCTTTTGGGGGTGCAGGGGCTGGGGCTGGCCTTCGCCGTCGCTTACGCGGCGGGCACCACCGGCGCGTTGGTCCACCTGCGCCGGCGCCTGCGTGGCCTGGACGGGCGGGTCCTCAGCCGGTCGCTGGGTCGCATCACGGCAGCGACCACGGCGATGGCCCTCGCCGTGGTCGCAATTGCCTCCCAGGTCGGCGGCGAGGTGGGAGCGGCGGCAGCCGTGCGGGTGGGGGTTGCCACAGCGGGTGGTGTTACCGTCTATCTCGCCGGCGCCAGCCTGTTCGGAGTCGGCGAGATCGGCGCCCTGCTCCCGGTGCGCCTTCCTTCTAGGTGGAGAAGACGGTGATCAGTGGTTGGCTGGTCAAGGTGGTGTTGGGGATCGCACTACTCGGTCTCGCCGCCCTCGAGCTGGGTTCGCCCCTGATCGTGCGGGCCCAGGCCGATGATGCGGCCCACGAGGTCGCCAACGAGGCCTCCTTCCGCCTGCGCGACAGCTACACACAGCAGACCCTCGACGCCGCCTGCAGTCAGGAGGCGGCGGAGCAAGAGGTGCAGATCAAGGTGTGCACCGTGAACGAGAAGCGGGATGTCGTGGTCACGGTCACCAAGGAGGCCAAGTCGTACCTGCTCCACAAGATCCCGGCCTTCAAGAGCTGGTACGAGGTGCAGGCATCGGCGACGGCATCGGCGAAGTAGGGAGTCGAATTGTCCGTCCGCATCGTCACCGACAGCTCGTGCGACCTGCCGGCCGACTTGGCGTCGAAGCACCGGATCGACATCGTCCCCCTCACGATTCGCTTCGGTGACCAAGAGTTCGTGGACAGGCGTGATCTGTCGCCGAAGGAGTTCTGGGACCGGTGTGCGTCGTCGCCCGTTCTTCCTGAGACCGCGGCGCCGTCACCGGGGGCGTTCGAGGCGGCCTTCCGCAGGGCTGCAGCCGAGGGGTCCGAGGGGGTCGTGTGCGTCACCCTGTCAGCCAGCCTCTCAGCCACCCATGACGCAGCCGAGCTGGCGGCCAAGGCTGTCGCGGACGCGGTGCCGGTACGGGTCGTCGACTCCCGATCCCTCACCATGGCCCTGGGAAACATGTGCCTTTCCGCGGCCAGGGAGGCGGAGGCCGGCGAGGGCATGGACGCGGTGGCTCAGGTGGTCGAGGAGCTGACGGAAAGGACGCGGGTGTATGCGGCTCTCGACACGCTGGAGAACCTCAAGAAGGGCGGCCGGATAGGTGGAGCCCAGGCCATGGTGGCGTCCGTGTTGTCGATCAAGCCCATCATCGACGTGACCGGCGGCAAGGTCGAGCAGGAGTCGAAGCAGCGCACCAGGGGCAAGTCCCTTCGTTACCTGGCCGAGAAGGTGCGCGAGCACCCAAGGGTGGAGAACCTGGCCGTGATGCACGGTGATGCGCCCGACTTGGACCACATGCTCGACCTCCTTGCCCCCATCTACCCCCGCGACGAGATCATCGTGGGGGATCTGGGCGCGGTCATCGGCGCCCACGGTGGTCCCCGCACGATGGGCGTGACCTTCCAGCTGCCCCGCTGAGGGCAGGGGCGCGGGGGTAGGAACCAGCAGGTGACCGACCCGCGGCCGACACCGGGTGACGCCGCCGGCTCCGCCGCGGCGGTGCCTGGGCGCCAGCTCATGAGCCGTTATCGCCTGGTGGCGCTGCTGGCCCGGGGCGGTATGGCCGAGGTATGGGAAGGGGTGGACGAGGTGCTCGCGCGGCCCGTCGCGATCAAGATGCTCCACCCCCACCTGGCCGCGGACGAGGCGTTCCGGGAGAGGTTCCGACGGGAGGCGATCTCCGCGGCGCGCCTCGCCCACCCGAACGTGGTCGCCACCTTCGACACCGGTGACGACGACGGCACCGCCTTCATCGTGATGGAGCTGGTAAGGGGCCAGACCCTGCGCGAGCTCCTGGAGGAGAGCGGCCCTCTTCCCGCCGCGGCGGTCAGCGTCATCGGTCTCCAGATCGCAGAGGCGCTGCAGCACGCCCATGAGGCCGGGATCGTCCATCGCGACGTGAAGCCGGCGAACGTGCTCGTGTGCGAGCCGCAGTCCCGGGGCGGAGACTCGATCCCGCGGGTGAAGGTCGCCGACTTCGGCATCGCCAGAGCGGCCACCCGCGACGGTGCCGCCCTCACCCAACCGGGTGCGCTGCTGGGAACGGCCAAATACCTGGCGCCCGAGCAGATCGAAGGTGAGGCACCGGATGCCCGGTCGGACGTCTACGCCCTCGGCGTCGTGCTCTACGAGCTGCTCACCGGGCGGGCGCCCTTTGTGGCCGATACCGAGGTGGCGACCGCGATGGCGCACCTGAACCAGAAACCGTTGCGTCCCCGCCAGGTGCGCGCCGGCATCCCCCGGGCCCTCGAGGCGGTGGTGACCAAGGCCATGGCCAAGGACCCCGGACACCGGTACCAAGCGGCGGCCGAGCTGGGGAACGCCCTGCGGTCGATAGACCTCGGTGGCGACGACGCCATACCTTCGGTGGTACGGGACCCGACGCCGCCGTCCGGTTTGCAGCCGAGCTTCCGCCAGACGGAGCGGACGTGGCTGGTGCCGGCCGCTGTGATCGTGCTGCTGGCCGGAGGCCTGGCCGGCCTGGGCGTGCTCTTCAGCAGGTCCGAGGTGGGCAAGGAGATCCTCCAGGGTGACGGAGGATCCGGCTCGGGCGCGGCCGTCACCGCTATCGCTGCCGTGGCGGCGCACAGCTTCGATCCCCAGGGCGACGACCGCACCGAGAACGAAGACGACGTCGGCGCGGTCACGGACGGCGATCCCAACACGTCGTGGTCCACCGTCCGCTACGAGACCCGGGAGTTCGGCGGGTTGAAGCAAGGGGTGGGGCTGTGGGTCGAACTGCCCGAGCAGGTGAAGGTCCGCCGCGTCCGTGTCTCCTCGCCAACCACCGGATGGGACGCCCGCCTCTACGTCGCCCCTCGCCCTGCGTCGCGCCTGGCCGACTGGGGGTCGCCGGTGGCCCGGCAACAGGCCATCCGCGGCAGCGCCGACTTCGACGTCGGCGGCGCGGACGGCAAAGCAGTCCTCCTCTGGATCACCCGCCTCGGGGACAACGGGCGGGTGGAGGTGGCCGAGGTGACCATCGAGGCGTGACCGGGGCGGCGGTCCTACCCTGGCGGCATCGACGCCCGCGACCACCCGGAGCTGCTCGACGATGCTGCGCTGGTGCTTGCCGCCCAGCAGGGCGACCAGGGGGCGCTCGACACTTTGCTCCGGCGTCACGTCGATCGGCTCCATGCGGTGTGCCGGCAGATCACCGGCAACGACTCCGACAGTGCGGATGCCACCCAGGAGGCGCTGATCGCCGTGGTCCGAGGCTTGCCCCGCTTCGACGGCCGCAGCTCCTTCAGCACCTGGGCCTACCGGATCGCGACGAACGCGTGCCTCGATGAGCTGCGCCGGCGCCGCCGGCGCGCCGAGCCCCTGGCGGACGAGTTGCTGGAGGCGACAGCAGGACCCGGCGCCCCCTCTGGCGCCGCGTTGATCGACGCCGCGGCCGACCGGGTCGACATCGACAGGGCACTCGCGAAGCTCCCCCTCGAGTTCCGGGTGGCCGTCGTGCTCCGCGACCTGTCCGGGCTGGAGTACTCCGAGATCGCGGAGGTCCTGGGGGTGCCAGCGGGCACGGTCAAGTCCCGCATCGCCCGGGGCCGAGGCGCACTGGCCAACCTTCTGGCGGCCGGGAACCCGCCCACCGCTCCCGACCGTCCAACCACACGACCATGAACCAGCCCCACCTCGACGACGAGCAGCTCTCAGCCGAACTCGACGGCTACGACCTGGACGAGGCTGGCCGCTCGCACCTGGACGCCTGTGAGGCATGCGCCGGTCGACTCGGAGAGCTGGCGACCGCCTCCCGACTGGTCGCCACGCCCGTTGCGGCACTCGACCCCGCACGGGTGGACGCTCTCATGGCGCGAGCCGCGGCAGCGGGACTGCCCGAGCCGGGGCGGCCAGCACCCGTGACCGACCTTCAGAACCAACGGGATGTGAGGGCGCGATCTGGTCGGCGGGTGAGGCCGCCGGGGGCATGGATCGCGGGGGCGGCCGCTGCGTTGGCGCTCCTGGCCGGGCTGGCGGGGCTCACGCAGACCGTCTCCGGGCGCGGGGATCGGCCAACGGCCCTGGGGGCGCAGGAGGACGACGCCACCCCCGCCGCCGAGGCGGCCGCCGGTTCCACCTCCCCCTTCAGCCTGGACCCTGCGGTTGTGACGGCTGACCTCGGCGACCAGCAGGATCCCGCCCTGCTGGTGGCCGCCCTGTCGGCAGTGGTCGCCAGCGCAGCATCACCAGCGGCGGCACCGCCGGATGATGCGGCCGGGGACGCCGCCGACCGCCCGGTGCGCGCCACCCCCACGGCCGAGGCCCAAGTCGCCCGCCGGAGCGGCCGGTCCGGCGACACCGCCCACGAGACGGCGTTGTGCGTCGAGGCGGCCCGACACATCGGAGCCGGCCGGCTGGGAGGACACCTGTCGACGAGCACCCTGCGCTGGAAGCAGGAGCCGGCCGAGGTACTTGTGTTCGAGTTGACCGAACCGAGCGGCGGACTCAGTCGTCAAGCGCTCGTGCTCCGTCGTCCCGGTTGCGACCTCCTCGCCGACCCGCGCTTTTGAGCCACAACGGAGCGACCAGGCTGCCGAGGACCACCCCTGCCCATGCCGTGGCCGGCGCCATGTCGAGGCGATGCCCGGTGGAGATCCAGTTGGCCCATACGAGCCCCGCCTGAGTTACCAGGGCCACCGCGACGAGAAGGAACCGATCCGTGTGCCGGCCCACCGTCGCAGTGGCCTCGGCGACGGCGACACCGAAGAACGGCGCGGCCAGCAGGGGGGTGAGGCCGACCATCGGATACTCGCCCAGGATGATCGCGCCCACGACGGCCACGGCGACTCCGGCAAGAACGGCGGTGATGGGCTGGCGCATCGGCGGCGCAGGTTACTGCCGCCGGGGGCCGCGGTGGTCCTGCCCCGGCCTCTGGTGAGGCGTGCTTTAGTCTGCGACGCATGGCTTCACCCGTAGAGCCCAGTACTGCCCGCTCGGAGGGGCCGCTCGGGCCCAGGACATCTGCGTCTCCGCCTCCGTCGCAGGACTGGACGGTCCAGGTGGCCGACACCATCGAGTCGGTGGTGGGCTCGGTCCGGGACAAGACGGCGGTGCCCCTGGAGACGCTGGCGCGGGCGGTCGTCTACGGAATCTTGATCATCGTCATGGCAGCGGCGGCGATGGTCCTGTTGACCATCGCCCTCGTCCGAGCCGGCAGCTACGTCCTGCCCATATGGGCGGTGTATGCCATCGTGGGCGGGTTCTTCACCCTCGCCGGGTTGTTCCTGTGGCGCAAGCGACGACCGGCCGCCCCCGCCGACACGAAGAGGTAGACGTGCCAGACCGCCACGACATCATCATCATCGGCTCCGGGCCCGCGGGGTTGACGGCCGCCATCTACGCAGCCCGGGCGAACCTCCACCCGCTGGTACTAGAAGGAGAAGCATCCTCGACCAGTGACCAGCCGGGCGGGCAGTTGATGCTGACCACCGAGGTGGAGAACTATCCGGGGTTCGTCGACGGCATCATGGGCCCCGACCTCATGGCCAACTTCCGGGCGCAAGCGGCCCGATTCGGCGCCCAGTTCAAGACGGTCAAGGCCGGCAAGGTCGATTTGTCCGGTCCGCCGCACCGCATCTTCGCGGGAGACGAGCAGTTCGAGGCCAACGCGATCATCGTCGCCACAGGCGCGCGGGCCCTCATGCTGGGCCTGCCCAACGAACAGCGGCTCATGGGTTACGGCGTGTCCACCTGCGCCACCTGCGACGGCTTCTTCCACAGCGGCTTCGAGATCGCCGTCGTCGGCGGGGGCGACTCGGCCATGGAAGAGGCCATCTTCCTCACCAAGTTCGCCAGCCGCGTCTACCTGATCCACCGGCGCCGCGAGTTCCGAGCGTCGAAGATCATGCAGGAACGGGCCAGCCGCAACGACAAGATCACCTTCGTACTCGACAGCGTCGTCACCGACGTTCTCGGCGAGAGCCAGGTCGAAGGGGTGCAACTGGAGAACGTGGTGAGCGGGGAGGTCTCGACCCTGCCGGTCCACGGGTTGTTCGTAGCTATCGGCCACGTGCCGAACACCGACCTGTTCAAGGGCTGGTTGGAGATGGAGGACACCGGTTATCTCATCACCAAGCACGGCTCGTCGTTCACCAACCTGCCGGGTGTCTTCGCTGCTGGAGACGTGCAGGACCACGTCTACCGGCAAGCGGTCACAGCGGCCGGGTCCGGGTGCATGGCCGCCATCGACGCCGAGCGCTGGCTCGAGGTGACGGCCGGCGCCGACCACGAGATCGCCGAGACACCCCGCAACTGGTAGACGCCCTGCGCCGGCCGCAGGAATGACCGGCGGCCGGGGGGGGTTGAGTGCACGGGGTAGCTACGCTGCCTCCCACCGACTTCGAGGAGGCGCGGCTGACATGGCCGACAACATCACGACACTCAGCGACGCCAACTTCAACGAGGAGGTCAAGGGCTCGTCCGAACCGGTCCTGGTCGACTTCTGGGCCGAGTGGTGCGGGCCCTGCAAGATGATCGCCCCGATCCTCCAGGAGATCGCCAACGAACAGGCGGGCAAGCTCCGGGTGGCGAAGCTCAACGTGGACGAGGCGCCGGCAACCGCCCGGCAGTTCCAGGTCATGAGCATCCCCACCCTCATCCTGTTCAAGGACGGGGAGATGCAGAAGCGGATCGTGGGCGCCAGGGGGAAGGGCCAGCTCATGGAGGAGTTCTCGGAATTCCTGTAAAGGCGCTCCCCCTGGCCCACGGGTGCCAGGGGGACCCGGTCAGCGATGTCCAGCGCCGCCTCGTGGCCTTGGGCTTCGATGTCGGGGGCGATCCTCCTGGAACCTACGGTGGGGGCACGGTGGCGGCCGTACGGGCCTTCCAGGAGCGGCGGGGCATCCGCACCGACGGCGTGTGCGGTGACCAGACCTGGTCGGCGCTGGTGGAAGCTGGCTACCGGCTGGGAGACCGGCCGCTCTACCTGGCCCATCCGATGCAGCGGGGTGACGACGTGGCCGAACTGCAGCGTCGACTCGGCTCCCTGGGCTTCGACGGAGGCCGAGTCGACGGGATCCTGGGGCCGCGCACTGAACGAGCCCTCGCCGACTTCCAGCGCAACGCCGGGCTCGTGAGCGACGCCGTCTGCGGCCCCGCCACCATCGCCGCCCTGGAAAGGCTGGGATCGTCCTGCGACGCCCCCCATTCCGTGGCAACGGTGCGCGAGCGCGAGGAGCACCGCCGAGGCTCCCGCTCCCTCAGCGGGCGCCGGATCGCCGTGGGCGAGACCGGGGGGCTCGATGCCCTGGCCAGGTCCATCGCCGGCGTTCTCACCTCCGCCGGCGGCACCGCCGTCGTGCTGCAGCATCCGGACAGCTACGAACAAGCCGGGGGCGCCAACGCCGCCGGCGCCGCCGCCTATCTCGGCGTGGCACTAGCGACGGACGGTGCCGGCAGATGCTCCACCGCGTACTACCGCTCCCCCAGTGGCTGGGAGAGCCCGGAAGGTCGACGGTTGGCCGAGTTGGTGCAGGCGGCTCTGACGCCGGTACTGGGCGGCACCAGCACCGTACGGGGGATGGCGGTGCCGGTGCTGCGCGAGACGGTGATGCCGGCGGTGGTGGTCGAGTTGGCCCCTGCCGCGCTGGTGGTGGAGCGTTCAGCGGAGCTGGCCCAAGCCCTCACCGCCGCGGTTCGACTCTGGGTGGAGGGTGCTCCCGAAGAGTGAGCCCAAAGGTCGCCCCCAGGTTTTCCACAGGATGGGGACGTCAGCCGAAGGGTTAGAGAGTCGGCGCAGCGCCCTCCGGCGAGGGCCAGGTGCTGTGTCGCGACTCCTCTCCGTCGCCGTCAACCGCAGTGGCCGTGCCCGGGACCGCGGCGTCAGCCTCCACGGCGGGTGCGGGTGCGGGGCGGCGGCGGAGCAGTCCGGCCAGCAACCCGCCCACCAGCCCCAGGACCAGGGCCGCCAACTGCCGGCGCAGGCTCATGGCCGCCCGCGGCTCACGCCCCGGCCGAACCGGGCTCGGTCATGGCCCGGTAGATGCGCTCGAGATCCTCAAGGGTGGCGAAGTCGATGACCAGGCGCCCCTTCTTCGCACCCATCTCCACCCTCACCGTCGTGTCGAGGTAGCCCGACAGCAAGTCCTCGAGCTCGAGCAACCCCGGCGGGCGGAGCTGCTTGCCTGAGGGGGGCCTCGCGGTCGTCGCTCCGGGCAGCTGGCCTGCCAGTTCGTTGCGCCGGCGCACCGCCTCTTCCACCTCCCGCACCGACAGCGCCTCGCTCACCGCCTTCTTCGCCAGCGACTCCTGGAACCCGCGGTCGGGGCTCCCCAGCAACGCCCGGGCGTGGCCCGCCGACAATTGACCGTCGGCCACCAGGCGCTGGATCCCGGGCGGGAGACCGAACAGTCGCAGCGCGTTCGAGACCGCGGAGCGGCTCTTGCCCACCCTCGTCGCCACCTCGTCGTGGGTGAGGTGGAAGTCCTCGATCAGCTGTTGGTACGCAGCCGCCTCCTCCAGCGCGTTGAGGTCCTGGCGATGCAGGTTCTCCACCAGCGCCTGCTCCAGGCTGGCCACGTCTGTGGCCACTCGCACGATGGCGGGGATCGTCTGCAATCCCGCCCTCCGGGCGGCTCGCCACCGCCTTTCACCGGCGATCAGCTCGTAGCGGCCCTCCTCGGCGGGCCGCACGAGGATCGGTTGTAGCACTCCAAGCTCCCGAATCGAAGCGGTGAGGCTGGCCAGCGCCTCCTCGTCGAAATGGCGCCGTGGCTGGTAATTACTGGAAGTAACCGCCGCTACCGGCAGTTCGAGCAGGGCCGCAGTGCCCTCGTTCGCGACCTCTGTGGGGATCAGGGCACCAAGGCCCCTACCCAGTCCGCTGCGGCGCGCCACCGCTCACCTCCTTGGCCAGCTCGCGGTAGGCCAGCGAGCCCCGCGAGGACGGATCGAACACGATGATGGGCTGGCCGAACGAAGGAGCTTCGGACAGCCGAACCGTCCGAGGGACGATGTTCCGGCACACCTTGGTCCCGAAGTGCTGGCGCACTTCGCCCGCAACCTGTTCGGCCAGCTTCGTGCGGGCGTCGTACATCGTCAACACGATGGCCGAGACCTCCAGTTGCGGATTGAGGTTCCCCTGGACCAGGTTGACGTTGCGCAGCAACTGCCCGAGCCCCTCGAGGGCGTAATACTCGCACTGGATGGGGACCAGGACCTCGGTGGCTGCGGCAAGACCGTTGACGGTCAATAGCCCGAGTGAAGGGGGGCAGTCGATGAGGACGAAGTCGAAATCATCGAGCGCCTCTTGCAAGGCTCTACGAAGCCGTAACTCTCGGCTGAAGGCGGCCACCAGCTCGATCTCCGCACCAGCCAGATCGATGGTCGACGGTGCCACGAACAGGTTGCGGAGAGACGTGGGCTCGACACAGTCCTCGACCGGTACATCGTGCAGCAAGACGTCGTAGATGGAGTGCTCGAGGTTCCGGCTGTTGATTCCCAGGCCCGTGGTGGCATTGCCTTGCGGATCGAGATCCACGACCAGGACCCGGTAGCCGAGCACCGCCAGGCTCGCCCCGAGGTTCACCGTGGTGGTGGTCTTGCCGACGCCGCCTTTCTGATTGGCGATAGCCACCACCCGGGGGAGCGGCCGGAGGAACGGCGAGATGCTCGTCGGAACTTCCTCCCCCGCCGGCTGAGGTTCCTCCGGTTCCGGGGCCTTCTCTTCCACCTGGAGCCGAGAGCCATCCGGCGTTACGGCACCGAGGTCCACCTCCGCTTCCGGTGGAGGGGCCGGTTCCGGGGACACGGGCTGAGCGGCCGGATTGGCGGCCAATGCATCGACTCCAGCCTCGGCCAGGCCGTCATCGGCGTCCACAGCGGCTTCTAGGACCGGTGGCAGCCGCTCCGAATCCGGTGGCAACAGCTCCGAGGCGGCTGCCGGCGACCCCACCGGCGTGGGGATGATCACCAACGGCAACAGGTCCCACCGCAGAACGGGCCCCGGTGGCAGCGTTGAGAGCTTCGCGGCGCCGATGTCTTCGGGCTGTTGCTCGGCGCGAAGACGTTCGAAGATGCTACGGGCCCGCGCCGCCACATCTTCTTCGGGAACGGCCACGCGGCCCATCGTGGTCGGGCTTTCCCGTGAATGCAAGCACCTGCCAGTCGTTTCACGTGGAACGGCAGTAGGAGCCGAGCGTTGTCGGTTCCACGTGGAACGCCTACCAGAGCGGATGCTGGTCGATCTTCCGGCGGGGACGAGGGTACTGAGGGGGCAACGGCTGCGCCTGTCGCAGGACCCGGACGGTGCCCGCAGAAGTGGCGCAGACGTGGGCGTCCTCCAGCCCCAGACCAGCAAGCTCTCCGGGCGGCCAGCGTTGCGGCCCGGGCTCGGGCGGATCGGATACCAACAGCCGCCCCCCCGTCAACAGAAATGCAGCGCCACATTCCGCGGTGCGGGCAGGAGAGCCAAAAGACCTCGCGGTGACGAAGGAGCACCTACCCCGCAGCTCTGAAGTCCGTCCCGCTTCCGTCGCTTCCTGCCGCCGGACGGACACCCGCTCGGCCCATCCGAGTTGCGCCACCGCCCGGCTCAGGAACGACGTCCGGCGCCGGTGAACGTCCAGCAGCACCCACCGGACCTCGGGTAGCCACGCCGCCAGCAGCAATCCCGGTACCCCGCCACCGCTACCAAGATCAAGGCCCTGATGGCCCCCCTCGCCCGTGGTGGCGGGCTCCTCCACCCCTAGGGCCTGGGCGAACACGCCAGCATGTGCCACATGGGCCTCGACCGGGCCAGGTCCGAGAAAGCCGAGGGCTCTGGCTTCCGCCAGCACCCCCAGGACCGCTTGGTCCACCTGGGTTACGGGGTGGCTGGGGACACGACCACCCGCCGCTGCGGTTCCTCGCCCTCCGAGGTGGTTGCCACGCCTTCGATCTCGTTGATCGTGTCGTGGATCACCTTGCGGTCGGCTGGGATCATGGGCTCGAGGACCACCCGCACGCCACTGGCTCGAACCTCCTCGGCCACCTTGGCTGCGAAGCGGGCCAGCGCCTCGCGGCGGCGTTGCCGGTAGCCGCTGACATCGACGAGGATGCGCCCGCTGCGAGCCCCGGTCTTGCGCTGGACCACCGTCCTGGTCAGTTCCTGGAGCGACTGCAGCGCGGATCCCTTGGGGCCGATGAGCCGGCCGAGGTCCTCCCCGTCAATGCGCAACTCGACCGTGTCCTCATCGAGTTCGTGGACGACCACCTCGCCCTGAGAACCAAAGCGCTCGAGAACACCTCTGAGGAACTCCGCCGCAGCCTCGGCCTGCTCGCTGATGGGTACATCCTGGTCGATCGTGGTCACCGTTGGTCCCCTGTTCTCCTGGCTCGGTTCCGGTTCCTGGGCTGGCGCCTGAGGGCGATCATCGCCGGCCGGCACTGCCGGCTCCCCTGATGCCGGTACGGTTTGCGCCTGTTCCGCCGGCGGCCTAGGTGCTCGCTTCGGGCGCGGCCGCCGCTCGTCTTTGGGCCGCGGCGTGCTGGGACGCACCCGCGCCCGCACCCGCGCCTCGGTACGGAGTCGGCCGAACAGCCCCACCTTCGGCTCTTCCAGCACTTCGTAATCGGCGTCGGCCTCGTCCACACCCAGCTCATCCAGTGCCGCCTCGAGGGCCTCCTCCACCGTCCGGCCCGTCGTTTCCACCCACTCCATCAGCGCCGCTTCTTCTTCTTCGAGCGGTTCCCTCCGCGTCCGGGCTGGGGAGCCTTGCCGTTGCCCCCGGCGCCGTTGGAGGAGCTCGTCGTGGCCTTGGCCGGTTTGGCTGCCTTGGCCGGTGCCGCCCCCGCCCCCCGTGTCAACGCCGGCTTGGGCTTCTGCTCCTTCGCCTCCACCGCGCCGGCCGTTTTGGCCTTCGCCTCTTTCGGCTCGACGCTCCGGCTCGGGATGTCGGTAGCGGTCGGCAACAGGCTCGGGTCCATCTTGTAGATGAGGGCCTGCTGCGCGATCCGGAACAGGCTCGAAACCAGGAAATAGACGTTGAGGCCGGCGGGAAGAGTGAAGCCGAACACCAGGTACATCAGCGGCAACACACGCGTCATGGTCTGCATCTGCTTGGCCATCGGATTGTCGTCGTTCATCTGGTTCGGGTTTCGCCGGCTGATCATCCGCTGCTGGTAGTAGCCGGTGGCCACAACTCCGACGATGAGGATGAGGAAGGGGATCGAGGTCACGAAGGAGACCTTCAGGACCTCGCTGGCAGATTTTGCCAGATCGATGCCGAAGGAGACCATCTCCCGTTCGCCCCGCAGCGCCCGGTACAAGGCCGAGCCGTGGTCGAGGTACTTCGGGTCGAACGTTCCGTCGGCACGCCGGAACGTGAGGCCCCGGATGACGTTGTACATGACGAACAGAACGGGGGCCTGGAACAGGAAGGGGAGGCAGCCCCCGAAGGGAGTGACGCGGTGCTCCTTGAAGAGGGCCATCACCTCCTCGTTCTGTTTGACCCGGTCGTTTTTGTACTTCGCCTGGATTCGCTTGAGCTCCGGGCTCAGCTTGCTCATCGCAGCCATGGACCTCATGCCCTTGGCGTTGAGCGGGAACAAAAGGACCATGACGGTGAGCGTCAGCAGGCCAATCGCGATGGCGTAGTTGGGAACGAGGCTGTAGAAGAAGCTCAACAGCCCGGCCAGGCCGCTGAACACGAGGTCGAACATGAGGGCGACTTCCTAGTCGGGAACGGGATCTAGGCCCGACCCGCCCCACGGGCGGCAGCGGGACAGGCGGCAAAAGGTGAGCCAGGTTCCACGCACGGCCCCGTGGCGCTCGATGGCTTCGAGGCCGTAGGCGGAACAGGATGGGACGAAACGACAAGGTGAGGGGCGACCGGCGCGAACGCCCTGGTAGATCCGGATGGCGAAGCTGAGGCCGCGCGCCACCCCGCCCGACCTCCGGACCTCCCCGAGAGCTTCTGACGACATCACTGACGATCCGCCGGAGAAGGCCTGACGGCCTGCACCGCCCGGCACACCAGCGCACTGAGCTCGGCGAAGGAGAGGCCCGCCGCCTCGGGTCCTGCCCCCATCAGATAAGCACCTGGAGCAGGGGCGGCGGCAGCGAAGGCCGCTCGCAACTGCCGGCGCAGGCGATTGCGGACCACCGCGCCGCCGACCCGGCGGCCGATGGCGAAGGCCAGCCTGGGCGGCCCTTCGGCGAGTGCCGGCGCCCGCACGATCCAGATGGGGCCACTGCGACCGCGGCACGGGCTTGAGCGAAGGGCGGCGAACGTCGGTCGGTCGCGGACCCGCCCCACCGCCGGCGCTCCCCCCCCAGCCGGCTCCATCGCGGTCCTGTGCTCAGGCCGACAGGCGTTGGCGGCCCTTGTCGCGACGCGCCTTGAGCACGGCGCGGCCGGCCCTGGTGGCCATGCGGTGGCGAAAGCCATGGCGCTTGGCCCGCTTCCGGTTGTTGGGCTGAAACGGACGCTTCACCTAGCCTCCTGCGGCTTCGAGACCGCCGCGCCAGATCGAACGGGCGAGACGGGACGTCTGGCGACGCAGCCAGCCTCCGCCGGCTGGTGCGCAACGCCTCCCAACGCTAGAGCCCGCGACGGATTTTTTCCATCCGGGCCGTAGAAGCGACAGGCGCGCCGGTGCTACCTTCGGCCCCTCGCCCTTGCAGCAACGAGGCTCAAAAGCCGCACTTCCCCCGGCACCTGAGCCTGTCCGGGGCGAGCAGGCGGTATCCACAGATGTGGACGGAGCTGTGGATGGACAAGGTCTCGGGGAGGCAGAAGCGCAGGTGACAGAGGCCGAGGGGCTGTGGATGGCATGTGCGGACGCCCTCCAACAGCAGATGTCGGAGTCGACGTGGAAGAGCTTCTTCCAGGACATCCAGGCCGACTCCTACACCGGCGATCAGCTGGTGCTGGCCGTGCCCAATGCCCTGGTGAAGGAACGCATCGAGGCTCGACATCTCGGTGTCCTGCGCGACGCGGTAGCCGGGATCACAGGGGGCGGAGTTGCCGTCGAGTTGTTGGTCCGCACGGTGGCCCAGGACAACTTCGACGACTCCGACATCCCTGTGACCAGCGGTGATACCTACTTCGAGGCCATCTCGGGACGCAGGTGGAGCGCCGCTCGGCCCGAGCCACGAGCCTCCGCGTCGGGTGGCCGAGACGGGATCCGGCTGCCGCTCAACCCGAAGTACACCTTCGACACCTTCGTCATCGGCGCCTCCAACCGCTTCGCTCACGCCGCCGCACTCTCAGTGGCCGAAACCCCTGCCCGAAGCTACAACCCGTTGTTCATCCACGGCGAGGCGGGGCTGGGGAAAACGCACCTCCTCCACGCCATAGGTCACTACGTCGGTGAGCATTACGGGACCAAGACAGTTCGTTATGTCTCCACCGAAACCTTCACCAACGAGTTCATAGACGCCGTCCGCACGAACACCAAGCCCGAGTTCAAGCGGCGCTACCGCGAGTGCGACGTGCTGCTCGTCGACGACATCCAGTTCCTGGAGAACAAAGAGGCGACGCAGGAGGAGTTCTTCCACACCTTCAACACGATCCACGGCGCCGGCGGCCAGATCGTCATCACCTCCGATCGCCACGCGAAGTCCCTGGCCACGCTCGAAGAGCGTCTTCGCAGCCGCTTCATGTGCGGCCTCATCACCGATGTGCAGCCTCCCGACCTCGAGACGCGTCTTGCCATCCTGCGCAAGAAGGCCGACTCCGACGGCGGCACCATTCCCGACGAAGTCCTCGACTTCATCGCCGTCCACATCAAGAACAACATCCGCGAGCTCGAAGGTGCCCTTCTCCGGGTTTCGGCCTATGCCAGCCTCAACCACGAGCCGGCCACGCGGGACCTGGCGGAGCGGATACTGGCCGACATCGTCACCTCCGATCAGCCCCGGACGATCACGCCCCAGGTGATACTCGAGGCCACGGCCGAGACCTTCGGCTTCGACGTCGACGAGCTCTGCGGCGCCAGCCGGCGGCGGCCCCTGGTGACCGCCCGCCAGATCGGGATGTACGTGTTCCGGGAACTGACCGACTACAGCTACCCGGCCATCGGTCGCCAGTTCGGAGGCCGCGACCACACAACCGTCATGCACGCCGTGGAAAAGATCTCAGGGCAGATGAAGGAGCGCCGCCAGATCTACAACCAGGTCAGCGAGCTGATGCACCGCATCAAGAAGGGGGTGTGAATGCTGTGGCCGCCGTTGGGGACGGCTCTGTGTCGGTCCCTTGTCATTCCTGGGGAAATGCCGGCGTCGTCCACCGGGATCCCAGTTGCCGTCCCACCCCTGTGGGAACCTGGGGACTGCCACCCACACGCGGTCAGGGGGCCTCACCTGCGGCAACAGCGAGTTCTCCACAATCCACAGCACCATCTACTGCATCTGCAGTTTTCTAAAGAGAGAAACGGAAAAAGAGGCACGTGAAGTTCCGATGCGAGCGTGACACCCTGGTCGAGGCCCTCGGCACGGCGGGCAGGGCCGTGGCGACCCGCGGCGGCGCACTGCCTGTGCTCTCGGGGGTCCGTCTCGAGGTCTCCGGCAACGAGCTGCGGCTCGCCGGTAGTGACTTGGACCTCACCATCCAGGTGGAGACGGAGGTACAGGGCCGCGCCGATGGGGTTGCGGTCCTGCCTGCCCGGTTGGTGACCGACATCGTGCGCGCCCTGGAGCCCGGTGCCGTCACGTTCGAATCCGGCGACGACGAGGTCCGGATCACCTCCGGCCGTTCGCAGTTCGCGGTGCGTATCCTGCCCGCCGACGAGTTCCCCCGCCTTCCCTTTCCCGCTGAGGCCGCAAGCGGTGTCGCCGACGCGGTGACCCTGGTCGCTGCGGAACTGGCCGAGGCGCTCCGCCAGGTTGTGAGAGCCGCGAGCAACGACGACTCGTTGCCGGTGATCAGTGGCGTGCTGTTGACCGGGGAAGGTCCTTCCGGCTCCGATCGGCCCGGCCTGCGCCTGGTGGCGACCGACCGCTACCGCTTGGCCGTCCGGGACCTGCCGGGCACCTCGATGCTGCGCGAGGACCAACGGGTGCTGATCCCGTCGCGCGCGCTGGCCGAGGTTCAGCGCCTGCTGAGCAACGCCAGTTCTGTCACCGTGTGTCTGGGCGAGCGCGACGCCTCCTTCGAGGTCGGCCACGTCCGGCTCACGACCCGCCTGATCGAGGGCGAGTTCCCCCCGTACCAGAAGTTGATCCCCGACCGGTATCCGAACCGGCTGACGGTGAACCGCGAAGCACTGCTCGATGCCGTTCGGCGGGTCCGTCTCCTGGTCAAAGACGCCATCACGCCGGTACGGGTGTCGCTCAAGCCCGACGGTGTCGAATGCACGGTCATAACCCAGGAGCTGGGCCAGGCGACCGAGGACCTCGAGGCCAAGTACGAGGGCACCGAGTTGGTCATGGGCTTCAACCCGTCGTTCCTCATCGACGGCCTCGAGGCGGTGGCGAGCGAGGAGATCGCCCTCGAGACCATCGATCCCATGAAGCCGGCCACCGTGCGGGCCACCGAGGGCGGGGACTACCTGTACCTGCTCATGCCGGTGCGCCTCACCAACTGAGACTCCGCTGCCCGTGCGGGTGACCCGCCTCTGGCTCACCGACTTCCGCAACTACGGCTCAGCCGAACTGAGGCCCGACCCCAGCGGGCTGACGATCATCGTCGGCGCCAACGGTGAGGGAAAGACCAACCTCTTGGAGGCCATCGCCTACCTGGCGACGCTGTCGTCGTTCCGATCGGTTCCCGGTGAGGCACTCATTCGCCAAGGATGCGCTCGGGCTGTGGTGAGAGCGGAGGGGGAGCGTGACGGGCGTCAGGTTCTCGTCGAGGCCGAGCTCAACGGCTCCGGGCGGGATCGGGTGCAGGTGAACCGACAGCCGTTGCGAAGGGCCCGTGACCTGCTGGGGGCGCTGCGGGTGAGCGTCTTCGCCCCGGATGACCTGGTGCTGGTCAAGGGCGGGCCCGCTGAGCGCAGGCGCTTCCTGGACGAGGTCCTGGTGGCCCTCCATCCCAAGCACGACGCGCTCCAGCGCGACCTCGACCGGATCCTGCGTCAGCGCAACACCCTGCTGCGCCAGAGCGGGGGGCGGCTCTCTCCGGAGGTGGAGGTCACCCTCGACGTCTGGGACGCCCAACTGGCTGCCACCGGCGACTCCCTGGCCGCAAGCCGCCAGGCGCTCGTCACGTCCTTGGAGCCGGAGGTGGCGAAGGCATATGACCAGGTCGCCCACACCGCAGCTGATGTGACGATGGGCTACCAGCGATCCTGGACCGGGCCGCTGGCCGACGCGTTGGTCAAGTCACGAAACGACGACCTCCGGCGGGGGGTGTCGCTGGTGGGGCCGCACCGCGACGAGCTGGTGTTGGCCATCGGCGGACTTCCGGTTCGCACCCATGCATCACAGGGCGAGCAGCGCTCGCTGGCCCTCGCGCTCCGGCTCGGCGCCCATCGCCTCGTGAGCGAACAGGTGGGTGAAGCACCGGTCCTACTTCTGGACGACGTCTTCTCCGAACTCGATCCCGAGCGGGCCGACGCCCTGCTCACCCATCTGCCGCCCGGGCAGTCTCTGCTGACCACGGCCGGCTTCGTGCCGGAGGGGGCCCGCGCCGGACGTATCGTGCGGGTCGCCGGTGGGCGGGTGGTCTGAGGTGGGCGACGCTGACCAGAGTGGCCCCAGACCCGTCTCCGACGGGCTCGACTCGCTGGCCCGCCGCCTGGGAGCACCCACGGCGTCGGCGCTGGGGGCGGTCTTCTCACGTTGGGAAGAGGCCGTGGGCCCGGCGGTGGCGGCCCACAGCCGGCCGGTGTCGCTGCGTGCTGGTTCCTTGTCTGTGGCCGTCGACCATCCCGGCTGGGCTACACAGCTGCGCTATCTCGCCACCACCGTGCTCGCCCGGCTGGAGGAGGTGGCGGGGCCTGGAGTGGTCGGGCGCCTCGACATCCACGTCCAAGCCCCCGACCGCGGCTGACCTCGGCTGACCACCCGTTCGAAGGTATGTCGACAGCCCGGTCTCTGGTAAACTACAAACGTTGCAATTCAGGCCGCTGACCAGCACTTTTGCGGCCGGGTTGCCCCATTTCCGAACCCTTTCGAGAGGCCGCGTCCGTGGCGCAACAGGCAGTGCCGCAACCACCTGGGGAGCCCCCGAAGCAGTCGGTTAGGACCGGTCGTGACGGGTCCTACGGCGCCGAGAACATCGACGTGCTGGAGGGCCTGGAGGCAGTTCGCCGGCGCCCGGGAATGTACATCGGCTCCACCGGTCTCACCGGGCTGCACCATCTCATCCGAGAGGTGGTCGACAACTCCGTCGACGAGGCGATGGCCGGATATTGCGACCGCATCGACGTCACCCTCCTCGCCGACGGCGGCTGCCGGGTCGCCGACAACGGCCGGGGCATCCCGGTCGAGCCCTATACCAAGGGAAGGCACAAGGGCAAGAGCACCATCGAGGTGATCATGACGGTGCTCCACGCCGGCGGGAAGTTCGGCGGCGGTGGCTACAAGGTGTCGGGCGGGCTCCATGGCGTCGGCGTCTCCGTGGTGAACGCCCTGTCGTCCCGGCTCATCGCCGAGGTCGACAAGAACGGCCAGCGCCACCGCCTGGAGTTCGTCAAGGGTGGCAAGCCGGTGGGCAAGGTGCAGGTGGTGGGGCCCGCTCCCCGGGGCCGCACCGGCACCACTGTGACCTTCTGGCCCGACGCCGAGGTCTTCGCCTCCGAAGGCGTGGACTTCCGGGCCCACACCGTGATCGAGCGGCTGCAGACCTATGCCTTTTTGAACAAGGGCCTCGAGATCCGTTTCAAAGACGAGCGCCCCGCCACCACCCCCGAGCACAGGGAGGTGACTTTCAAGTACGCCGGCGGCATCGCCGACTTCGTCCGCCACCTCAACGCTTCCAAGGAGCCGCTCTTCAGCCGGGTGGGCCACTACGAGGTGACTGACGGAGACTCCCACCTGGAGATCGCGTTCCAGTGGAACACCGCCTACTACGAGGGGATCCACTCCTACGTCAACGGCATCGAGACCACCGAGGGCGGTACCCACGAAGAGGGCTTCCGCAAAGCGCTGACCAACGTCGTCAACCGCTACGCCCGGGCCAAGGGGCTGCTCAAGGAAAAGGACGACAACCTGGCCGGCGAGGACATCCGGGAGGGGCTCACCTGCATCATCGCGGTGAAGATCCAAGAGCCCCAGTTCGAGGGCCAGACGAAGTCCAAGCTCGGCACCATCTCCGTGCGATCGATGGTCGAGCGGGCGACCAACGACAAGCTGGCCGAGTGGCTCGAAGAACACCCGGCTGAAGCCAACAAGATCGTGAAGAAGGCGGTCGAAGCCTTTCGGGCCAGGGTGGCGGCCAAGTCGGCACGCGATGCCACCCGGCGCAAGTCCGCCCTCGAAGGCGCCGGCCTGCCGGGCAAGCTCACCGACTGCCGCACCAAGAACGCGGCCGACGCCGAGCTGTTCATCGTGGAGGGCGACTCCGCCGGCGGCTCGGCCATCCGCGCCCGGAACCCCGAGAACCAGGCGATCCTGCCGATCCGCGGCAAGTTCTTGAACGTGGAGCGGGCCCGAATCGACAAGATGCTCAAGAACCTCGAGGTCCAGGCGATGATCTCGGCCATCGGCGCCGGCGTCGGCGAGGAGTTCGATGCCTCCAAGATCCGCTACGGCAAGATCATCATCCTGGCCGATGCCGACGTGGACGGCAGCCACATCCGCACGCTCCTGCTCACCTTCTTCTTCCGGCAGATGCGCCCGTTGATCGAGGGCGGGCACGTCTACGTGGCCCAGCCGCCGCTGTATTCCACCGTGGTGGGCAAAGAACCCGTCTACCTCAAAGACGACATGGCCAAGCAGGCCTTCCTGGCCCAGCACCCCAACCACAAAGCGGACTTCGGCCGGCTGAAGGGCCTGGGTGAGATGGACTTCGACGAGCTGGGCCTCACCACCATGGACGCCGCACGGCGGACGCTGCTGCAGGTCACCATCGAACAGGCGGCGCTGGCCGACGAGGTCTGCAGCATCCTCATGGGCGACGACGTCGACCTGCGCAAGCACTTCATCGTGACCAACGCCAAAGACGTCCGCTTCCTGGACATCTAGGCCGCAATGAGCGACACCACGACCGCCCCGCCGCCCGACCGCCCGGGGATCGAGCCCGTCGAGATCCAAGAGGAGATGGAGCGCTCCTTTTTGGAGTACGCCATGTCCGTCATCATGCAGCGGGCGTTGCCGGATGCCCGCGACGGGCTCAAGCCGGTGCACCGCCGCATCCTCTACGGAATGCACGACCTGGGGGTGCGGGCCGACCGTCCCCGGATGAAGTGCGCCCGGGTCACGGGCGACGTCATGGGCAAGTTCCACCCCCACGGCCAGCAAGCGATCTACGACGCCCTGGTGCGCATGGCCCAGCCGTTCTCCCTTCGCCACCCGCTCATCGACTTCCACGGCAACTACGGCTCGCCCGATTTCCCACCGGCGGCCGAGCGCTACACCGAGTGCCGGCTGGGCCAGCTGGCCAACCACATGCTGGCCGGCATCGACGAGAACACCGTCGACTTCTCGCCGAACTACACCAACGAGTTCGAAGAACCGGTCGTCCTGCCGGCGCGGTTCCCCAACCTGTTGGTGAACGGCAGCCAGGGCATCGCCGTGGGCATGGCCACCAACATCCCGCCCCACAACCTGGGCGAGGTGATCGCCGCCACGATCCACCTCATCGACAACCCGACGGCCACGTCCGACGATCTGATGCAGTTCATCAAGGGGCCGGACTTCCCCACGGGCGGGCTCATCCTCGGACGCTCCGGCATCATCGATGCCTACCGCACGGGACGGGGCTCCATCCGCGTCCGCGCCCGGGCCGAGATCGAGGAGACCAGGAGCGGCGTGCAGATCGTGGTCACGGAGCTTCCGTACCAGGCCAGCGCCGCCGCTCTGGAGCTCAAGGTGGCAGAGCTGGTCAATGCCCGGGAGATCGACGGCATCCGAGACATCCAGAACCTCTCCGCCGGGCTCGAGACCAAGATCGTCTTCCCGCTCAAGCGCGATGCCAACGCCAACGTGGTCTTGAACAACCTGTTCAA
>JAHWJU010000284.1 GCA_019348255.1 Actinomycetota bacterium | reverse complement strand
CCGGCGCCGGCCACCGCCTTCGCCACGACCCCCGGGCGGTGGCGGTGCTACTGGGTTGGCTCGACCGCCAGGTGCTCGACGGCTGAGTCCTCCCAGGCGGCGTCGATGAGCCGCCGCAACTCCCTGGCGCCGGCCTCGGGGTCGTCGGCTTCGGTGAGGTGGCGGACGACGACGAAGCGCCGTGCTCCCGCCGCCAGCATGGCCGGCAGCGTGGCCGGGGTCACTCCGCCGGTGACGAAGAAAGGCCGCGTCGCCGAGGATGCGGCGTAGGTGAGGTAGTCGAGGCCGGTACCGGGTCGCCCCGGCTTGGTGGGCGTCGGTGAGACCGGCCCGGCCGACACGTAGTCGACGGGCTCCTGATGGCTGGCGTCGAACTCGGTGGCGGCGTGGGTGGAGAGGCCCACGATGGCGCCGGCCCCCAGCAGGCGCCGGGCCAGAGAGGGTGGAGCGTCGCCCTGACCGACGTGCACGCCGTCGGCCTCGGCCTCCAAGGCCAGATCCGGGCGGTCGTTGAGGATGAAGGGGACGCCGGCATCCGCACACACCGCCTTGGCCACCGCCGCCCGGCGCAGGAGCGGGCGGGCGTCGAGCGCCTTCTCGCGCAGCTGGACCAGGTCCACGCCGCCTCGGATGCAGGCGGCCAGGAAGCGCTCGAGGTCGGGCCGGTCGGGTGTGCACAGGTACAGGCGCCGGCCGGCCAGGCGCAGAGCCGGCTCAGCCACCGGCGACGGCCCGCACCAGCTCGAGACGGTCAGCCGGGGCCAGTGCGGTCACGGCGAGGTCCACCCGGGGCACCGGGTTGCCGTTGCGCTCCACCAGGACCCACTTGCCGCCCAGCCCCAGCTGACGCAGCAGGTCCTCGACCGTCGCCCCCTCGGCCACCTCGACCTCGTCGCCGTTCACGCGCACCATCACGGTGCGCAACCTACGCGGCCACGGCCGTGACGAACGACAGGACCTCGCCGAGATCGGCCCGCAACACCCGCACATCTCTCTTGCCGTGCCGCTGAAGGGCGACCCGGCCGTCACGGGTCTTCCAGAACAGCCAGTCGCCGCCGGCGGACCAGGCCAGGGAGGCATCGGCGAAGGTGGTCGCCGGACCGCCCGATACACGCAGGCCGGGGTCATCACGATCCACGACGACCACCCGGGCGATGGCGCCGGCCGGCGGCCCGGCCGGCACCGCCAGTAGCGAGCTGTCGGGGGAGAAGGCACCGGGGCCGGCATCGGTGCGCCGCAGCGGGTAGTGGCGGACATCGGCATCCCTCGTCACCGGTGTCACCTGGATCACGGTGGCGTCGGGCTCCTGCCAGGCCACGGAGTCCTTCGACGCCGCCACCAGCCGCCCGGCGCGGCTGACGGTCCGCAACAGGGCGCCGCTGGTCGGCTGCCAGACCTCGATGCCGCCGCTCTCCCCGATCAGCACCAGGCCTCCGGTGGTGGCGGCCACTGCCGTGCGCCGGGCGGGCAGGCGAACCGGTGGTGACACGGCCGCACCCCACAGGTCGACCAGCCGCACACCATCGGGCGCGGCCACCCAGATGAGCTCCGGCTCGACGGCCGGGAAGGCGGAGGTCCCGGGGACGCTCCACCGGGGCGGCTCGCCCACGTCCAACGGGTGGGCGGTGACCCGGCCGTCGGCGGAAGCAATCGCGAGCTCACCCCATACGAACAGCCCGGTGATCCCGGGTGCAGGACGGCGGTGGACCCGGCTGGCGTCGATGTCGACCACCACCACCTCGGCGGCGGTGCGGCCCACCAGCACCGTGTTCGTGGGCTCGTCGGCGAACTGCTCGAGCCGCCGCCGGGCACCGTCCGCTTCGGCCAGCCGCGGCACTGGTGACAGGCGCCGTTCCGGGAGCCGCCAGCGGTGGCGCTGGTCGGCCAGCCGGGCCCCCAGCGGGCGCAGCTCCCGGTCGTCGAGCTGCAGCCGGTTCGTGACGAGCGCCGACTGGCGGAACCGCAGAGCCCGCACCATGTCGTCACGCAGCCGGCTCAGCCCGCCGTCGAGGATCTTCGCCTCCCGCAGCTGCGCCTCCAGCCCCGCCAGTTGCCGCGCCTCGTCCTCCCCGAGGCGGCGGATGGCCCCCACGGCGGCCTCGTCTCCCTCGCCGTAGGAGCGGAGGGTGGTGACAACCGTCTCCTCGGCCGCCGCCCGCTGTCCGTCGAGGGTCATGGCGGCCTGCCACACCCGCTCGGCCCGCCGCAACTCGACGATGGTGGCGCCGGCGTAGACGGCGCCGGCGCCGGACATCAGAGCCAGCCCGCTCAGAGCGGCGGCCACGCGGTGCAGCCGGCGGCCGGGCCGCGGCGGTAGGGCGGGCGGGGCAGCTGTGTCACCGGCGCTGAGCAGCGCGCCGGTGTCGGGGTCGACAGCCGGCAGCTCCTGGGCGGCCGCGTCGCGCCGCCCCACCGTCAGGCCTTGGCCTTGGCCCTGGCCTTCATCTCCTGCTTGTAGGCCCGGACCTGCTT
>JAHWJU010000283.1 GCA_019348255.1 Actinomycetota bacterium | reverse complement strand
GGTGGCCATCAGTGCAAGAAGTGCCGTTCGCCGGTGAAGACCATGGCCAGGCCGAGCTCGTCGGCGGCGGCGATGATCTCGTCGTCGTGGAGGGCGCCCCCGGGCTGGATCACGACGGCCACTCCGGCCGAAGCGGCTGCATCGATGCCATCCCGGAACGGGTAGAAGGCGTCGCTGGCGCAGGCGCCGCCCCCCGCCCGTCCCGCCGCCTTCCTGGCCGCGATCTCACCGGCGTCGACCCGGCTCTGCTGCCCGGCACCGATGCCCACCGCCTGGCCATCGGCCACCAGCACGATCGAGTTGGACTTCACGTAGCCGCCCAGGCGCCACGCCAACTCGGCGTCGCGCCACTCGGCCTCGCTCGGCTGGCGCTTCGTCACGACCCGCCACTGCTGGCGGGACGAGGCGAAGTGGTGCGGCTCCTGCACCAGGAAGCCGCCGTCGATCTGGCGGAAGTGCAGCGGCTCCGACGCCGGCGCCGGCGCCTGCAGCAGCCGGGTGGCCTTGCGCCGGGCCACCAGTCTGTCCACCGCCCCGGGGGCGAACGACGGGGCGACGATGACGTCGGCCTGGGGACCATCGGCGATGGCGTCGGCCACCTCTTCGGTCACCATCCGGTCGAGGGCGACGATGCCGCCGAAGGCCGACTTCTCGTCCGCCGCCAGCGCCCGGCGGTAGGCCTCGGCCGGATCGGCGGCCACCGCGGCTCCGCACGGGTTGGCGTGCTTGATGATGGCGCAGGCGGCACCGTCGCTCGACGGGTCAGCCAGGTCGTGGACCAGGTGCCACGCCGCCTCGGTGTCGTACACGTTGAGGTACGAAAGGGCCAGCCCGCTCAGCTGCTCCACCTCGTCCCACCAGCTGCGCCGGCCGATGGACCGGTAGCGGGCCGCGTGCTGGTGGGGATTCTCCCCGTAGCGGAGCTTGTCGTCGGTCCGCTCCAGCGCCAGGTGGATGGTGGGCGGGAGCACGTCGGCGCCCGCCCCGGTGTCGTCCAGCCAGCCCACGATGGCGGAGTCGTAGGCGGCGGTGTGGGCGAATGCAGCCCGGGCCAGTCGGCGGCGGGTGGGGGCGCCCAGCGATCCCTCCCGGCGGATCTCGTCGAGAACGGGCCCGTAGTCGGCGGGGTCGACCACCACCCCCACGTGCTCGTGGTTCTTGGCCGCGGCTCGGACCATGGCGGGGCCGCCGATGTCGATCATCTCGATGCCCGGCTCGTCGCGGAAGGGATAGAGGTTGCACACGACGAGGTCGATGGGCTCGATCCCCTGCGCGTCCAGGTCGGCCTGGTGGTCCGGGCGGGAGCGGTCGGCGAGGATGCCGCCGTGGATCTTCGGGTGCAGGGTCTTGACCCGCCCGCCGAGAATCTCGGGGGCACCGGTCAGGGCGCTGACCTCGGTATGGGCTATCCCCTTGTCGGCCAGGAACCGCGACGTGTTGCCGCTCGAGACCAGCTCGTGCCTGAGGGCGACGAGGCCCCTGGCCAGGGCCTCCAGCCCCGTCTTGTCCCACACCGACAACAGGGCTCTCATCTATTCCGTCCTTGGTCCAGGAAGCTCTTGATGGTGGCCGGGTACACCTGCCGTTCGACCTCCTTTATCCGCTCGTGCAGCGACTCCTCGGTGTCGCCAGGCAGAACCGGCACCGCCTCCTGGGCCAGGATCGGGCCGACATCCATCTCCTCGGTCACCACGTGGACGGTGCAGCCGGTGACCTTGACGCCGTAGGCGAGCGCGTCGCGCACCGGGTGCCAGCCCTTGAACGAGGGCAGCAGCGACGGGTGGGTGTTGAGCATCCGGCCTGGGAAAGCCCGCACGGCGGTGGGAATGACCGTGCCGAAGCCGGCCATGGCCACCACCTCCACGTCGAACTTCCTGAGCGTTTCCACCACGGCGTCGGCGTAGGCCTCCCGGTCGAAGCTGGCGCCGAAGCTGGGCCGCTCGACCAGCACCGCCGGCACGCCCGCCGCCTCGGCGATGTCCAGGGCCGGGCACGGGCGGTCGGTGATCACCACCTCGACGGCGATGTCAGCGGCCAGGATGGCTTGGAGGATGGTGCCCGTCCCCGATGCCAACGCCCCAACGCTCACCGAGACGATCCTACGGGTCCTGCCGCACGGCCGTGACGGGCGGCGTCACCCCAGGGCAGGATCCCGGCAGTTGCTGGCGCCGCCCCCACCACCGGCAGGGGTCTCACGGGGGTACGGCTCGGTGTACCCCGAGCCGGGATCCTTTGTCCTGAGGAACCGGACGAGGGCCCGGGCCACCGCCTCACCCTCTACCTTCTGCACCTCCGGCTTGGCCAGGAGCTCGGCCTCAGGCGGATTGGACAGGAATGCCAGCTCGGCCAGCGACGCCGGCGTGCCCTGCGTCCGCCTGATGATCCCGTAGTAGTCGTCGCCGCTGGCCGACTTGCGGTACTTGGCGCCGGCGTCGGTGTCGGCCACCCAGGCGATCTTGTACTGCGACAGGGC
>JAHWJU010000282.1 GCA_019348255.1 Actinomycetota bacterium | reverse complement strand
CGGCGGCATGAGCCGCTACGTCCCCTACCTGGCCGAGCTCCAGCCCGAGCTGTTCGTCGAGGTGTCCCCCCAGTTGGCCGCCGAGCGGGGCCTCACCCATCTCCACTGGGCGCACCTGGTCACGGCCCGCTCGGCCGTCGAGGCGAGGGTGCTCGTGACCGAGCGCCTCGCCCCCCTGCGGGTCGGCGACCGGCTCCTCCACCAGGTCTGCATCCCCTACCACTGGGCCCACGGGGGCGGGCTGACCACGGGAGACTCGGCCAACGATCTCGTGGGGATCACCCTGGACCCCAACGTCCACATCCAGGAGACCAAGGTGGGCGCCTGCGACCTCCGCCCCGGCCGCCGCCCGACCGGCGAGGCGCTGCTGCGCTACGTCGACGGCTACCGCCGGCGGGCCGGCATCACCATCGAAACCGGCAACCACCCGGTGCGCACCGACCGCCCGGGGGCGACCCCGTGACGCTCGGCGGCAACCGCCTCTTCGGTCCACTCGACCCGGCAGCCGACGCCGGCTACGAGGCGCCACCACCGCGGGTGGGGTTCTTCACCGACACCTCCATCTGCATCGGCTGCAAGGCGTGCGAGGTGGCGTGCAAGGAGTGGAACGGCGTACCCGGCGACGGCCTCGACCTGCTGGGCATGTCCTACGACAACACCGGGGCGCTCGGCGCCGACACCTGGCGCCACGTGGCGTTCATCGAGCAGTCCCGGCCCGTGGAGCAGCCGGCGACCGGTGGCGCCGGCGCGCCGGCGGGGCTACCCGCCGACCTGCGCTGGCTGATGATGTCCGACATCTGCAAGCACTGCACGCATGCCGCCTGCCTGGACGTGTGCCCGACCGGATCGTTGTTCCGCACCGAGTTCGGCACGGTGGTGGTGCAGGAGGACATCTGCAACGGCTGCGGCTACTGCATCCCCGCCTGTCCCTACGGCGTGATCGACCAGCGCAAGGCCGACGGCCGGGCCTGGAAGTGCACCATGTGCTACGACCGGCTGAAGGTGGGGCTCGAGCCGGCGTGCAGCAAGGCGTGCCCCACCGACTCCATCCAGTTCGGCACGCTCGACGACCTGCGGGAGCGGGCCGGCCGGCGGGTGGAGCACCTGCAGCGCGCCGGCGCCACCTCGGCCCGGCTCTACGGTGACGACCCGAACGACGGCGTCGGCGGCGACGGCGCCTTCTTCCTCCTGCTCGACGAGCCCGAGGTGTACGGCCTGCCCCCGGACCCGGTGGTCACCACCCGGGACCTGCCGGCCATGTGGCGGCGGGCGGCCGGCGCGGCGCTGACCATGGCCGTCGCCGCCGTCGCCGCCTTCGCCGGGAGCGGCCGGTGAGCGGCGCCGAAGGCAGGCGCGGTCGCCGGGATGGCGAGCAGCCCATGGTCCCGCAGGCGGAGTTCCGGTCGTACTACGGGCGGCCGGTCATCAAGAAGCCGGTGTGGAAGTGGGACATCCCGGCGTACTTCCTCACCGGCGGGCTGATGGCGGGTTCCTCGCTGCTGGCCGCCGGCGCCGACCTCACCGGCAACCGCCGGCTGCGCCGGACCTCGCGTTTCGCCGCCGCCGCCAACCTGGCCGCCAGCACCTGGTTCCTGGTGCACGACCTCGGTCGTCCGGAGCGCTTCTCCAACATGCTGCGGGTGGTCCGGCCCACCTCCCCGATGAACATGGGCAGCTGGCTGCTCGCCGCCTACGGCCCGCCGGCTGCGCTCGCCGCCGCTTCCGAGGTGACCGGCGTGTGGCCGAGGATGGGGCGGGGCACCGGCTTGGCCGCCGCTGCGCTGGCGCCGATGGTCGCCAGCTACACCGCCGTGCTGACCTCCGACACCGCCGTCCCCTCCTGGCACGACGCCTATCCGCACCTGCCGTTCGTGTTCGTGGGCAGCGCCGGCGCGGCGGCCGGCGGGTTGGCCATGGTGCTGGTCCCGCCGGCGCAGGCGTCGCCGGCGCGGCGGCTGGCCGTGCTCGGAGCCGGCCTCGAGGTGGCCGCCGACGAGCACATGGGCCGGAGCATGGGCCTCACCGGCGAGCCCTACCGGCAGGGCGCCGCCGGCCGCCTCCACCGCTGGGCCCGAGCGTTGACCGCAGGTGGTGCCGTGATGGCCGCCACCCTCGCCCGCCGCAGCCGGCTGGCGGCGGCAGCGTCGGGCCTCGCCCTGGTGGCCGGCTCGGCGTGCACCCGTTTCTCGGTGTTCCACGCCGGCGTGGCGTCGGCCGAAGACCCGAGCTACACCGTCGTCCCCCAGCGGGAGCGGGTCGACGCCGGCGACGCCGTGCGAGCAACCGGCTGAGCACGACGAGTGTCGTCAGCCCCCGGGTTCGAAGACCCACCGAGTCGCCCGGGTGGAGAACTCCTCCTCCCGCTCGATGACGGCGAAGGCCCGCTCGGGCTGGAACTCGAACATGAGGTTCTGGGTCACGAACTCCGTGCTGAGGCCGGGCGAGAACGGGCGGTACTTCCCGACGTAGCGCTCGGCCCACTGCGCTCGCCGCG
>JAHWJU010000281.1 GCA_019348255.1 Actinomycetota bacterium | reverse complement strand
CGAAGGCGTGCGCCCGCTGCGCCACCAGGGTCCCGATGCGCCCGAGGCCGAGCACGCCCAAGGTCTTGCCGTGGAGCTCGACGCCCTCCCACCGGGACCGCTCCCACTTCCCGCCCTTTAGAGCAGCGTGGGCCTGGGGGATGTTGCGGGCCTGGGCCAGCAGCAGGGCCAGCGCGTGCTCGGCGGTGGAGAGGCTGTTCGAACCGGGAGCGTTGACCACCATGACGCCACGACGGGTGGCGGCGGCGGTGTCGACGTTGTCGACGCCCACTCCGGCCCGGCCGACGACGATGAGGTCGCGCCCGGCCTCGATCACGTCGGCCGTCACCTTGGTGGCCGACCGGATGATCAGTGCGTGGGAGCCTGCCACCGCCCCCGGCAGCTGCTCGGGAGACAGGTCGAGCCGGACGTCGACGTCGTGTCCCGCCGCCCGCATGGCGTCGAGGCCGGCGTCGGCGAGGAGCTCGGTGACGAGGATGCGTCCCATCCGGTCATCCTCGCGCGTGAGAGGCCCGGACCTTCAGCTAGAGGAAGCCCTTCTCCGGCCCCTGGTCCTTGAAGGAGGTGGTGAAGAGGCCGACCGCCTCGGGATCGAGCTGGCGGCACACGAGGCGACGGTGCCACGCGGTCACGGCGGCCTCGCCCTCGAGCGAAATGCGGGGGACGACGATGAGCTCACGGCCGAAGCGGTCGCTCAGCTTCTCCAGCTCCCGGCGGTCCTCCGGGCTCAGGTCGGGCTGGTACCACAGCACCACGAAGCCGTGCTCCATGGCGTGCACCAGCTTGCCGTCGCTCGGGACGTTGCCCGGGTTGTAGAACCCAGGCGGCGCGGCCGACGGCTCGTGGGCCCCGCCCGCCGGCGGGTCCACGGTGTAGGTGGGCGACGGGACGTGGGCGGACTGGGTGCGGGTGGTGCCGTCGAACTTGGTGTCATAGGCACAGTCCCCGGGGCCGGACGTGAGGTCGGCGACGAGGCTGCGGTCCTGGTTCTGCGACGTCGCGCCGGCGTAGACGGAGGCCCCGATGGCGGCCAGCACCGCCGCTCCCAGCACCAGGCGGAGGTACAGCCCTCGGCGCTGCCGCTGGCGGCGCGCCGCGTCCAGTCGCTCGGAGCGGGTGGGGCCGGCGGCCTTGCCCGCCGGGCGCGATCCGGCCTTGGACGCCTTGGACGCCTTGGTCGACTTGGCCGGTCTGGCCGGTTTCCCGGTGCTCCTGGCCGCGCCTTTGGCCTTGGACCCCGCCGCCGGTCGCTTCGCTTGGGGCATGCCGCTCAGCCGGCGAGGAACTTGGTGAGGCGGTTCAGCCCTTCCACCAGGTCGTCGTCGCCCAGGGCGTAGGAAAGGCGGGCGTAGCCGGGTGCACCGAAGGCCTCTCCGGGCACGAGGGCCACCTTCGCCTCCTCCAGGATCAACGCCGCCAGCTCCAGGGTGGTCGCCGCCACCCGGCCCTGGAGGTCGCGGCCGAGGCATCCCACGAGCGACGGGAAGCAGTAGAAGGCGCCCTGGGGCTCGACGCAGGTGACCCCGGGGATCTGCTCGAGCATCCCGAGCATCGTCCGGCGCCGGCGGTCGAAGGCCTCCCTCATGACGTGGACGGCCCCGAGGCCGCCGGCGAGGGCGGCCAGAGCAGCTCGCTGGCTCACGTTGGCCACGTTCGACGTGGCGTGGGACTGCAGGTTGGCGGCGGCCTTCACGGCGTCGGCGGGGCCGAGCATCCAGCCGACCCTCCAGCCGGTCATGGCGTAGGTCTTGGCCACACCGTTGACCACGAGGCACGTGTCGGCCAGCTCGGGCACGACCACCGGCATCGAGTGGTTGGCGGCGGAGCCGTAGACCAGGTGCTCGTAGATCTCGTCGGTGATCACCCAGACCCCCCGCTCGACCGCCCACCGGCCGATGGCGGCGATCTCGTCGCGGGTGTACACGGTCCCGGTCGGGTTGGACGGTGATACGAACATCAGCACCTTCGTCCGCCCGCTGCGGGCCGCCTCCAGCTGGTCGACGGTGACCTTGAACCCGCTGGACTCGTCCGTCGGCAGCGCCACCGTCAGGCCGCCGGCCAGTGCGATGGCCTCGGGGTAGGTCGTCCAGTACGGCGCCGGCAACAGCACCTCGTCGCCGGCGTCGACCAGGGTGGCCAGGGCGTTGTACACGGCGTGCTTGCCACCGTTGGTCACCAGCACCTGCCCCGGCTCGACCACCAAGCCGGTGTCGCGGGCCGTCTTTTCGACGATGGCGTCGCGCAGCTCCGGCAAGCCGGGAGTGGGTGTGTACCTGTGGTTCTTGGGATCGCGGCAGGCGGCGGCGGCGGCCTCCACCACGTAGGCCGGAGTGGGGAAATCCGGCTCGCCGGCGCCGAAGCCGATGACGTCCTCGCCGGCCGCCTTCAGTGCCTTCGCCTTGGTGTCCACCGCGATGGTGGCGGATTCGGCGATCGAGGCGATGCGGCGGGACAGGCGATCCATGGCTGCCATGCTTGCACAGTGACCACTCCTGC
>JAHWJU010000280.1 GCA_019348255.1 Actinomycetota bacterium | reverse complement strand
GGTGGAGGCCGGTGGGCTGTTCCGTCTGCTGGCCACTGAGACGAACGCCGCCGAGCTGACCGGCGTGCGCCGCTTCCACGCCGAGTGGGAGCGGGCCGCCAGCCTGCGCCTGCGAGCGGGCGACAAGAGCATCGTCGAGGAGTACCTGACTCAGGGCCGGGTGGTGGGCGGGGAGCGCTCGGTGATGGTGGAGGAGGCCTTCGGCCGGTGGTGGATGGCCCGGTCCCGGGGCGACTCGGTGGTGGTGTGTGCCGCCGACCACGCCACGGTCAACGACCTGGCGGCCCGGGCCCGAGCAGCCCGGGTGGCCGCCGGCGAGGTGGAGCCCGATGGCGTGCGTGCCGGCGAGCACACCGTGGGGGTGGGCGACGAGATCGTCACCTGCCGCAACGACCGGCGCCTGGTGACCTCGGCCGGCGCCTGGGTGCGCAACGGCGATCGCTGGCGAGTCCTGGCCCGCCACGGCGACGACGGCCTCCTGGTCGAGGACCTCACCGGACGGGGGCAGGTGGTGCTGCCCGGCGACTACGTCCGGGAGGAGGTGGCCCCGGCCTACGCCGTGACCATCCACAAAGCGCAGGGCCTCACCGTCGACTCCGCCATCGTCCTGGTCGACGAGCGCACCACCGCCGAGGGGCTGTACGTGGGAATGACCAGGGGCCGGGCGAACAACGTGGCCCTGGCCGTGTGCGACGAGCCCGACGCCGAGCACGCATCCGGCTCGACTCGCTGCCCGAGCGAGGTGCTGGTCGCCGCCCTCGGCCGCAGCGCCGCCGAGGTGGCGGCCCTGGAGGTCCTGCGGGAGGCCTTGGCCGGCTCCGAGTCGCTGGCCACGCTGGCTCCCCGCCTGGCCAACCTCGACGCCTGGATCACCAGGGAGACACCGCCCGATCGGTCGCGGGAGCTGGGCTGGGCCGCCGATGGCCTGGACCACGCCCGGGCCTACTGCCGGCCGGGACAGCTCACCCGCAGCGGGCGGGAGGACCGCCGGCGCCTGGAGGCGGCCCAGTCCCGCTACGACACGCTCGCCGCCGACCAGGACCGGCGCCAGGCGTGGCTGGAGGCCCACGCCGACACCCTGGCCTACCGGGACGAGTTGGCAGAGGCGATCGCCAAGCGCCGCCGGGAGCTCGGCGTCGCCGCCGCCATCACCCAGCCCGACCACGTGGTCGATCTCATCGGAGCGGTGCCCAGCGACAACCCGGCTTCCCTTCAGCGCTGGACGAACATGGCCGGCCGCATCGAGGCCTACCGGGAGGAGTGGAGCGTGGCGCCCGAACGACTCGCCGAGCGCCCCCCTGACCTGTGCCAGGGCCGGGCCTGGGAGGCCGCCGTGCACACCGCCCAGCTCCTCAGCGAACCCCCCGCGCCGGTAGTGGAGCGAGGACTGGACCAGGGGGTCGGCCTGGAGTTGTGAAAAGCGGCAGTGGGCAATCACGAGCTCGCCCGGCGGCGAGCTTGATGTCCATGGTCGGACCGAAGATGCCCGGGCATCGCCGTCCGCGCCTTCTGCCCGCCGCTCCGTATTTCCAGATCGGTGCGGCAGCCGGCCTCACCGGCGCGACGTGACGACTGGTGGGACCGGTCAAATATCCGGCATTCAGTGCGGCCGGGCTCCGACGAGATTCGAGCGGGGGCGTTCGTGTGCCATGCATGGCAGCCAAAGGTCAAGTCGCGACCGTCTCCACTGCCGTGGCTTGCCCTTACGCAGTAACGAGTGTCATTAGCCACAGGAGCGCACCCACCGACAACGACACGCAGCCGGCAGCGAGTATCGGGACGCTCAACCAGTCGGGGGCGAAGAAGAAGCCCTTCCTCATCCAGAATGCGTGTTTGCTCCCAAGGGGACCCCAACGACGAGCAATGAATCGTCTTGTGACATAATTGCCGCCGCCAATCCATATCCCGCCGAGACCGGCGATTATCATTCCAAATGCGACGTCGTGGAGACGATTCGCTGTTGTGTGGTCCGCTCCCCAAACGAAGAGCGTACGGACGGTGTTCATCTCCATCGCTTCAAGCGTAAAGTCGCAGTTCGGAGGCGCCTACGGCCGGCGGGTTTCATTGTGGTGGTGCGCTCGGGCTGACCGACCCGACGTGCGCTGAGGCGCTCCGGCCGCTCCGCAAAGATGGCCGGTGCTCCGGAACGAGCTCCAGGCACGCCTTGCTCACCAGGAGCCTCCCCTGCAGGACGCCATGAAGGCTACGCGCGACGAACCACACGAAGAGCCACACCAAGGTACTCCAGGCCAAGGCGACGCCCATGGGTGGGCGCCGCCGTAGCGAGCGACGCTCTGCGCCTTCACGCGTGACACAGCGTGCCACGCTGAACCTCGGATTTAGGGGGAGCCATACGCCGCCTTGTCGACGTAGACGAGGGCCCACCACGGTGGGCTAGCTGCTCCACCTCGTCTAACGGTTCCCCCACGAGGCCATCATGCCCACCCGTCCGCCCCTACGTCCATGATCATGCGGCCTCGGACAGGGGTCGTATCAACGCT
>JAHWJU010000102.1:6994-8286 GCA_019348255.1 Actinomycetota bacterium | reverse complement strand
TCGACAGCCCCATGACAGTCGGGTTCTTCGACGACGCGACGGGGGTTTGCATCTCTTCGGACTGCTTCGGTGGGGTGCTGCCGACGGCCGAGGAAGCGGACGCCGACGAAGTCCGAGATCTCGACGCAGAGACAGTCCGATCCGGACAGGCGACGTGGGCCATGGCCGACAGCCCATGGGTGGCGAGCGTCGACCCCACCAAGTTCGCCGCCACCTACACCGGGCTGCGGCTATTCGCCCCTGGCACGATCCTGAGCACACATTTGCCTCCGGCGACCGGGCAGCTGGAAACGTTCCTCGAGTTGCTCGAAGTCGTGCCCGACACGGAGGCAATGGAGCCGCCCGATCAGGCCTTCCTGGACGCGATGCTCCAGGAGGCGCTTGATGCGCCCGACGATTCAGGCGTACTTTCACCCATCTCGTGACAGTCGAGTCATCGGTCGGGCTTGAACGACGCCGCCCCTACCGCGGCCCGTGGCCTACCTAACGGATCCGGTGGCACCGCGCGCGCCCGAGCCGCGAGGAATCGTCAAGACCTGTGGATCGGGTTCTTCCGTTGATCACGCGGCGGCTTCCTGGGCCTGCTGTTCGCGCTCGACGATCACCCCCTTCTCGAAGCGTGCGCCGGCTCGGACGAGGGCCACGAGGTGCGGTCCGTTCACGGCTCGCCACCTGTCCTGGGCGGCTTCGATCAGCTTGAACGCCATCGCCAGGCCGGCGGTTCTGGAGCCGGGTCCCTTGGTGACCTTGGTGCGCAGCCGCACGTTGGCGAAGGTCGACTCGATCGGATTGGTCGTCTTGAGATGGATCCAGTGCTCGGCCGCGAAGTCGAAGAACGCCAGCAGCGGCTCGACGTCGTCGACAATCTTGGCCACCGCCTTGGGCCACTTGGCCCCGTAGTCGGTCACGAACGCGTCGACGGCCCGGAGGGCGTGGTCACGGTCCTCGGCATCCCGGATCTCCGCCAAGGCGCGGCGAGCTCCGGGCTGCGCCGACTTCGGGAGCGCGTTAAGGACGTTCGCGACCTTGTGCACCCAGCAGCGTTGACCGCGGGTGTCGGGGAACACCTCGCGCTAGCGCACCCCAGAACCCGAGCGCCCCGTCACCCACGGCGAGCACCGGGGCGCGCATGCCCCGGCGCTTCAGGTCTCGGAGCAGATCAGCCCAGGACTCGGTTGACTCCCGGTAGCCGTCGGCGCGAAGGCCCGCTGCTCGGCCTGCCATTGGGTGGTGAGCCGGGTGATCACCGACGCCGACAGCCCGGCGGCGGAACCGAAGAACCCGGCGAGCGC
>JAHWJU010000102.1:5380-6894 GCA_019348255.1 Actinomycetota bacterium | reverse complement strand
ACGGCGGCAGGATCGAACTGCGGAACCGGCACCGCTCACCGCTCTCGCCGACGCGCTTGTCGTTCACCCGCGGCGCGCTCACCTCGACCTGGCCCGCCGCCGTCGTGATCGTGCGCGGCGCGGCGTGCCCGTTGCCGACCACCAGCCGCCGGCCTCGCTCGTCGCGCTGATCCGCCAACTCGGTCACGTAGGCGTCCACTTCGGCCTCGAGCGCGGCGGCCAACATCCGTCGTGCGCCCTCCAGGACGATCTCATCGAGCGCCGAGCGCATCTCCGCGCGGCCCTCGACATTGGTCACTACCCTCAACATCGGCGTGCCTTCCTCGCCGGCGTTCCAGCGCCGGCGTCGCTCGTTTCGGTTCAACGAGGAAGGTACGTCGCGCCCTCAAACGGCTGACCGATCCACAACTTCAGGTCATACCTCCCGAGCCGCGACAGAACGTGTGAACGCCACACTCGACTGGAGGGGGCAGTGCGTCTCAACTCCTTCTAGACCGCCGGCCGGGCAGGCTGGTGAGGCATGGCACGACGGTGATGTCTCACGGTGTCGGCGGTGTGGTGAGCTCTGCGCGGGCCCCGGCGCTGTCAGCGCAATTGTCAGCGGACCACCGATCTCCCAACGGTCACGGGCGCCCGACAAGACGGAACGGAGAAGTCCAGTAGTGGCCGCTCTGAGACGAGAATGACTTGGGTTGCCGCGAACCGAGGGCGCGCAGGTCCAGGGTCGGGGCGGAGCCCCGAATGCTCGCGCCGTGCGCGGCACGCCGGCTCTGGCGGCGGCGCGGGGATCGTCCTGGTCGTGGACCGAGCCCTGGAGGCAGCCTTTCCTGGCGCAGCGGGACCGCTGCTGACGATAGGAGCTCCCCGGGATCGTGTCGCCGAAGCGACCCTCGGATGGCTTGTCGTAGGTGGACGACCTGGACCAGGCCGTCCAGAGATCCCGTGAGAGGTTTCGGCCGTCTCACGGGCTCTAGTACATAGGCCGTCGAGGAGCCCGGCCTCGCTCCGCTCCTCCGTCTGACCGGCGCTTGCGCGCCCGTCTGCCCGGAGGACCCATGGACCAGCGAATGACCCTCACCGTCGAGGAGGCCGCGCGCCTGCTCGGCGTCTCCCGCGCCCTCGCGTACGAACTCGTGCGCGACGGCGAGATCCCGTCGCTTCGACTCCGACGCCGCATCGTCATCCCACGCCGGGTCATCGACGCGCTCCTGCGGGGCGAGTCGCCGGAGTCGACGTGAACACCCTCCAAGTCGACGCTCGTGTCTGCGAGGTGCGACACGCCGCTGGGCCGGTGGGTTGGTTCGTGCTCGAGCACCTGGCGATGCATGCGGGCGTTGACGGTGACGCGCTCGCCGTGGCGACGAGTGTCCGCGACCTCGCCGGGGCGGTGTCGCTGAACAAGGACACGGTGGCTCGGGCGGTCGGCGTGCTCGCCGACCTCGGGCTCGTCACCCGCCACCAGGCGGCGAACGGCGGAAGGTTCGCCAGCGGTCAGTACGTGCTGACCCTGCCGG
>JAHWJU010000102.1:2924-5280 GCA_019348255.1 Actinomycetota bacterium | reverse complement strand
CTGGCGCCGTCCATAAGTCGCGTGACGGCACTCACGGGCCGCCTCATGAGCCCGGAAGCCCGACGTGCTGACCGTCGCCAAGCTCCACGCCGGCCACCAGCAGTACTACAAGGACGCCGTCGCGCGCGGTCTCGACGAGTACTACGCCGGGACCGGCGAGCTGCCTGGCCGGTGGATGGGTCGCAGTGCCGAGAGGCTCGAGCTCGCGGGTGACCTCGACGGCGACGCGCTTGATGCGATCCTCGACGGGCGTGACCCGCGAAGCGGGACACGGCTGACGTCAAGCACGCCGAGGGTCATCGGCTACGACGCGACGTTCTGCGCGCCGAAGTCGGTGTCGCTGCTCTACGCCCTCGGCACAACCGAGATCGCCGCCGAGGTCCGTGCTGCCCACGATGTCGCCGTCGACGCGGCGTTCGCCGCGTATGAGTCCGTCGCTGCCCGAGTGCGGCGCGGGCACGGCGGTTCGACCGTGGTCGAGGCCGATGGGTTCGTGGCCGCCGCCTACCAGCACCGGAGCAGCCGCGCCGGCGACCCGCATCTCCACACCCACGTCCTCATCTCCCATGTGGGCTACACGACGAGCGACGGCCGGTGGACGGCCATTGACGGTCGGCAGATCTTCCCGTGGGCGAAGCCGTGCGGCCACCTCTACGAGGCGGCCCTCCGCGCGGAGCTGGCCCGGCGCCTCGGCATCGAGTGGGGACCGGTGCGCAACGGCATCGCCGATTGTGCCGCTGTCCCTCGTGGCGTGATCAACGCGTTTTCGCAGCGGCGGGCGGAGATCGAGGTGCACCTGGAGGACAAGGGCAGAAGCTCGGCGCGCCCGGCGCAGTGGGCGAACTACGCCACCCGGCGTCCGAAGAATCGGGACACCATGGTGGAGGACCTTTTCGCGGAGTGGCGTGCGCGGGCCGAGGAACTCGGCGTGACCCGGACCACCGTGTCCGGTTGAACCGGAGACGGACGCGAACCGCGGCCCGTGAGCGCTGACGAGGTCGCCAGGCTCTTCGGGCAACTTGCCGGCCCGGCGGGGCTCACCGAGCGACGGTCGAGCTTCGACCGTAAGGCCGCGGTGCGGGCCGTGTCCGATGCGTTCGGACAGGGCGCCGACGTCGGAACCGTGCTCTCGCTCGTCCACCAGTTCCTCGCCTCCGACCACGTCGTCGCGCTGCCAGTCGCCGCTCGATCCGGTCAGGTCGTGCGAGGACGAGACGGCTCGACGCGACCAGTCGAAGCAGACCTTGCGCGGTACTCGACGCCGGAGCTGCTTGCCCTCGAGCGCCGGCTCGTCGACGACGCCCTCGCCCGGCGCGGCCAGGGTGTCGGCACCGTCGGCGACGTTCAGCTCAAGCTGGCGCTCGTCGGTCGCAGCGACCTGAGCGCAGAGCAGCGCGCGCTGGTGATCGCCCTCACGACGAGTGGGAACGGCGTCGATGTCGTCGTCGGCGCGGCAGGAACCGGCAAGACCACCGCCCTCGGACTCGCCCGAACCACATGGGAGTCAGCGCGGCACCGCGTCGTCGGCTGCGCGCTCCCTGCCCGCGCCGCGGCTGAGCTCCACGCCGGCGCTGGCATCGAGTCGTTCACGATCGACAAGCTCCTCGCAGCCGCCGAGCGCGACGGGATGACGCTCGCGGCCGACGTGCTTGTCGTCGATGAGGCCGGGATGGTCGGCACTCGCCAGCTGGCGCGGGTGCTCGACCTGGCCCAGCGGAGCGGCGCGAAGGTCGTCCTCGTCGGCGACCAGCGCCAGCTCCCGGAGATCAACGCCGGTGGCGCGTTCGCCGCCCTCGCCGAGGAGCTCGGTGCCGTCACCCTCCGCCAGAACCGGCGCCAGATTGAGAAGTGGCAGCGGGCCGCCCTCGGCGCCCTCCGGGACGGCGACCCTGATCGGGCCGTCGACGCCTACCTCGCCGCCGGGCGGGTCCGAGTCGCCGACAACAGCGATGACATCTATGACGCGATGGTTGCCGACTGGGCCGCCGCCCGAACCCGCGGTGAGGACGTGCTCATGTTGGCGGGTCAGCGCTCGCAGGTGGATGCGCTCAACCGGCGAGCGCGTGCGGAGATGTTCGACGCCGGGCTGCTCGGTGCGGAGGCGTTGCAGGCCGGCGGGCGTGACTTCCGCGTTGGTGACGACGTGATCGCCGGGCGCAACGACTACCGCCTCGGCCTCCTCAACGGAACGCGTGGCACCGTCACGGAAGTCGACGTCCGTCGCCGCGCGCTGACCGTCCTCACCCACGAGGGACGGACGATCGAGGTGCGCTTCCCGTACCTCGCCGCCGGGCACCTGACCCACGGGTACGCGACAACCGTCCACAAGGCGCAGGGCGCCACGGTGGACGTGTCC
>JAHWJU010000102.1:0-2824 GCA_019348255.1 Actinomycetota bacterium | reverse complement strand
CCGCTACGTCGGCATCGAGCCAACGACTACTCGGCCTTACGAGGCGATGCTTCGGCTCTCGGAGCGCTGAAGCCGATCACGAGCCGCGCGTCGAGCGCAGTAGCGATCCGCGAAAGCACGCCGAGGTCCGGCGCGTGCCGCCCCCGTTCGATGCGAGAGATGTGTGAAGGTGTCGTGCCGGCCCGTACGGCCAGTTCCTGCTGGCTCAGGTTCTTCTTGCTTCGATGCTCGATCACGAGCCAAGCGATGTCGGCGAACCGGGCGCCCGCTGCCCGTCGTTGGCGATACACGGCGCTCGCAGCCGCGCGCCGATCTGCGCTCTCGACAGCCGATCTCCCAATGGGCGACGGAGCCACTGGGCTACGCCGCCGGAACGTCGGTGGCGGAGTAGTGCCGAGTGGCGACCTCGATGTCGCCGGAGAGCATCTCGTTGAGAAGGGCGTCAAGCCGCTTGGCCACGTCCCAAGCCAACCAGCGTTCCGCGCACGCCGGGCACTCCTCCATCGGAACGTCGAGCACGACCGCGACGCGGCCGTCACGCTCGGCGAGTTTGGCCCGCTTCACGGTCCGGCGCTCGCCCTGGTCGCATCGTTCACAGCGCATCAACCCCTCCTACGGTAATCGGCCGACCAGCGTTCCGGGTCGGGCTCGTACACAGTGACGATCCGCTCCTCGCCTCGGGCCTCGTCGACGACGACGACGGTATGGAGCGCTCGCTTCCACTCCACGGTGACGACGAGCTCCTTCGCTCCAATCGGAAGCTCCGTCTCTTCGATCACCTCGGCGTGCTCGATCGCCAGCTCGAACTCGGCGAGCGTGCAGTCCAGCAGGCCGAGCTTGTCGAAGGCGTGCTCGCTGATGACCTTCGGGTGCAGCCATTCCTCCGGGCGCGGCAGGGGCTCAGCCATGGCGCTCCATTGTCCGCGCCGGTGACAGCGGATGGTGGACCACCCGGCCGAGGTGCTCGGCGGCTTTCCGGTCAGCGGACTCCCGCCGCTTGCCGTAGTGCTTCACGAGCACCTGCGGCCCGTGGCCCTGGCGCTGGGCGACCGCGGCGACGCTGAAACCGGCGTCGAGCAGCTCGCTGGAGGTGAACTTCCGCAACGCCAGCACCGAGCCGTCGAAGGAACGCGCACCGGCAGCCTTGGCGGCCTCTCGCCGCTGCGCGGCGTCCACGGCGAGGGATGCCCATCTCTCGCTCCGCGCGAGCGCGGCTCCGATCTCGGCGAACGTCATGCCACCCTTGGGGTTCGGACCCGTCTTGCCCTTCGGCCGCGGCTGCGGCGCGCCCCGGTAGAGGCGCAGTGCCTCGTCCTCGGCGGCGATCGTCGCCGGATGCTTGTTGTCGATGCCGAGATGTCCCTTCAGCACCGCGACGCGCTTGGTCACGTAGTCCGGCGGCATCGGCGTCGACGAGTCCGGCGCCTGGCTGAACAGGTAGGGATCGTCGGCGAGCGAGACGTCGACGAATGCAGCGACGTCGCGGCGGTGGTCGAGGATGCGCGCCAGCATCGCTGTCGTCTCCTCGTCGAGGGCGACGTCGCGCTCGGTGCGCGTCTTCGTGGGCTTCACTCGCTTGCCCGACACCGCGGTCGTGACGCGGAGCTGCTGCTTGTCGAGTCGGAGCGACGAGGCGCGGATCCCGACCAGCTCGCCGCGACGCATGCCCGTTGTGGCGCCGAGGACCAGGACCTCGGCGACGTCGGGAACGACCTCGAACGCGGTGGCGAGCAGGAGGGCGACCTCCTCGACCTCGGGCGGGACGATCTCGCGCGAGACGTGGGTGCTCGTCGGCAGCTGGTACCCGACCATGGGATTGCGTGTGGTCATGCCCTGGTGGATCGCCCACCGGAAGAACGGCGAGTAGATGCTGCGGGCCTGGTTCATCCGGGACCGGCTCAGGCCGGCCTTCCGCATGGCGCCGAACCGCTCGTCGAACATCGGCCTGGTGAGATCGCGCACCAGCCGGTCGCCGAGCGGGGGGGAGAACCAGCGGACGTGCGTCCGCCAGTAGTCGTCGACCGTCTTCGGCTCCCGACCCCGCTCGTCGCGCACGTGGTCGAACAGGAACCGGCGGACGGCGGCGTCGAAGGTGACGTGGCGGCCGTCCGGGCGGGTCGTCCCGTCGGCCTCAAGGACCTCGGTGACGAAACGAGCGAGCTCGCCGCGCGCCTCGGCCTCGGTGTCGACGTACACGGTCCGGTACAGCCGGTGGGTCGTGCCGTCGGCGTGCACGCCGGTGACGGTCAGCTTCCACGAGCCGGGGGCGACCCGGCGCAGCGATCCGGAGCCCTTGCGGGCTCTTGGCTTCGGTGGCTCCGGTGCCGGCGCGCCGACGAGGCGGAGGTGCTCGATGCGCACGCACGACGGCTCGTCGTCGCAGGCCAGCACTCGCGCGCCCCGCGGGACCGGACCGTTGGCAAGCTCCCATGCGAGCCGGTGGGCGGTGACCTGCCGGCCGTTGACCTTCAGCCGGCCGGTGCCGCGCTCCGGGTTGCGCGCGCCGAGCCAGCGGTGGTGCTCACCGGTGCGGTCGACCTGGGCCTCGAAGCGTTCCGCAAGCGATGCCATGACGTCCTCCTGGGCCGCTCGCCTGCCGACCTGGCAGGCGGGGTTGAGAAGGACGACTCGATGGATCGCGGAGCCGTCGACCGCAGGAGCACCGTAGCGCCCGGGTGTATCGCGCCGGTGTATCGCGCCAGACGCGCTCGGATACACCTCGACCCAGCCCACCAATCGCGAAAGCCCTGGTAGATCGGGCTTTCCGGGAGTGCGCCCCCTGGGATTCGAACCCAGAACCTGCGGATTAAGAGTCCGTTGCTCT
>JAHWJU010000279.1 GCA_019348255.1 Actinomycetota bacterium | reverse complement strand
CGGCCAGCACCTCCATCTGGCGCCGCGAGATCGGGTCGGCCACCGGCCGGTCGAGCCCCTCGGTGGGCACGTTGTGGTCCATCGTGGCCAGGGTGAGGTCGGGCCGGCGTACCCGGCGGCCGGCCAGGCGCAGCCCGTCGAAGGCCTGCGGTGAGGTGACCTCGTGCACCAGGTGGAGGTCGATGAACAGCACGTCGGGTTCGTCGGGGGCGGCGTGCACGACGTGTGCGTCCCAGACCTTCTCAGCCAGAGTCTTTGCCATTGCCCCCATTGTCGCGGACGGCCCCGCCCTAGCCCGCAGGCCTTTCGGGAAGCCTCGACGTCGCCTGGCGGCGTTGAGGCTGCCCAGACCGGAGCCGGTCGCTCAGCGGGGGCCGGGAACCAGAGCCAGCGCCGCCCGGATGAGGGCGAGGTGCCCGCCAGCGTGGGGCAGGTTGCCCAGGAACTCCCCGCTCACGGGGTCGGCCTGCTCGGGCAGAAGGCCCAGTGGCCGGCTGAACCGGCAGAGCGTCTCCATGCGCTCGTGGGCCTCGTCCCACCGACCGAGCCCCGCCAGAGCCTCGACGGCCCAGAACGAACAGGCGACAGAGGCACCCTCTCCGGCGGGCAGCCCGTCGGCGAAGTAGTCGTCGTAGCGGCTCACGAAGGGCCCGCTGCCCAGCCGGGCCGTGATGCGGTCGACCGTCTTCGTCACCGTCGCCTCGTCGCCCGGCCAGGGGTTCCTCCGGCCCAGCTGGACCAGGTGGGCCTCGACCGGATCACCCGGTGACGGGTCGGCGCGCAGGCCGCCGCCGGCGGCCCTCCCGTGTTCGTCCAGCCAGGCCGCCACCTCCCGGGCTGCCGCCCGCCACGGGACCGCAGCCAGGTCGAGGGGGTCGCGGGCCCGGGCCAGCTGGACCATCCGATCCAGGCTGTACCAGCAGGCCAGCTTGGACGACGTGAGGTGCCGGGGCTCCGACCGGATCTGCCAGATCCCGTGGTCGGGCTGCCTCCACATCTCCGTCAGCCAGTCCGCCATGGCCACCAGCGCGTCCCACCCGTCTTCGGGGAGCGCGGCGCCGGCCAGCACTCCGTCGAGGAGGTCGGCGTAGAAGTCGAGCTGGAGCTGGCCGGCGGCCCCGTTGCCCAGCCGCACCGGCTGCGATCCCCGCCACCCCCGCAGTGGCAGTTCCCGTTCGTCGGCGGGGTCGAGGGGCAGGCCCTCGACGTCGTAGAGCGGCCGCAGCGGGAACCTGTCGCCGTTTGCTCCCGCCAGGATGCGCAGCAGCCACGACCGGGTCGTCTCCGCCTCCTCGATCAGCCCCGTGTCGTACCAGGTGCGGACCGCGCCTGCCGCGTCGGCCACCCAGGCGTAGCGGTAGTCCCAGTTGCGCTCTCCGCCGATGCGCTCGGGCAGAGACGAGGTCGGCGCGGCCACCACCGCGCCGGTGGGACCGTAGGTCAGCGCGCCGAGGGCGAGAAGGCTGCGCTCGACCTCGTGGCGGTAGGGGCCGTCGTAGGCGACGGGCCCGACGTGGGACCTCCAGGCGGTAGTAGTGCGGTCCACCAGGTCCAGCGCGCCCTCGACCGACAACGCTTCGGAGCGTCGCTCGCCCTGGGGTTCGGCCACCACCACCGCCCGCTCGCCGCACTCGAGCGTGATCCGCCCCCGTCGTCCGTCCATGGCACAGGGGGTGTGCACCACTACTCCGTCGAAGGCCATGCCAGACGACCAGGTCGAGACGTCCCGGCTCGGACCGAAGGCGCGGCCGGCCACGACGTCGACCTCCACGTCCACACGACCCCACACCACGGTGAGCAGCCGCACGATCCGGCCCGACGGCCGCTTGCCGTTCCAAGGGAGGAAGTCGATGAGGTCGACCTCGCCTTCGGGCGCCGGCAGACGGGTGTGCAGCACGTTGGTGGAGGGCTCGTAGGTCTGCCGGCCGGGGTGAGGCACCCCCGCCGGCCCCACCCGCAGCGCACCACCTTGCGGATCGAGCAGCCGGAAGAAGGCGGCCGGCGCATCGAAGCGTCCGGGGCACCACCAGTCGACGGTGCCGTCGGCGGCGACCAGCGCCACCGTGCCGGTATCGCCTATGGCTCCCCGATCCCGGAGAGGAAGGCCGTCCCCCCCGCCGATCACGCTGAGTCACTGCCGCGGAGCATCCGCCACGATATGCGTCCGGTCGCTGCAGTACATTCGGCCCGGCGAGAGGGGGCGCGGGATGCGCAGGCTCATGGCTGTGGCGCTGGTGGCCGCCTCGGCGGTGGCCGGCGCGGTGGCCGGGCCTGCCGGCGGTGGGCCGGCAGGCGCGCAGGACCGCGACCCGGCCGTCGCCGGGCTCGTCGTGGGGCCGTTCCGGGAGGACCGTGCCCCCTTCGACGGCACCCGGTTCGGCGCCGACGAGTTGAGCGACGCCGGGTGCACCACCGCCCCCGATGGGACCAAGCACTGCCACCCGGCGTCGGTGAGCGGGGCGGTGCTGGCCGACGGCCGCATCCTGTACTGGGACGGCCTGGCCGGCCAGGAGAACGCCCAGATCTCGCCGGCGG
>JAHWJU010000024.1 GCA_019348255.1 Actinomycetota bacterium | reverse complement strand
GACGGGGACAGGCTGGCCTCCACGCTCGGCCGCTGGCTGCGCCCGGAGGAGGCGGAGGCGGAGGCGGCGGCGGCGAGGCGCCGACCGCATCCAGACCCGGTTGCCAGCGCCGAACCCGTCGGTCTCGACGCAGAGGTCCTCGCCGCCCTGCGGGGTTCGGAGGGTGAGCAGTTCGTCGCCGAGCTGGTGACGCTGTTCGTCGACTCCGCCCGTGAGCGCATGGCCCAGCTGGCGCAGGCATTGGCGTCGAGCGACATGTCGACCGCAGCCTCGGCCGCCCACAGCCTTCGCGGCAGCAGTGCGGGCATCGGAGCCACCGCCATGGCCGAGCTGTGCCTGAGGCTCGAACGTTCGGCCTCCGCCGGCGACGTGAGCGCAGCCGCCGCCCCGCTCCCCCTGTTGGAGGCCGAGTTCGCACGGGTACGAGCCGCCCTGGCGGCGCTCGCAGGGGCGGTCCCCGGCTGAGACGCGCCGCAGGGCCCGAGGGGGCGGCGGCACCGGCGGTGGCTGGGGAACACCGCCTCAGCAACACCACCCCTTCGGGCCCTGCGGAAGCACTGCTCACGTTACGACTGCGCCCCCGGCGCGACCAGGCCTATTCGGCGAATGACCCGATCGGACTAGTCACGCCGCCCCCGGGCGCGACGTCGATGCGGACGTCTACTTGACCAGGGCGTAGACGGCGGCATGGGCCACCGGGGCCCCGTCCCCGTCGGTGATGTCGAGCCAGCCCTGGCGCTCACCGGCCGGAGCCCGGCGGGGCGAGGAGAAGGTGAGGGTGATGGTGGCGCTCTCCCCCGCCCCCAGCCTCACCGTGGTGGGGCTGACGGACACGCCGGGAGCCGTGGACCCGAGGCCGTAGGTGCCGGCGGTGAGGGCGGTGACCGTCACCGTGCGGGTGAGCACCTGAGCCGAGCCGGCGGGGACGGTACCGAAGCTCACGCTCACGGGGTCGAGGGCAACGGCGGCGCCCACGGCATTTGTGAGGTCCTGGCGGCCGGCACCGGTCACGTTCACGTCGAGGGGGATCGTCTGGGCGCCCTGGTAGTCGCGCAGCACGCCTCGGACGGCGGTGTTGACGATGGCCGACCGCACCTCCGCCGCCGACCACTGGGGGTGCTGGGCCCGCACGACCGCGGCCGAACCGGCCAGGTGGGGCGTGGCCATGGACGTGCCCTGGAAGAAGGCGAAGCACGGCGGCTCGTCGCAGGCGTTGGCCGGCACCGCCGACAAGACGTTGACGCCGGGGGCCACCACGTCGGGCTTGACGCGGCGGTCGACGTCGGTGGGCCCCTGGCTGCTGAAGCCGGCCATGATGTCGCCGTTGCCGGTGGCGAAGTAGCCGAGGGTCGACGGGATGGTCACGGCGGAGCCGTCCGCGGCAGACAGGCTCGCCAGGTCACCCCTGCCGACCATGTAGGCGGGGACAGTGGGCTGGTCGGGCGTGCCGTCGGCGCCCATGGAGACGGGGTCGCCGGCCACGTTGTTGACGACCAGCACCGCCGCCGCCCCCGCCACCTGGGCGTTGCGGATCTTGCTGGAGAAGGTGCACCCGCCCCGGCTCACGACAGCGACGTCGCCTTCGAGGCTGCCGGCGGGGAGGGACTGGCAGGCGGTGCTGAGGCCGGACTGGCTGGCGGCCGCGGGGACGAGGTGGAGCTGGCCCGTGAGCCCGGCGGGATCTTCGACGACGGCGAAGTCGCCGGCCGCAGCCCGCGCCACGGTGGCACCGGAGGCGGACACGACGCTGGTGCCGACGAAGTGGGGAACCGTGCTGGCGCCGGCGGTGAGGGCGCGGGCCGCGGAGCCGGGTGACTCGACGGTGCCGCGGCCGGGACCGCTGTTGCCGGCGGCGACCACTACGACCATGTTGGCGAGATCGAGGTTGTCGATGGCCCTGGTGAGCAGATCGAGCTTGCCCTGGGCCGGGCCGCCCAGGCTCAGGTTGGCCACGTCCATGCCGTCCTGGTAGGCGGCCTCCAGTGCGTTGAGGATGTCCTCGGAACGGGCGCTGGACTGGGTGCCGGGGAAGACGTTGTAGTTGCCGAGCAGCGCCGCCGGGGCCACGCCCGAGATGTCGTAGGGGATGTCGGCTCCGTCGACCACCGCCGGGGTGTGCAGGTTGCAGGCCACCGTCCCCGCGACGTGGGTGCCGTGGCTGTCCACCGCCTCCGGCGTGAAGCGCTCCTTGACGGTCTTGTTGGCGAAGACCTTGGCCACGATCACCTTGGCGTTGGTGAACGGGTCGTTGGGGGTCGGGTCCGGCGTGCCGGGCGCCGGCCGGAAGCAGGGGTGGCCGGCGTCTATTCCCGTGTCGAGGACGGCCACCTTGACGCCGGCGCCGGCCCCGGCGCCGGCACCCGCCGAGCCGGCCCGGTCCCAGGCCTCGGCGGCGCGGATGATGCCCAGGTCGGGGTCGTCGTGGCCGCTGGGGCGGTACAGCCCCTGGGCGGCAACGCTGCGCACGCCGGGGCCCTGGGCCAAGGTGTCGGGCGAGGTGCCGTTGAGCTTCACGGCCACGGCGTTGAGCGCCAGGTCGAACTCACCGGTGATCTGCGCCCTGGGTGCCCGCTGGCGCAGCCAGGACCTGAACTCGTTGCGCCGTGCTGCCAGCCGGGCCCGTTCCGCTCGCACCGTGTCGGAGGAGAAGTCGATCCTGCTCCCCCGCCCGGGGCGGGTTCGCGACGACGTGGTCAGTGGCTCGTCGGCCAACTCCACCAGCACCCGGTCTCCGTCGGCGCCGGCGCCTGCCTGCTGGGCATCTGTGGAGTGGCCACTCGATCGCCCGCCGGGAGCGCCCGGAGCAGTGCCGGGGTCGAAGGCGACGGCGGCGACGGCCGTCGAGGCGATGGTGAGCGCGGCGACCAGGCGACGTTGCACGGGCGCTGTTCCTCCTGAGGCTCGAGGATCCCTCGGTTTTGGCCGCAGCCTACTGGTGGCGGTGCGGGAACGGCGCCGGCTGCCTCAGCTGAGGACCTTCTTCATCTCGGTCTCCAGCTCGGCCACCGTCCAGCGCTCGTTCTTCTCGATGCCGTCGCCCATGGTCCAGCCCTTGAACGCCTTGATGGTGCCGCCCTGGACGAAGAACACCTTGCCGTTGACCGGGCAGTCCTCCTTTGCCAGCCACGCCACCAGAGGCGACACGTTGGCCGGGTTCCAGACGTCGAACTGGCCGGGCTCCTCCGGCGCCTTGACGATCTCGCCCAGGCCGGGGGTGGCCTCGGTCATCCTGGTGCGGGCGGCGGGGGCGATGGCGTTGGTCCGCACGCCGTAGCGGGTGAGCTCCTGGCCCAGGATCACCGTGAAGGCCCCGATGCCGGCCTTGGCTGCGCCGTAGTTGGCCTGTCCCGGGTTGCCCAGGAGCCCCGAGGTGGAGGAGGTGTTGATGATGTTGGCTCTCACCTCATTGCCCGCCTTGGACTGCTCCCTCCAGTAGGAGGCCGCCCAGCGGCTGGGGACGAAGTGGCCCTTGAGGTGGACGTTGATGACGGAGTCCCACTCCTCCTCGGTCATGTTGACCAGGACGCGGTCGCGCAGGATGCCGGCGTTGTTAACGAGGATGTGCAGGTCGCCGAAGGTCTCCACCGCGGCGTTGACGAGCCGCTGGCCGCCCTCCCAGTCGGCCACGTTGTCGGCGTTGGCCACGGCCTCGCCGCCCATCGCCTGGATCTCGTCCACCACCTGCTGGGCCGGGCTGCGGTCGTCGCCGGAGCCGTCGATGGCACCGCCCAGGTCGTTGACCACCACCTTGGCGCCCTCGGAGGCGAAGAGGAGCGCGTGCTCACGGCCGATGCCGCGGCCGGCACCGGTGATGATGGCAATGCGTCCGTCGAGGGCGCCCATTGTTGACCTCCGGGGGAGAAGGGGGGTCCGTCGAGGTTAGCGGCCGGTGTAGAGGTCGACGGTTGAGCCCCGCTTGACCTTCTTGCCCGCTTCCGGTGAGGTCCCGTAGGCCCGCCGGGCGTTGGGAGGCCCGAAGGGTCCGGCCACCTTGAGGCCCGCCCTCTGCAGGATGTTGATGGCGTCTTCGACGGATCGGCCGGCAACGTCGGGGATGGCGACCTCGTCCGGCCCCTTGGACACCACCACGGTGACCTCGCTCCCCGGCACGACCTCCTCACCGGGGGGCGGTCGCGTCGTGATGATCTGGCCGGCGTCGAACTTGTCGCTGAACGCCTCTTCCTTCTTGACCTTGAACCCCAGACCCTCCAGCAGCTTCTGGTAGTCCTCGAAGGGGCGGTCCAGGAAGCTGGGGACGGGCTTGGGCTCCTTGCCCTTGGAGATGGTCACCGTCACCGGCGAACCCCGTGGATGCCGGCCGTCCTTGGGCGACCAGTCGATCACGTGGTCGTTGGGCACCGTCTCGTGGAAGGCCTCCTCGGCCACGAACCCGAGCCCGGCCTGGCTGAGGAGCTGTTGCGCCTCCGCCCGGGGCTTGCCGGCCAGGTCGGGCACCAACCGGGGCTCGGGCCCGTCGGAGACCTGGACCCTGATGACGCCGCCCTGCTTCAGGCGGGTCCTGGGGGCCGGGTCCTGGGCCACGATCTCGCCCGGTGGCACGTCCTCGCGGTAGAAGTCTCCCGCCACCTCGACGATCCGGAAGCTCTGCTCGCCCCCGGTGAGGCGCCGGGCGTCGGCCACGGTGCGGCGCTGCAGATCGGGCACGTTGTAGCTGGGCTTGGTGACCGCGACCACGGCCAAGGCGCCGGCGACCAGCGCCACCACGGCGAGAAGAGCGAACAGGATGACGGGGAGCCGGCGCCGGCGTCTGGGGGGGAGCGCGCCCGCAGGACCGGCCGCCGCACCCTCGGCCTCGATGTCGAACAGGCGGCTCCGGCCCGAGCCCCCCATGACGGTCAGATCGCGGGCGTCGGACCTGGTGAGGTCGATGCCGAGGTCGCCGGAGGGCGCAAGGGGCAGGGGCTGGGGCCGGGCAAGATCTGGTGCGGCGTCTTCGAGCATGCGGGCCAGGCCGGCGGCATCGACGCGGGACGCGGGGTCGGCGGCGCCGGCGGCCGCCAGCGCCGGGACCAACGGGCCCAGCTCCCCCGGCACGTCGAGGGGCTTGTCGATGCGGGCCATGAGCGTGGCGATGGTGGTGTCGGCGGCGAACGGGAGCCGCCCCGTCACCGCCTCGACCAGGCTCAGGGCCAGCGCGTAGACGTCGGCCTTCCCGTCGACGGAGGAGCCGCGCGCCTGCTCGGGAGAGGCGTAGCGGGCCGTCCCCAGCACCGCCCCCGCAGGCTCGGTCCAGGCCGCCTCGGCCAGGGCTCGGGCCAGCCCGAAGTCGGCAATGCACAGGCGGCCTTCGTCGTCGAAGAGGAGGTTGGCGGGCTTGATGTCGCGGTGGACCAGACCCCGGCGGTGGGCGTACTCCAGGCCCCGGGCTGCCTCCAGCCCCACCTGCAGCGCCTGGGAAGGGCTGAGGCGGTGGCCGGCGTCGAGGATGTCGCGGAGGCTCCCGCCCTCGAGGTGCTCGAGCACGAGGAAGGGCCCGTCCTCGTCCTGGCCCCAGTCGTAGACGTTCATGATGTGGGCATGGCGCAGCCCCGCCACTGCCTGCGCCTCGGCCCGGAAGCGCCGGAGGAACGACTCGTCCCGGGCCAGCGCAGGGTGGAGGATCTTGACCGCCACCCGCCGTCCCAGGCTGACGTCGTCGGCCACGTACACATGGGCCGACGCGCCCGTGCCGATGGGCGCGACCAGCCGGTAGCGCCCTCCGAGCACCCGGCCGATCTGATCGACAATGCGCGGCGTGGCCACGAAGCTACGTTACCGGCTGCCCCTCGTCGGACCGGGGACACCGCGTTGCTCCTCGGGTCGAGCGACAATGGCCCGGTGAAACGCTGGATGGGGCCCCTTGCCGTCTTCGCCGGCCTCGGTCTGGCCGTCTTCCTGCTCGTGTTGGGCTTCCAGTCCAAGACCGAAGAGGCGGTCCCGGTGCGACGAGCGGGGCTGGTGCGGGTGTTCCCGGAGCCGGAGACGGTGGCCATCCGCCAGGGCGCAGTGGGGGCGGAGCTGAGCTTCGGCTACGACGGACGGCTGACCATCGACCGGGTCGACATCCCCGACGACCAACTCGACGTCATCCCCGGCATCAACCGCATCTCGTTCACCCCGGGGGCGGAAAAGGAGATCGTCGACCTCGCCGAGGGCCGCCATTGCGCTTCGATCACCTTCTGGACCACCGCCGCCGGCCCCGACTCGGCCGGGCGCCCCTTCACCTGGTGCTTCACCGCCGCCTGAGCCACCCCGCTCACGGAAAAAGGACAAAGGGGCGGTACAGTCGGCGCCGCCATCTCGAACTGGGGTCGTTCGGTGGCGGGCGTCGAGGAGGATGGCCGTGAACAAGCAGATCCTGGTGGTCGAGGACAGCCCCTCGCAGGCGGCCATGGTGGAGGCCGACCTCAGCGACGCCGGCTACCAGGTCAGTCTGGCCGGCAGCGGCGAAGAGGCCATGGAGATGCTGGGACGGGCCAGCTTCGGGCTGGTCATCAGCGACGTGGTGATGCCGGGCATGGGTGGGTTCTCCCTGTGCCGGCTCGTCAAGAGCGACCCAGACCTGGCCGCCACCCCGGTGGTCATGCTCACGTCTCTGAGCGACCCGCTCGACATCGTGCGGGGCCTGGAGGCGGGTGCCGACAACTTCATCCGCAAGCCCTATCAGCGCGAGCAGCTCCTGTCGCGCATCGAGTCGATCCTGGTCAGCCGATCGCTGCGCAACGCAGGGAACGTGCAGATGGGGGTGGAGCTGTCCTTTTTGGGCCAGCGCTTCATGATCACCTCTGAGCGCCAGCAGATCCTCGACCTGCTGATCTCCTCCTTCGAGGACCTGATCATGGTCAACCGGCAGTTGCGGGCCCGTGAGGTCGAGCTGGCCGAGGCCCGAGAGGCCTTGGAGGCCACCGCCGAGAAGGCCATGGATGCCACCCGGCTCAAGTCGGAGTTCCTGGCCCGGATGAGCCACGAGATCCGCACGCCCCTCAACGGCGTGATCGGCATGGTCAACCTGCTGGCCGAGACCGATCTGTCACCCGAGCAGGACGACTACGCCCGTACCGCCGTCAGCTCCGGCCGGGCGCTGCTGGGGGTCATAAACGACGTCCTCGACTTCTCCAAGATCGAGGCGGGCAAGCTCGACCTCGAGGTCCTGGAGTTCGACCTGCGCCGAGCCGTCGAGGACGTGGCCGACATCCTGGCCCCCCAGGCCCAGGCCAAGCCCCTCGAGCTGGTGGCGCTGGTGGCTCCTGACGTTCCCCGGGTGGTCTGCGGCGACCCAGGACGGCTCCGCCAGGTGCTGCTCAACCTGGTGGGCAACGCCGTGAAGTTCACCGACGAGGGTGAGGTGGTGGTGCAGGTGCAGGTCGACGGCGCCACCGACGACGGCGTGGTGGTGCGCTTCGAGATCGTCGACACCGGGATCGGCCTGGCCCCGGAGCAGCGGGACCAGATATTCAACAGCTTCACCCAGGCCGAATCCTCCACCACCCGCCGCTACGGGGGGAGCGGCCTGGGGCTGGCCATCTGCAAGCAGCTGGTCGGGCTGATGGGCGGCGCCATCGGCCTCGAGAGCGAGCCAGGCAAGGGGAGCCGGTTCTGGTTCACGGCGACCCTGGGCCGCGGCCCCGAGTGCGGGCTGATCGACGTCCCTGATCGCCGGGAGCTGGCCGGCAAGCGGGTGCTGATCGTCGACGACAACCTGTCCAGTCGCTGCGCCCTCGACCAGCACCTCACCGCTGCCGGGATGCACGTGGGGCTGGCCGACAGCGCCGGTGTGGCCCTGGCCGCGCTGCACGGCGCCGCCCATGAGGGTCACCCCTATCTGGCGGCCGTGGTCGACTTCGCGATGCCGGGGACGGACGGTCTCGAACTGGCCCGCTCCATCGCCGAGGACCAGGCCATCGCCGGCACCCGGACCGTCCTGCTCACCTCCTCCGGCCATCGCGGTGAGGCGAGGGCGGCCCAGCAGGCGGGGGTCGGCGGGTACCTCACCAAGCCCGTGCACCAGGATGCGCTCTACGACTGCCTGGCCACGGTCATGGCTCCGGCCTCGGGCGAGGGCCAAAGACCCATCGTCACCCGCCACAGCCTGGCCGAGGCCGGAGCCCGGGCCAAGGCCCACGTCCTGGTGGTAGAGGACAACGCCGTCAACCAGAAGCTGGCGGTGCGGATGCTCGAGCGCCTCGGTTACCGCGTGGACGTGGCCGCCAACGGAATCGAGGCGGTGCAGGCCGTGTCGCGCACCAACTACGCCGCCGTCCTCATGGACTGCCAGATGCCGGAGATGGACGGGTACGCCGCCACCCGCCACATCCGGGCCGACGCCGGCTGCCAGTTGCCGATCATCGCCATGACGGCGGGGGCCATGAAGGAGGACCAGGAGAGGTGCCGGCTGGCGGGGATGGACGACTTCGTCACCAAGCCGGTGAGCAAGGACGTCCTGGCCGCCGTCCTCGAGCGCTGGACGAACTGAGGGGGCCGGCGCTGGGCTAGTGCGCCGGCAACTCGCCCGTGGCCAGCAGGCGGGCGAAGGCGCCCTCGTCGAGCACCGGCACGCCCAGCTCCTGCGCCTTGGTCAACTTGGCCGCCCCCGGTGCCTCGCCGGCCACCACCGCCGTGGTCTTCTTGGACACGCTCCCCGGCGCCTTGCCACCGCGGGCCTTGACGGCCTCCTCCGCCGCCTCCCGTGACCACCCTTCCAGCGTGCCGGTGACCACCACCGACATGCCCGCCAGCGTCTGGGGGTGGTCGGGGGCGGGGGGGCCGGCGAAGTTGAGGCCGGCGGCGCGGAGCTTGTCGATGACCTCGCGGTTGTGCTCGGAGGCGAAGAACTCATGGATGCTGGTGGCGATCTTCGGACCGATCCCTTCGACCGAGGCGATCTCGTCGACGGACGCCTCCATCAGCCGGTCGAGGTGACCGAAGGCCCGGGCCAGCAGCTGGGCACCGGCGGCGCCGACGTGGCGGATGTTGAGCCCGATCAACAGGTTCGGCAGAGGACGGGTCTTGGACGCCTCGATGGCTCCGAGCAGGTTGGCGATCGACAGCTCGCCGAAGCCCTCGAAGCGGGCCAGCTTCTCCGCAGTGAGCGAGTAGATGTCGCCGACGTCGGACAGCAGGCCCTCGCGGGTGAACAGGTGGGCCCGCTGCTCGCCGAAGCCCTCGATGTCCATGGCGCCCCGGGAGGCGAAGTGCTGGATCCGCCCCGCCCGCTGGGCGGGGCAGTCGAGGTTGGTGCAGAAGGTGTCGCTCTCGCCCTCGAGGCGCACCAGCGGGCCACTGCACACGGGGCAGGTGGCGGGGAACTCCCACGGCTCCAGACCGTCGGGGCGTAGCGCCAGCACCGGGCCCACCACCTCGGGGATCACGTCGCCCGCCTTGTGCACGATGACGGTGTCGCCGGGCCGGACGTCTTTCTTCCGGACCATGTCCTGGTTGTGCAGCGTGGCCAGGCCGACTGTCGAGCCACCGACCACGACCGGCTCCAGCTGGGCGAAGGGGGTGGCCTTGCCGGTGCGGCCGATCGAGACCATGATCCCCTGGAGCCGGGTGGTGCGCTCCTCGGGCGGGAACTTGTAGGCGATGGCCCATCGGGGTGCTTTCGAGGTGGCCCCTAGCTCGCGGCGCTGGGCCAGGTCGTCGACTTTGACCACCACGCCGTCGATCTCGTAGTCGAGGCTGTGACGGCGCTCGAGCCACTGCTTGCAGAAGTCGTGCACCGCGTCCAGCGAGTCGAACACCCGGACCTCGGGGTTGACCGGCAGGCCCCACGCCCGGACCGCTTGGAGGGTGTCGGAGTGGCGTCGGAAGACGGGCCCGCCTTCCACTGCACCCAACTGGTAGGCCCAGAAGGCCAGGTTGCGCCCTGCCGTGATGGAGGCGTCCTTCTGGCGCAACGACCCGGCGCCGGCGTTGCGGGGGTTGGCGAAGAGGCGGCCACCGTCGGCTTCTTGACGGCGGTTGAGCTCGACGAACTCGGAGGTGGGCATGTACACCTCGCCGCGCACCTCGACCACCCGGGGCACCCCTTCCCCGTGGAGCCGCTCGGGGATGGCGGCGATGGTGCGCACGTTGGCGGTGACGTCCTCACCCACCCGCCCGTCGCCCCGGGTGGCCGCTCTCGTCAGGACGCCTCGCTCGTAGAGCAGCGACATGGCCACTCCGTCGATCTTGAGCTCGCAGGCGAAGTGGACCTCGCCGGCGATGTAGCGCTCCATGCGCTTGCCCCAGGCCAGCAGCTCCTCGAAGGAGAAGGCGTTGTCGAGCGACATCATCGGCACCCGGTGCTCGACGGGTGCGAACTGCAGCGACGGGGCGCCGCCCACCTTCTGGGTGGGCGACTCGGGGGTCTGCAGGTCCGGGTGCTGCTCCTCGATGGTCTTCAGCTCGACGAGGAGGGCGTCGAACTCCCAGTCTTCGATCTCGGGCGCGTCCAGCTCGTAGTACAGCTTGGTGTGGTGCTCGATCTCCGCCCGGAGCTCGTCGGCCCGCCGGGCCGGGTTCTCGCTGCACGCCACGAGGCCGACGTTACCGCCGGAGTGTGACGGCGAGGCCGGCAGCTACCCCGCGGCCGGTGGACCAGGGCCCTCGGCCGCAGGACGGCGCCGGCTCCCTCGCCGGCGCCCGGGAGGGGGGAGGCCGAGCGCCGACAGCACCGCCTGCCGGCTCGCCTCGAGCGCCTCGAGGATCTCCTCCGCCGGAGCCGACTCCTGGCGCACGGCCAGGCTGTAGCGCTTGATGATGTCGAGGTCGACGAGTCGGAACTGCTCGTTCATCCCTGCGCTGTCAGCCATTCGCTCCCCCGGTGTCGCCTGGCACCGTACCGGCTCCCCGAGCGGGCGCGGGGATGGGAGAGTGCAGGGGACATGGACCGATGGCGACCCTACCCGTGGCTGTTGAGAGCCCTCTGGGCCAGCCTCCCGTTCGTGGCCGGCCCGGCACTGGCCCAGGGCCTGGATGAGCGCTCCACTGCCGTGCGAGCAGTGGCCTCGGCCGGGCTGTGGGGAGGTTGGGCGGTGGTTCTGTGCGCGACGCTCGTCCTGCACCCCCTCGGGCTCACCCTGTTGAGGATGGCGGCGCCGGCGGCCGTGGTGGCGGCAGCCTGGAGCGTCGGGCCGGCGTCGGACCTGCCGGCGCTGGCCGCGGTGCTCGGCACCGTAGTGGCCATGGTGGTGGCCCTGCTCCCGGAGACGGCGGTGCTGTTCGTGAACGGCCCCGCCTACCCCAACGAGCGCCGCTACCCGCTCCGGCCGCCGGGCGCCCTTCTCCTGGGGCCCATCCCGTTGGCCTGGGCGGCGGCGGTGGCTGCACCGGGTGCCGCCGTACTGCTCCTGGCCGCCGGCAGATGGGTGACCGGCGGGGTGGTGGCACTGGTGGCGGTCGGCGGCGGCTTCGTGGGCGGTCGGGCGCTGCACGGGTTGTCCCGCCGTTGGGTCGTCTTCGTACCAGCCGGAGTGGTCCTGCACGACCCGATGAGCCTGGCCGATCCCGTGCTCTTCCGTCGCCAGGTCGTAGCCGCGCTGGGGCCGGCGCCGGCCGACACCGACGCCTTCGACCTGACGCAGCGGGCCCCGGGCCTCGCGCTCCAACTCGACCTGACCGAAGAGGCCACCCTGGTGCTCGTCCAGCCCGGCCATCGGGTGGGGCCCACCGTGGCGGTGCGACGGGTCCTGTTCACCCCCACCCGCCCCGGACGGGTCCTGGAGGAGGCGGGCCGGCGCCGGCTGGCCGGCGCCCCTCGCTGAACCCTCAGTGGGCGATGCCGGCCCCCAGCACCTCGTCGCCGGCGTAGAGCGCCACCGTCTGGCCGGGCGCCACCCGGCGGATGGGCTCGACCAGGCACAGGCCACCGCCGCCGTCGTAGACGGCCGGCACGGGGTTGCCATGGGCGCTCGTCTGCACCTCGACATCGGCGCCGGCGGCCAGCGGCGCGCCGGTCCACGTCAGCTCGCCGACGTCGAGGTGGTCGACCGACAGCTCCCGTTCGGTGCCGGTGACCACCGTGGCCCCGGCCACGTCGACGGCGATCGCGTAGCGCCGGCCACTCCCGCCCCCCGACAGCCCACGGCGCTGGCCCACCGTGACCAGCTCGACCGCAGGGACGGTGCCGACCACCCGACCGCCGGTGTCGACCACCCGGCCGGGGTGCAGCGGGATGCGCTCGCCCAGGAAGGCCTCCCTCCCCCCGTTGGTGGCCATGATGAAGCACACGTCCTGGCTGTCCGGCTTGGCCGCCGTCCGCAGACCCATGGCCGCGGCCCGTCGCCGAACCTCGTCCTTGGTCATCTCCCCCACCGGCAGGCGCAGCCGGCCGAGCTGGGCCGGCCCGAGCATCGACAACACGTAGGACTGGTCCTTGGCCCGGTCGACACCGCGGCGCAGCGTCGGCCCGCCGCTCCCGCCACCGGCTCGGGCGTGGTGGCCGGTGGCGATGGCGTCGAAGCCGAGCTGGCGGGCCCGCCGGAGGAACGAGCCGAACTTGAGGTGGCGGTTGCACTCCACGCAGGGGTTGGGGGTGCGGCCGCCGGCATGGGCGGCGACGTAGGGCTCGACGACGTGGCTGTCGAAGTCGTCCGTGAGGTTGAACACGTGGTGGGCCAGCCCCAGCTGCTGGGCCACCCGCCGGGCGTCCTCGACGTCGGCCACCGAGCAGCACCCGGAGTCGCTGCTGCCACCCCAGAGCTTCATCGTCGCACCCACCACCTCGTGCCCCTCGTCCCGCAGCACGGCGGCGGCCACCGACGAGTCGACGCCGCCCGACATGGCCACCAGCACCCGGGCCACCTCAGCCCCTCCGGAGCCGGGCCACCAGCTCGGGCACGACCCTGAGGGCGAGGTCGACGTCGTCGTCGGTGGTGGTGGGCCCGAGGGACAGGCGGATGCCGCAGAGCGCCTCCTGTCGGGGCACGCCCATGGCGGCCAGCACGTGCGACGGCTCCATGGCCCCGCTGGCGCACGCCGACCCGGCCGAAGCACAAAGGCCGGCCTCGTCGAGCAGGAAGAGCAGGGCCTCGCTCTCGGCCCCGGGGAAGCGCAGGTGGCAGTTGCCGGGGATCTTGACGGCCCGATCACCGGTCTCCACCGCGCCGGGCACGGCCGCCAGCAGCCCGTCGGCCAGCCGGTCGCGCAGAGCCCCGACCCGCAGGTTGGTCGTCTCCCGCCCGGCGACCGCGGCCGTCATCGCCGCGGCCATGCCCACGATGCCGGCCACGTTGTGGGTGCCGCTGCGGCGCTCCTGCTCCTGGCCGCCGCCGTGGACGAGCGGCGCCAGCTTGCGCCCCCCCCGCACGACCAGGGCGCCCACTCCCTTGGGGCCTCCGAACTTGTGGGCGCTCACCGCCACCAGGTCGGCGTCGGCCGCGGCGCCGGCCACGTCCATCCACGCGAAAGCCTGCACCGCGTCGGTGTGCAGTGCCGCGCCGGGAGCGCACCGTCGCACCACCTCGGCCACCTGGGCCAGGGGCTGGACGGTGCCCACCTCGTTGTTGGCCAGCATCACCGACACGACGCTCACCTCCGGGCCGAGCGCCGCGCCCAGTGCGTCGAGGTCGACCACCCCCCGCTCGTCGACGCCCACCACCGTGCCCCCCAGCGCCTCGGTGGCGTGCAGGACGGCGTGGTGCTCGACCGCGCTGCACACGGGGCGACCCCCCCGGCGGCCGACCACGCCGGCGAGGGCGAGGTTGTCGGCCTCGGTCCCGCCGCCGGTGAAGACGACCTCGCCGGGCGCACACCCCAGGGCCGCCGCCACCTCTTCACGGGCCTCCTCCAGTGCCTGCTTGGCCCGCCGGGAGACGGCATGGGCCCCGGAGGGGTTGCCGAAGTGCTCCGTAAGGAAGGGCAGCATCGCCGCCAGCGCCTCCGGGCGCAGGGGGGTGGTGGCGGCGTGGTCGAGGTAGGCCACGATGGTTCCAGGCTACCGGCGTGGCTTCGGCTTCCCGGGCGGTCTCAGGTGGGGGCCACGAACCCGCCGCCGGCGGCGGGCTCGATGGGGGGTACCCCGGCTCCGCCCCCGCCGGCGCCGCCGGTCCCCAGGTGGGGGTCGCTCCAGACGCTGGCAAAGCCGGTGCCGGTCGCCCGCCGCCGGCCGGCCGACTGGTAGGCGGCTGCCACGCAGACGAGGAACAGCTCCGGATGCACGCCCTGCGGTGGTGCCGTCCGCAGGCGCTGCAACAGGGGGAGCGCCAGCCGGTTGGCCAGGGAGTAGCGGCTGGACGGGCTCAGCGAGGTGGCCCGCAGCAGGAACGACCGCACCGCGGCGTAGTCGCGGTGGTCGAGCCCGGCCACGTCCAGCGAGGCGACGTAGTCCTCGAGCCCGGGCGGCGGGGCGAAGGACACCGCGGTCGGGGCTCGCGCCCCGCTGCGTTCGCGCAACACGATCGTGCCCGCCACCAGGTCGCCCAGGCGCTGGTTGCGCCGGGTGAGCAGCACGCTGATGATGCCGATGGCGCCGGTGAGCAGGTACTTGTCGACCAGCCCGAGGATGGCGCGGATGGCGGCATGGCGGAAACGAACCGGTCCGCCTTCGACCGTCACCACCCGCAGCCCCATGGCCGCCTTGCCGACGGTGCGACCCCGCCAGAGCGTCTCCAGGGCGGCCGGGTAGCCGAAGAGGATCAGGAAGAGCGTGACGTACAACAGGGCGGCGCCCAGGCCGCCGAAGTCCACGCCTATCTCGCTCAACACGCCGGCGGCGATGCCCACGACGAACAGCAGGGTGCCCTGGATGGCCAGGTCGATCATCCCGCCGAGCATCCTCGAGGCCAGGCCCGCCGTCTCGAACTCCAGCACGACGGCTTCGGGCGTGACGATCCCGGAGGGCGCGGCCATCACCGATACCGTAAGCGGCGTGAGCCAGTACTTCGACCGGTTCCTGGCCACGAACCAGCCGCTGTGGGACCGGCTGGCCCAGCTCACGGGGCGGGCCGGAGGCGGCGTGTCCAGGCTGTCGGCGGCCGAGATCGACGAGCTCGTGCGGCTCTACCAGCGGACGTCGAGCCACCTGTCCTACGTCCGCACCTACTACGACGACCCCGCCCTGGTCGCCCGCCTCACCGGTCTGGTGGCAGCCGCTGGATCGGTGGTCTACGGGGCGCGGCCCAAGTCGCTGCGGGCCGTGGTCGACTTCTTCCGCGTCACCTTCCCCGCCGCTCTGTGGCACAGCCGCTACTTCGTGGCCGCCGCCGGCGTCCTGTTCTTCGTGCCCGCCATCAGCGTGGGCGCCTGGCTCGCCAACTCGGACAGGGCCATCGAGGCGTCGGCTCCACCCGCTCTCCGGGAGGCCTACCTCAACGAGGACTTCGAGAGCTACTACTCCTCCAAGCCGGCCACGGAGTTCGCGGCCCAGGTCACGACCAACAACATCCAGGTCGGGTTCCTGGCCTTCGCCGGCGGAGTGCTGTTGTGCGTTCCCACCGCCTTGCTGCTCGTCTACAACGGCGGCGCCGTCGGGGTGCCGGCCGGGCTGTTCGTGGCCGCCGGCGAGAGCGCCAAGTTCTTCGGGCTCATCCTTCCCCACGGCCTGCTGGAGCTCACTGCCATCGTGATCGCCGGGGGCGCCGGCCTACGGGTGGGCTGGTCGCTGATCGACCCCGGCGACCGGCCCCGCGCCAGCGCGCTGACCGAGGAGGGCCGGCGGGCGGTGGTGGTGGTGCTGGGGCTGGTGGCCACCTTCGCCGTCGCCGGCCTCATCGAAGGGTTCGTCACCGGGTCGTCACTGCCCACCGCGGCCCGGGTGGGGGTGGGGGTGGTGGTGGAGGTCGCCTTCGTGCTCTATGTCTGCGTGCTCGGCCGGGAGGCGGCGGCGCAGGGCCGCACCGGCCTCCTCGGTGAGGTGGCGCCGGCCGCCCTCCCCTCCCTCAGAGCCGCCCCGTCGCCTTGACCTTGAGATAGGCGTCGGCCAGGCCCGGCGCCAGCCTGCCGGGAGGTGCGTCCACCACCGTCGCCCCCATCCCCCGCAGCCGCCCCACCAGGCGGCGCCGCTCCTCGAGGGCGGCGACGGCGGCCGCTTTGGCATAGGAACCAGCCGGGGAGTCGGGGGAGGAGTTGGCGCTGGCCACCACCGCCGGGTCCTGCACGCTGCCCAGCACCACCAGGTGATCGCGCACGATGAGGGGAAGCGCCGGCACGAGCGTGTCGGCCAGCGCCTGCTCGGCCAGCTCGGTCAGGATCACGAGCATGGCCCGCCGGCGGAAGCGGGCCAGGGTCTCGACGAAGGCGCCCTCGTAGTCGCTCTCGACCAGCTCGGGCTGGAGGGAGTACATGGCCTCGGTGACCCTGGTGAGCTGGGCTGCGGAGTGCGACGGGGGCACCACCGCCCTCACCTCCCGGTCGAAGGCCACCAACCCGGCGCGGTCGCCCAGGCGGGTGGCCACCGCCGCCAGCATCATCACGGCATCCATGGCGTGCTCGAGCCGGGGCACGTCCGCCACACGGCCGGCCATGACCCTGCCGTTGTCGAGAAGCAGCAGCACCGTCTGGTTGCGTTCGGCGCGGTAGGTGCGCACGATGGGCTTGCCGGCGCGGGCGGTGGCGGCCCAGTCGATGCGACGGAACTCGTCGTCGGGGCCGTACTCACGCATCGAGTCGAACTCGGTACCGCCCCCCCGTCCCTGGGCCGAACGCAGGCCGATCTGGAGGATGCGGGCGCGGTTGATGCGGAGCTCGGCCTCGTCCCGCGAAGCGAACTGCGGGTACACCCGCATCGTCGCCGGCAGCATCCGCCGCTCCTGGCGGGCCATCAGCCCGACAGGGCCCTCCACCCGCACCACCATCTCCCTCAGCTCGAAGCGGCCCCGCCGCGCGGGGCGGATGTCGGTGCCGGCGCCCGCCCTCCCCCGGCCGGGAACGATCAGCGTGAGCCGGCGCCGGCCCGCCCGCAGAGACGGGGCCAGCTCGTCGGCCAGCGAAACGCGCAGCCGGCGCCCGCCCGGGTTGCCCACCCACCACATGATGCGGGCCGACTGGCCCAGGGTGACCACCGCAGGCAGCTCCCGCTCCACCGCGACGGCGGCCGGCCGAACCGTCAGCGCCCAGTCGACCAGGGCCACCACCAGGACGAGTCCGTTGACCACCAGCAACCCCAGGGTGGAGTCCCCGGGGAACAGGCCCACCGCCACCGACGACCCTGCGGCGACGGCTGCCAGGCGCCCGGTGGGCACCGGTACCCGGTCCGCCGGCCGGGTTGCCGCGGCGGTCAACGGGGGACGGGGACCGTGGCCAGGACGCCGTCCAGCACCCCGTCGGCGCTACCCCCCTCGAGCTCGACCTCGGGCCGCAGCTGCAGGCGGTGGCGCATGGTGGCCTTGGCCACCGCCTTCACCTCGTCGGGGGTGACGAACTCACGACCTGCCAGCCACGACCACGCCTTGGCCGCGTGCAGCAGCGCCACCGCCCCCCGGGGAGACACGCCCAGCGACACCGACGGGGAGCTTCTGGTGGCCCGGGCCAGGGCCACGATGTAGGCCTGGACCGCCGGCTCGCACCGCACCGCCTCGACCTCTCGCCGCGCCGCCGCCAGATCGTCGGTCCCCGCCACCGGCCGCACGCCGGCGCCGACGACGTCGTGGGGGTCGAGACCCTCGTCGTGGCGGGCCAGCACCGCCTGCTCCTGGTCGGCCGTGGGGTAGGGGACCAGGAGCTTGAACAGGAACCGGTCGAGCTGGGCCTCGGGCAGCGGGTAGGTGCCCTCGTACTCGACCGGGTTCTGCGTTGCCACCACCAGGAACGGCTCGGGAAGAGGCCGGCGCTGTCCCTCGATGGTGACCTGGCGCTCCTCCATCGCCTCGAGCAGCGCGGCCTGGGTCTTGGGAGGGGTCCGGTTGATCTCGTCGGCCAGTAGCAGGTTGCAGAACACCGGGCCCTGGCGGAACGTGAAGCCGCTCCCCCTCTGTTCGAAGATGGCTTGGCCGATCACGTCCGAGGGCATCAGGTCGGGGGTGAACTGCACCCGCTTGAAGTCGAGGTCCAAGGCGGCGGCGACGGCCTTGACGAGGAGGGTCTTGGCCACCCCCGGCACCCCCTCGAGCAGCACGTGGCCCCGCACGAGCAGGGCGGCCACCAGCCCCGACAGGGCGCCCTCCTGGCCCACCACCACCTTGCCCACCTCGTCGCGCAGAGCCAGCACGGCTTCTCGGGGTGGTGGGCCGGTGGTGGCCGTTCGGGAGCGACGGCTGGGCGGCACCACGTCGGGGACGGCGTCATCGGGCATGGCTGACCTCTTTCCGTAGCGATTCCACCAACTGCGCCAGGCGCACCAGGCTGGCGTCGTCGGGGACGGGCGTGGGCGCCAGTGCGTCGGCGACCTGGCCGGGCGGTACGCCCGCTCGCTGCGCGGCCGCCTCGGCCATGACGGCGGGGGGAGCGTCCACGGGAAGACCCAACAGCTCGCTCAGGCTGCGCCGCAACTGGGCCCGGAGCATGGTGGCCGCCTGGTCGCGGCGGCGGGCCTGCTGCAAGAGGTTCCCCACCGCCCCCACCAGCTCCGAGCCGGCCAGCTGCACGGGCTGGGGTTCGAGCACGGGTCGCCCCAGCCGGCGCGCCCTCCACAGGGCGAACAGGCCGAAGGCCACGAGCAGCTGCCACAGTGCGTCCTTCACCCGCCGCGACACCAGATCCGAGAGGCCTTCGCGGCCGGAACCGGGGGCGGACGGCTCCAACACCACCACCCGCTCGTCTCCCCGTGGTGCCATGAGGCTCACAGCCAGCACCGCGTTGTCGGCGTCGTCGAGCTGGCGGTTCACGAAGGGCCCGCCACCGCCCAACGCGACCACCACCCCACCACCCATGGGCCGGGCCACGAGGTAGGCGCCGTCGTCGACGGGGAAGCAGCCGGTGGCCCCTGGGCCGACCCGCAGCGGCACCGCCCCTGGCACCTCGATGCGACCCACCTCGGCCAGCGCCGGCAACGGGCACCGGGGCCGCAGGAGGTCGCCGTCCCCGGCCTCCTCGTCGCCGAAGAGGCCGGCATCGCCCGGTGCCAGTGCCGGGGCGAGGTCCGACATCGGGTCGGCCACGATCAGCGTTCCTCCCGTCTCCACCCATTGGCGAAGGCGGGTACGCGCTGCCTCACCCAGCCGGTCCACCAGCAGCACCGCCGTGGTGTCGCGGGGGGCCACATCACCTGCGACCTCGACCCGGGCGCCGAAGCGTTCGAGCAGCAACACCAGGGCGCGGGCTCCGAGAGGAGCGGTCGAGCGGGGGTCGAGCGGCTCGCCGTCGGTGCGGCGCCCGCCCGTGAGAAGGGCCAGCACCACCACCGCCAGCCCGAGACCTACCAACGGCAGCGAGCGCACGAGAGCCGACTTCGCTCCGGCCGGCGCAGCGGTGCCCACGACGGTCACCGTTCCACTCTCTCGAGAACGCGATCGGCCAGGTCCCGGAAGGCGGTGCTCTCGTCGGCTCCCGTCGCGGCATTGCCGTACCAGGCCCGCTCGAACAGGTCGGTGGCCCCGCTGAAGTCGGGCGCGGCTGCGGGCGCGATCTCGGTGACGGCGGCGCGGTACTCGCCGGCGGTGCGACCGGCCACCTCGTCGACCACGCCCTTACGGGCCAGGCGGGCGATCAAGGCCCGGTAGCGGCACCGCAGGGCCGGCCTCCACTCGCCTCGCGCCTCGAAGGCGGCGGCCTCGGCCTCCCAGTCCGCCGGCGGCCGCCGGCGCTCCACCACCGACTCCTCCGAGGACCGGCCCCGGCGGCGGCGGTCCGACTGCAGGCCCCGCAGGACCAGGTAGCCGGCCGCGCCGAGGGCGGCCACCAGCACCAGCCACGCCACGAACCCCGGCGGCCCGCCGCCGACCAGGGTGCCGACCAGCTCGCCCAGCCACTCGGCCACCTCTTCCTGCAGCTGCTGGTACAGCGACTTCGGAGGCTCCTGGAACTCCGGCCTGGCCAGGATCTCGCGGGCGGCGTCCCGGATCTCCTGGGCCGACGGGGTCGCCGGGGGCAGCGCCTCCGGTCCGGCGGGCGCCGCCGCGTCAGCGGCCGGCACTGCGCTCGACGTCGCCTGCCATCATCTGCAGGTCCAGCCCCTCGTGGCGGATCCGCCCGTCGAAATAGACCAAGGTGGCCACGATGGCGACGATGGGGCTGGTTATCAGCTCGGCCAGCGTCCCCGAGACGGCCAGCAGGACCCAGGCGAAGGGGCCGCCCAGAACGGTGGCGATCAGCGCCGGGACGCCACCGAGGAGGTTGCCCAGGACGCTCGATATCAGCCAGGCCAGCACGACTATGCCGAGCACGGGCCAAAAGCGCGGGCGCAGGAGGCGCCAGGATCGGCGCATCGCCTCCACAGGACCCAGGCCCTCGAGCACCACCGCCGGCGTCACCGCGCTGAACAGAGCGAAGGGCACCAGGACGCCGACGCACGCTGCCAGCAGCCCCACGAGATGGGCCAGCCCCACGAGCAGGGTCGCCGCCAGAAGCGGGAGGAAGCGTCGCATCGTCGCCCGGAGGGCGGGCCCGGCGGTGGTGGGTTCGCCCATGTAGGACGCCGCCACCACCCAGCTCACGGCGCCGGCGATGAGGGGACCGGTGAGCAGGCGGAGCAGGCCGCCCACGGCCGTGCCCACCAGCCCACCCACGTCGACGGTCTCGGCGCTCTCGGCCACCGTGGGGTCCTGGAGGATGTTGAGCAGCCCGGGCGAAACCTGATCGCGGAGGAGGAACGACGTCACGAACTGCAGCGGGACGATGAAGACGCCCACGACGGTCAGGATCGTCCGGGCGTTGGCCTTGAACAGCTTGAACGCGCCGTCGAGGACGTCGCCCACCGCCATCGGGTGCAGCGGCAGCGGCCCGGTGCGGGCGTCGCCGCCCTTGGGCAGCACCGGCAGGGCCGGCGGCCCCGGCGGGGGCGCCCAACCTCCCGCCGCCCAACCTCCCGCCGACGGCGGAGGGTGACCCCACCCGGGCGGCGGAGGCGGGAGCGGAGGCGAACCGGCGGGCGGCGGGGCAGGGGGTGGAGACGGTGCCGGCGGTGGCGCCGGGGTCCCTGCCGGTGCGTCGTCGGTCGGAGGCGAGGGTTCCAGCGGGGCCCATCCCGAGGTCGGGTCGCGCTCGTCAGGGTCTCCGGCCACGCCGACCATTCTGACCGCCGGTGCCGGGCCTCACTGGCGGGAATCGATCACCCGGGCGTCGCCGGTGGCCTGGAGTCGCTTCCTCAGGGTCTGGCGGTCGAGCACCACGAACTGCGTGACCGACAGCTGGCGGTCGAGTTGTCGCAGGAGCCGGCCCGGATGGCCGTCCACGGCCGGTGTGAGGAACACGACCAGCTCCTCTGACCCCTGGTGCGTGCGCAGCTCCGCCTGCCACAAGGCCACCTGGGGGTGCTCGTCGAGCACCCGGGCGAAGGGAGGCAGGGTCAGGACCACCCGCAGCCGGGGCGACGTCCTGCCGCAGAAGACACACGGGCTCTCCTCCAGTGACCCGTACACGCCGGTGCGGAGACGCAGCACCACCGTGCCCTTCCATCCCAGAGGCGTCCACACCACCTCGCCGTCGGCGCCGGGCGGCACCGGCGTCCCCGACAGCGGGTCGACCAGCTCGAGCACCTCCGACGCCGGCCAGGTGTGGACGTCGATGCCCTCGCGGCACTCGCTCCACAGGGCCCGGACCCCCGGCGGTGCCCACGCGGCCACGACCGCCACCGACCCGTTGGGGCCGCCGGCCATCTCGGAGAGGCGGGCCCGCCGCGCCGGGTCCAGGGGCTGGCCGAGCACCAGCAACGTGTGGAGGGCGGCGAAGGAGAGGCCCGCTTCCCGACCACCTTCGAGGAGGCGAACCAGGTCCCCCTCGCGCCCCGCGAGCACGCTCGGGCGGAGTCGCGCCACCTCCTCGGGCGGTACGTCCGGGGCCAGGAAGAGTGCGGGCAGCCCGGCGCGGCGGGCACCCAGGTGCATCTGCCAGAACCCGAGCGACGACCCCGCCGGGTACAGGCTCACCATCACGTCGTCGGAGGCCACGCCGGCCATCTCCAACGTGCAACGGCCGATCTCGCTCAACCGGTCGAGGTCCTCGGCCGTGTAGCCGATCGGGACGGTGTCGGAGTGCCAGTGCACCGGCTTGTAGCGCGGCTCCAGGACCTTGCGGTTGAAGGCCGCGGTGCGGCCCCGCACCCGCGCCCACCACCATCGGAGCCTGACCTCGCGCTCGGGGCTGAGCGACAGCGACTCGGGCGTCGGGCGCAGGATCAGTTCGGCCGGATCGGTGACGTCTTCCAGGCGGGCCAACGGCAGGGTGGCCAACGCCTCCATGGCCCTGACCGGCCGCCGCTCCAATGCCTCCCGGTAGATGCCGGAGTAGGGCGAGACATGGTCACGGAGGTACCGCCCGAGCGCCCGCTCCTGCCCTTCGCGCAGGCCGGACGCGCGCTCGAACTGACTCATCACCGGTCCCGAAGGTAGCCGGGACCGGCCGCGTCGGAAGAAAGGCAGGCGCGGCGCCGGATCGAATACGCCGGGATTGAATACGGTGGAGGCGTGGTAGGCCCTCTGTCGCTGCGCGCATGAGCCAACTCCGACTCGACCCGCTCACCGGACGGTGGATCGTGATCAGCTCCGACCGCGCCGACCGGCCCGCGCTGTTCGCGCCGCGACTGCCTTCGGCCCAGGAAGACCCGACCCGCTGCCCCTTCTGTCTCGGCAACGAAGAGGCGACCCCGCCGGCACTGGACACCTACGGGCCCGACGTGGCCTGGCGGGTGCGCGTGGTGCCCAACCTCTACCCCGCCTTCTCCGGGAGCGAGCCCATGGCGGTGCGCAACAGCGGCCCCGTCTTCACCGAGGCGCCGGCCAGCGGCATCCACGAGGTGGTCGTGTTCTCTCCCGACCACGACCTCGGCTGGCCCGACTTCGAAGACGACCAGGCCCACCTGTTGATGTCGGCGGTGCGCGACCGCATCGCCGAGCACGCGGCCGTGCCGGGGATCCGTTACAGCCAGTTCATCACCAACTCGGGCCGTGAGGCCGGCGCATCGCTCGACCATCCGCACGGCCAGCTGCTGGGCATCCCGTTCGTCCCCGTCGAGCTGATGGCCGAGCAGGCCGGCTTCAGTCGCTTCGCCGGCGCATGCCTGCTGTGCACGATCCTCGACGCCGAGGAGGAGGTCCGCCACCGCGTCGTCACCGCCGACGACAGGGTGCTCGTGGTCTGCCCCTACTGGAGCGGCACTCCCTACGAGATGCTGGTGATCCCCCGGGCCCACGAGGCCCTGGCCCACCGGGCTCAGCCGCCTGACCTCGGCGCCGTGGCCACGGCCGTGCGCGACGCGCTGGCGCGCCTGCGCCGCACCGTGGGAAACGTCGCCTACAACGTCGTGCTGCACTACTCACCCTTCCGTTCGGCAGCCGACTTCCACTGGCACGTGCACCTGCTGCCCAAGGTGACCACCCGAGCCGGTTTCGAGTTGGGCACGGGCGTGTTCATCAACATCGTGCCGCCGGAGTTCGCGGCAGCCGAACTGCGGGCTGCGGTAGCCGCCAGCGGGTGACGCGCATCCGGGTGTCGGTCGTCATCCACGCCTCTCCGAGGCGGGTCTGGTCGGCGGTGGAGGACATCGGCTCCCACGTCGAGTGGATGCAGGACGCCGCCGCCATCCGCTTCACGTCGTCGCGACACTCCGGCGTCGGCACCACCTTCGAATGCCTGACGCGGGTCGGCCCGTTCCGTGTCACCGACGAGATGGTGGTTACGGAGTGGAAGCCGCGCCGGGCGATGGGCATCCGGCACACCGGTCTCGTCACCGGCACCGGCCGCTTCACGCTGCGCCGGCAGCTGGGCCGCGGCACCCGCTTCGCATGGGACGAGCGCCTGGTGTTCCCGTGGTGGATGGGGGGGCCGCTGGGCGGGGCCGTGGGCAGCCTGGTGTTGCGCCGAATCTGGAAGCACAACCTGGCCAACCTCAGGCGCCGCGTCGAGGCGACCCCCTAGCCAAAGGCGGGGGCTCAGGTGGCGACGCCGAGGGCGTCGGCCAGCCGGCGCAGCTCGGGGTCGGGCTGGGCGTCGGCCTCGGCGCCGCCGGCCGTAATCGCCTCCCACACGACCTCCTGGGGCCGGCACAGGTCGGGGTGCAACCCCAGCCGGCGGGCCAGGTGGAGCACCCCCAGCGCCTGGTGCACCGCCCGGGGGTCGCGCACCGCTTGTCCGACCGCCGTCAGGAACAACCGGTCGAAGGTGGCCTGGGCCTGGGGCGCGTTGAGCACGACTCCGCTGGCCTCGGCCTCGGCGGCCACCGCCAGCGCCAGCGTGTAGTCAGCCGGGTCGAGAGAGCCGCCCTGGGCGGCCACCTCCTCCTCCAGCCTGCGGGCGAGTGCCAGCTCCGCCGGCGCCCGCAGCTCGGGAGGGAGTTGGTAGCCGGCGGCGGCCAGGGTGGCCAACATGGGCCGGTTGTCGGAGAAGAGGCGGCTGTACGCGCCGGCCAGGCGGTCGGCCAGATCTCGCGCCGCGCCGTGCAGGAACTGATCGGCGGCATCGGGTAGGGCGGAGCGCAGGCCGAACTCCCGCGGCCCGAAGCCGTCGCTCACCAGGCGCAGGAGCGTAGTGACCGGGGCGCCCTCGGCGAAGCACTGCTGCAACCATGTCAGCACGGCAGGGTCCTGCTCCCCGTTGGCCCGGCGGGTGGCGCCCAGCACCTCGAGCCCCCCCAGGTGCAGCGCGGCATAGACGTGGCTGCTGCGCCGGCCTGTGCGCCGGTGGGTGAGCGACACCCGGCCCCAACAGAGGCTGAGGGCGCCTCGGTGGCGTACGCCGTGGGCGGCCACCTCAACGTCGTACATCGCCACCCGCTTCGCCGGCTCCCGGCCCTCGAGCAGCTCTATCAGGGCCAGGTGAGCCACCACCCGCTCGGCATCGACCCGGGCCGGCACCACGTGACGCACCCAAACGTCGCGGCCGTCACCCTCACCGACCACGTTGCTCTGCGCAGTGGCGAGAACGTCCAGGAACTGCGACAGCGGCGGCTCCTCCCCGACCTCTTGCAGGCAGTCCATGGCCCGGGCCGCGTACCGCAGCACCTGCACCGCCTCGAGGCCGGCCAGGTCGTCGAAGAACCAGCCGCAGGAGGTGTACATGGCCAGCGAATGCCGCTGTGCCTCCAGCAGGGTGAGGGCCACCACCGGGTTCTCCGCGATCACGTGCCGGGCGGCGAAGGCTTCGGTGGTCTCGGCCCCGAGCAGCACCTGGACGTATTCGTCCCTGGCCGCCCACGGGTCCCGCAGCACCTCCCGACCCCGCCGCTCGAACACTTCGTCCACTGCGTCGCGCACGACGTCGAGGGCGGCCCGTAGCGGCGCGCGCCAACGCTGGTTCCATCCCCCTTGGCTCCCGGTGGAACAGCCGCAGTCCTCTTTCCACCGGCCCACGCCGTGGGCACAGGACCACGCGCTCTCGACCACGTCCATCGGCTCGATGGGCGGGTTGTCGCGCAGGAAGTTGGCGATGTTGGTCACCTCGATCCCCCGCTTGGGGGCCTCTACCGCGAGCGCGTAGGCGATCAGACGGTCTCCCCAGTGATGGTGGTGGCCGAAGGTCTCCCCGTCGGCAGCCACCGCCAACAACCCCCCTGCGGAGCTGGTCGCCTGCACGCGGTCGAGGAACGCCTGGCTCGTGAGGCTCTTGAGCTCGAAGGCCACGGCGTGGGCCAGTCCGCCGTCGTAGAAGACCAGGTTCACCCCCCGTGCCGGTTGCTCCGGGTGCGACCACCGGTAGGGCCGGTGGGTATCTATTCGCCCGGCCGCCTGCGTAGGCGCCAGCACCGTGAAGCTCACCCCCTCCTCGGCCAGCACCCGCAGCACCATGTCGTTGACCGCCGTCTCCGGCAGCCACATTCCCTCGGCGCGCCGGCCGAACCTGTGGGAGAACTCGGCCAGCCCCCACCGAACCTGGGTCCGGACGTCGCGCTCGGTTGCCAGCGGCAGGATGACGTGGAAGTAGGTCTGGGCGATGGCGCCGCCACCCCGGCGGTCGGCTTCGAGGACCCGCCGGTAGGCCTCGGGCTCGTGTTCGTCGAGCCAGGACAGCAGGGTCGGCCCGAAGTCGAACGAGAGGTGCTCGTAGTTGTTGACGATGGAGACGACGCGACCCCGTTCGTCGAGCACCCGGGCGAAGGCGTTGGGTCGGTAGCACTCGAGGGCGATGCGCTCGTTCCAGTCGTGGAACGGAGCCGCCGACGGCTCCCGCGGCACCTCCTCCGTCCAGGGGTTCTCTCGTGGGGGCTGGTAGAAGTGGCCGTGGAGGGCCAAGGCCGGGGGCAGGCTCATCTCCCTCGGGCTCAGATGGCGGGCCGGGGCATGGTAGTCAAGGGTGACGGGGCGCTCGCTGGTGCCGGCTCAGGCTTCGGGCACCAACCACAGCACCGCGAGCGGCGGCAGCACCACACTGGCCGAGTGGGGCAGGCCGTGCCAGGAGCCCTCGCTGGCCTCGACCACACCGG
>JAHWJU010000278.1 GCA_019348255.1 Actinomycetota bacterium | reverse complement strand
CCGGCCGCTCGATGGCGGGTCAGGAGCGCCCGTGTGTGAGGACGACGGCCGGCGCGTTACTTCGCGCCAGGGATGTGCCGAAGTAGGGCGGCTGGAGGCAGCCCAGCCCGCCCGGGCCGTCCATAGCCAGATGGGAGGTTACGCGGCGCTCCATCCGGTGGGCGACGCGGACTCGCGGCGCTTCCGTGGACGGAGGCTCCGCTACCATGCCGGCCGGGACGCTGCCGCAGCTCCGCGGCCGGCGTCGCTGGCTCAGCGGACATGGCGTCGGCGATTGCACGACGAGTTCGCGAGGCGTGGGTGCGAGCCCATCGACGATCCGCCCTTAGAACGGGAGCACGAGATGACCGACGACACCCGCTGCGGCGGGACCTACGGGTCGAAGGGCGAGCGAGGATCGAGCTTCGCGCCCGGGAAGACCGCCCTCGTCGTGATTGACCCCGTCAACGACTTCCTCTCCGAGGGTGGCGCCGACTGGGACATGGCCAGGAGCACCGTCGAGAAGTACGACGTCGTGGAACACCTGAAGCAGGCCATCGAGGGCGCCCGGGAGCGAGGCATCGACGTGCTCTTCGCTCCCATGGCCTTCACCGCCGAGGACTACGAGAACGAGGAGCTCCAGCGACGGAGCGGCATCAACCGCATGATGTTCGAGAAGAAGATGTTCCTCGCCGGCTCATGGGGAGCCGACTTCCACCCCGATCTTCGCCCGAACGACGACGAGATCGTCCTCCTTCCCCACAAGGGGGTCGACGTCTTCGAGACCGATCTTCCGGGCCACCTCGAGCGGTTGGGCACCACGCACGTTGTGATCGCCGGGATGACGGCCAACCTGTGCTGCGAATCCACCGGACGGCACGCGATGGAGCATGGCTATGACGTCACCTTCTTGCGCGACGCCATCGGCGCCGACACCGTCGCCGCCTACCAGGCCTCTATCCGGCTGAACTACCCCCTGATCGGAAACGCGGTGCTGAAAGTGGCGGAGTTCTTGGCTGCCGTCGACGGCGCCGAGCCATTTCCGCAGAAGGGGGACAAGGTGCTCGGCTCTGACCACCTCAAGATCGGAACGGTCGAGGAGGTGGTCGAGGCCAAGGGCGATACTCCCGGCTACATCGTCGTGCCGCGAGGCCTCGTGTTCGAGCGGGAGACGTTCATCCCACTCGATGCCATCACCAAGGTGGGCGGCGCCGAGGTGTTCGTCAACGTGCCCAGGCTCTTCGTCGCCAAGATGCCGTGGAACGAGCCACCGACGAGTAGTACCCGTCAGGAGAAGCTGGGTCCGCCCCGGGACCAGGTGGTGAATCTCTACGGATCACGGTCTCCATCGGCCAACCCGAGCGGAACACAGCCCTAGTTTTGAGGCTAGTGGCGGCTCGGGAGCCGCCGAGGCCAGCGCGAGCGGATGATCGGCACGGGTAGGGCAGCTGCCCTGGCGCCGGCGTCGTCCGCCGGTGCCGGCGCGGCCGAGCGGCACGTCGGTCGCCGCACTGTGTAGACGCGTGCGTTTCGAACGGCTAGGTCGGTCATGCGTGATGGATGTCACGATCGCGGTTCGCCGATGGCCACCACTTGCGACGCGCCGGCACCTGGTTGTGTCAAGCCGGACTGACCCCACCGTCCTGTAACGATTACGGACCCTCTCACAGCAAGATCGCCGCGAGCGCCGGGGCATGACCGGCGAAACCGGGTCGACAGATCCCCCTGACGATCGCCGCGCGGCTACTGCGACCGCCGTGCCTCATCAAACGTTGACACAGAGGTCTCAACGGGGTAACGGTCGGTGATGACAACTACGAACCGGGCGGCGGCACCGCCTCCCGCTCCGGGGGACGTGGCTTCGCTCACCTTCGTTGGCACCGCGACCAGCGTGCTCCGCCTCGGCGGGATCACGCTGCTCACCGATCCGAACTTCCTGCACGCGGGACAGCGCGTCTACCTCGGGTACGGGCTGTTCTCGAAGCGCCGGACCGAGCCTGCGATGCAGCCGGCGGATCTCCCACCGCTGGACGGGGTGGTGCTCTCGCACCTCCACGGCGACCACTTCGACCGGGTGGCCAGGCAGGAGCTGGCTCCCGACCTTCCCATTGTCACGACGCCGCACGCGGCGCGTCGTCTCGAACGGTGGGGGTTCGCAGAGTGCGTTCCCCTCGGGACCTGGGAAAGCCACGAGCTCGAAGGGGTGGCCGAACGGGTGCGGGTCACCTCGGTCCCCGGCACCCATGGCCCCGGGGTCGTCGGGCGGCTCCTGCCGCCGGTCATGGGCAGCGTCGTCGAGCTCTTGCGCGGCGACGACACGGCGTTGCGGATCTACATCACTGGGGACACGCTGTTCCGTCCAGAGCTGCGAGAAGTCTGTGAGCGCTTCCCCGGCCTCGACGCCATGGTCATCCACCTCGGCGGCACGCGGGCGCTCGGCATCCTCGTCACGATGGACGACCGGCAAGGGGCCGACATGGTGAAGCTCATCGCGCCGCCGGTCACGATCCCGGTCCACTACGACGACTACACCGTCTTCCGGTCACCGCTGTCGCAGTTCCT
>JAHWJU010000277.1 GCA_019348255.1 Actinomycetota bacterium | reverse complement strand
GGAGATGGTGGCGCACCATTCCCGACTGGGAGAGGGTGAAGCCGGTGAACACGCCCACGGCGTACAGCGGGATCAGGGCGGTGGTGATGCCCCCGAAGGCGACGATCAGGAGAGCGGCCGCCCCGGCGAGGAGCAGGATCCCGTTGGAGTAGACGAGTCGGTCGCCCCGGTTGTGGAGTTGGCGGGGCAGGTAGCCGTCCTTGGCCAGGATCGACGACAGGCTGGGGAAGGCGTTGTACGCGGTGTTGGCGGCGAGGATCAGGATGGCCGCCGTCGCCGCCTGGAGCAGGAAGTACGGGGGCGAGCTCGCTCCGAACACCGCTCCTCCGATCAGGGACAGCAGCGTCTCGCCTCCCTCCTCCACCGTCGGCCGGAGCCGGTCGGCCAGCACGGAGATGCCGAAGAAGAACGACGCGAGGATGACCCCCATCCAGACCAGCGTGGTGGAGGCGTTCCGGGACTCGGGCTTGCGGAAGGCGGGCACGCCGTTGGAGATGGCCTCGATCCCGGACAGGGCCACCGCACCGGAGGAGAAGGCGCGCATGAGGGCCATGGCGGTGACGCCCGTGAGCAGCGTCCCCCCGTGGGTGAGCTCGTCGAGGGCGACGTCATTGGGCGGCAGCGGCGCAAGATCGCCGGTGAAGGAGCGGACCAGCCCCATCAAGAGGAGGCTCCCGAGGGTGAGGATGTAGACGTAGGTGGGAACGGCGAAGAGGCGCCCCGACTCCTTGACGCCGCGCAGGTTGACGGCGGTCAGGACCACGATGAAGGCGAGGCACAGGGCCACGCGCTCCTCCCGCAGGGTGGGCAGCGCCGAGGTGATGGCGGCCACGCCGGCGGACACCGACACCGCCACGGTGAGCGTGTAGTCGACCAGCAGTGCCGCCCCGGCGACCAGTGAAGGGACCACGCCGAGGTTGTCACGGGAGACCACGTAGGAGCCGCCCCCGCTGGGATAGGCGTGGATCGTCTGGCGGTAGCTGAAGATGACGATGGCCAGCAGCGCCACCACCACGACTGCGATGGGGACGAGGTACTCCAGCGCCGCCATCGCCGCCAGGGGCATGAGCACCAGGAGGATCTCCTCGGTGGCGTAGGCGGTCGAGGAGATGGCGTCCGAAGCGAACACCGCCAGCGCCACGACCTTCCCTAGCCGCTGGTGGCCCTCCTCACTGCTGGGCAGCGGGCGTCCGACGAGCAGTCGCTTGATGCTCAACCGACCCCCTTCTCCGAGGTCCCCCTCCGGCCGGCGGCAGCGTAGAGCCGCGACGCCCGGAACGCGCAGTTCGCCCGGGGGTACGGGGCCGGAGCAGGGGGCAGGACCTTGTTACAGTGCGGCGCCGTCGCCAAGGCTGGAGGCCGCCTGGAATGCACGTCGTGGTCGTGGGTTGCGGGCGTGTGGGGTCGTCACTGGCCGCCACCGTGGCCGACGCCGGCCACTCCGTGGGGGTGATCGACAAGCAGGCGTCGGCCTTCGTGCGCCTCCCTCAGGGCTTCGGGGGCCGTACGGTCACCGGCTTCGGGTTCGACCGGGACCGCCTGCTCGAAGCGGGCATCGAGCAAGCTGACGCCGTGGCCGCGGTCACCAGCGGTGACAACTCCAACATCGTGGTGGCCCGCATCGCCCGCGAGACCTTCGGGGTCGAGCGCGTCGTGGCCCGGATCTACGACCCGGGCCGAGCCACCATCTACCAGCGGCTCGGCATCCCCACCGTCGCCACCGTGGCTTGGACCACGGAGCAGGCGCTGCGCAAGCTTCTGCCGGCGGAGACCCGGACGGAGTGGATCGACCCCACCGGCAAGGTGTACCTGGTCGAACGGGCGCTCCCCGGCGCGTGGGCCGGGCGGACGTTGTCGGAGCTGGAGGAGCCGGGGCGCTGGCGGCTGAGCGCGGTGACCCGGGTAGGGCGGGCGCTGGTGCCCGCCGGCGAGCTGGTGGGCCAGGAGGGCGACGTGCTGTTGTTCAGCGTGGGTACCGAAGCTGTCGACGCGTTTGAGGAACGCCTGGCCGCGGATGGCGCGGTTGCCGTTCCGAACCCCCGGAAGCCCCGCGGCTGATGCGGGTGGTGATCGCCGGCGGCGGCAACGTCGGCACCCACATCGCCGCCGACCTGCGGGCCGCCGGTCACGAAGTGCTGGTACTTGAACAGTCGGCGGCGGTCGTGGAGCGGGCGGTGGCAGGCGGCGAGCACCCCGGGGTCGAGTTCAGGGTGGCGGACGCCTGCGAGTTCAGCGCACTGGTCCAGGCCAAGCTGGAGACGGCCGACGTGGTGGCGGCGGTGACCGGCGACGACGAGGACAACCTCGTCGTCTCGCTGCTGGCCAAGCAGGAGTTCGGTGTGCCGCGCGTCATCGCCCGGGTCAACCACCCGAAGAACGAGTGGCTGTTCGACGAGACCTGGGGCGTCGACGTCTCGGTGTCCACCCCGCACCTGCTCACCGCACTGGTCGAGGAGGCGGTGACGGTCGGCACCCTCGTGCGCCTCCTGCAGTTCGACAGAGGCAAGGTCCGCCTGGTCGAGGTCACCCTGGCGCCGGGCTCGCCGGCTGCCGAC
>JAHWJU010000101.1 GCA_019348255.1 Actinomycetota bacterium | reverse complement strand
ACCCGCTCCAGATAGCGGCTCAGATGGTTCCGGAGCTCCCGGATTCCCGCTTCGGCCATGACGCCACCTTAGCATCTGGTTAAAGCGCCACATTGGCCATCAGGCCCCAGGGGCAGTGACGGGCGAGGCTCCCCGCTGGTGGCCAGCAGCGGGTGGGAGCCGAGCACCTGACCACAGCTGACACAGTGCAGTTGTGTTAAAGCACGCTTAACTCTTACGGTACAGGGACCCTTCCAAAGCGAGGACCACATGCACGTCATCCTGTTGGGCTACCAGACGTGGGGCCACCGTACGCTCGAGGCCCTGCTCGGCTCCGACCACGAGGTCGCCTGCGTCGTGACCCATCCGAGCAGCGACCACGCCTACGAGAGGATCTGGGACGACTCGGTGGCCGACCTGGCCGAGGCGCACGGGGTGCCCGTCCTGATCCGTGACCGTCCCGACGACGAGGACCTGGTGAGCGCCCTGAAGGAAGCCGAGCCGGACCTCATCGTGGCCACGAACTGGCGGACGTGGATCCCACCGCACATCTTCCGCCTTCCCCGCCTGGGGACGCTGAACGTCCACGACTCCCTCTTGCCCGCCTACGCCGGCTTTGCGCCCCTCAACTGGGCGATCGTCAACGGTGAGAAGGAGGTCGGGGTGACGGCGCACATGATGGACGCCGAGCTCGACGCCGGCGACATCGTGCTGCAGCGAGCGATCCCGGTCGGGCCCCGGGACACGGCCACCGACCTGTTCCACAGGACGCTGGAACTGTTCGGCCCGCTGGTGCTCGACTCGCTCGACCTCATCGCCTCGGGCCGCAGCGAGTGGACGAGGCAGGACCGCTCCCGGGCGAGCTTCTTCCACAAGCGGTCGGTGGAGGACAGCCGCATCGACTGGGAGTGGCCGGCGGAGGACATCGCCAACCTGGTCCGGGCGCAGTCCGACCCGTATCCCAACGCCTTCACGTTCCACCGCGGTGAGCGGCTCCGGATACTGTCGGCGTGCCCGTCGCAGGGACGCTACGGCGGGACCCCCGGGCGCATCTTCATCCGGGAGGGCAACGGTGTCGTCGTCGTCGCCGGCGCCGACGCCCGCAGGGGACGCAACCGTGGCCTGGTGATCGAACGGGTCCGAACCGAGGACGGCGCGGACCATGCCGCAACCGAGTACTTCCGCACCATGGGGGGGTACCTCGCCAGCCGTCCCTGAGCTCGGGTCGGGGGCGTTGCCGGCCCTGGAGTGCCACGTGTGGTGGGCCAGCCCCGACGACGCGCCGCCCGGCTCGAGCAGCGTGCTCGACCCCGGGGAACGGGCCGGGATGCGACGGCTCCTGCGGGCGGAGGACCGCCGGCGCTACCTCGCCGCCCACGCTCTGCTTCGCGCCGTGGTGGCGCACTACGTCGACCGGGACGCCTCCCAGCTCCGCTTCGTCACCCGGTGCGCCCGCTGCGGCGGCTCCCACGGCAAGCCGCGGCTCGAGGAGCCTGCGGCCGAGGTGGAGATCTCGCTCTCCCACTCGGGCGACCGGGTGGTGGTCGCGGTCACGGCCGGGGCCCCCGTGGGGGTGGACGTGGAGCATGTCGACCCGTCAGCCGACCATGCCGGCATGGCTCCGGACGTGCTGTCCCCTGCTGAGCAAGGGGCGCTCGGTGCGCTGCCCGTGGGCGACCGTGGCGTCGCCTTCCTCCGCTACTGGGTGCGCAAGGAGGCGGTGCTGAAGGCCACGGGCGAGGGCTTGTCCTCACCGCCGGCGCTGCTCACCGTCTCCCCACCCGACCGTCCTGCCGCACTGGTCCGGTGGGACGGCCGCCCCCCGGCGGACGCGGCGGTGCAGCTCCACGACCTGGGCCCGGGACCAGGGCACCTGGCGAGTGTGGCCGTGCTCAGCGACACGCCGCACCGGGTCGTGGAGCGCAATGCGGCGGTGCTCCTGTGCCGCGCCCGGGGCAAGCCCTCCTGAGCGGCGGACGCCGCCGGCCTGGACACCACGGACGCATCTTGTTAGGTTTCCCTACTAAGCCTTAACAAGGGTCCTAAACCACCTGCGACGGGGAAGCCATGACACACACACTTCAAGTCGACGATGCCCTTCCCGTTCACGACCTGGTCGGGGTGGGCTTCGGGCCGTCGAACCTGGCGCTGGCCATCGCCATCGAAGAGCACAACCTGCGAGCCGGCGTCGAGGCAGAGGTCTCAGGCCTGTTCCTCGAGCGCCAACCGATGTTCGGGTGGCACCGCGGCATGCTCATCGAGGACGCCACGATGCAGGTCTCGTTCCTCAAGGACCTGGTGACGCTCCGCAACCCGGCCAGCGAGTTCGGCTTCCTGTCCTACCTGCACAGCAAGAACCGCCTGCTGGACTTCATCAACCACAAGAGCCTCTTCCCGCTGCGCATCGAGTTCCACGACTACCTCGAATGGGCGGCTGCCAAAGTCGACGACGTGGTGCGCTACGGGCAGGAGGTGGCGGCGGTGCGGCCGGTGCGGCGAGACGGTGCCGTGGTCGCCTTCGACCTCATGACCGCGTCGCCCGTCGGCGAGCAGCGGGTGTACCGGGCCCGCAACCTGGTCCTGGGGATGGGCCTGGAGCCGACGCTGCCGCCCGGGGTGGTGGCGGGCACGCGGGTCTGGCACACCCACCACCTGCTGCGGCGGGTCGAGGACCTGGCCGTGGCACCACCGTCGCGCATCGTGGTCGTCGGGGCAGGTCAGAGCGCCGCCGAGGCGGTGGCGTTCCTCCACACCAGGTTTCCCGAGGCAGAGGTGTGCGCCGTGTTCTCCAGGTACGGCTACAGCCCGGCTGACGACAGCTCCTTCGCCAACCGCATCTTCGATCCGGCCGCCGTGAACGAGTACTTCCTGGCGCCCCGAGCGGTGAAGCAGATGATCCTCGACTACCACCGCAACACCAACTACTCGGTGGTGGACCAGGAGCTCATCGAGGACCTCTACGCCCGCGCCTACCAGGAGTCGGTTCGCGGGAGGCAGCGGTTGCGCCTGTTCAACGTCTGCCGGGTGGCCGAGGTGGTGGAGAACGAGACCGCCGTGCGGACGACCATCGAGCGGATGACCACGGGCGAGCGGGTCGAGCTCGATGCCGACGTGGTGGTCTACGCCACCGGCTACCGACCGGCGGACCCAGCCCGGCTGTTGGGAGACCTGGCCGGCTCCTGCCGCCGCGACGACGAGGGCCGGCTCCGGGTGGAGCGCGACTACCGCCTCACCACGGCGGGGATCCTGCAGGGTGGCATCTACCTGCAGGGCGGCACCGAGCACAGCCACGGCCTCTCTTCCTCGCTGCTGTCGAACACCGCGGTGCGGGCGGGCGAGATCCTGCAGTCCCTCGTGACCCGCAGGCGGGGCAGGCTCGGGCCCTGGGCGCAACCGAGCGCACCCGGCGCCAGGGTCCCAGAAGCAGCGGAACCCTCGCCATTGCTGATGCAGCGCCTGGCGTAGAGACCCATGAACGCCTGTTTCCGCGGTGCCCGTCCCGGCCGACGTGGTGAGGGCGTCGCCGCACCCATACCGGACACCACCCTCCCGGACGTGTTCGCCGCCCAGGCCGGCACGACGCCACACGCCACTGCCGTGGCGTACGAGGACCGCCGGCTCAGCTACGCCGAGCTGGACGGCCGGGCCCGCCGGCTCGCACGGCTGCTCGTCGAGCGGGGGGTGGGTCCGGACCGCATCGTCGGTGTGGCCATGCCGCGCTCCGTGGACCTCGTCGTCGCCCTGCTGGCGGTGCACAAGGCCGGCGCCGCCTACCTTCCGCTGGACATCGACTATCCCACCGAGCGGCTGGCGCTCATGGTCGCCGACGCCGCCCCCGAGCTGGTGCTGACCAGCGCCGCCGTGGCCGGGGCGGTGCCCGACCTCCGGCCGCTGCTCGTGGTCGACGGGGCCGATGCCCTGGCCGCGCCGGACCAGCCGGAGGCACCGCGCGGAGCGACCCGTCCCCGGCCTGACGACCTCGCCTACCTGATCTACACCTCGGGCTCGACCGGCCGTCCCAAGGGCGTTGCCGTCTCCCACCGCTCCATCGTCAACCGCCTGGCGTGGATGCAGGCCGAGTACGGGTTGACGGTGGGCGACCGGGTGCTGCAGAAGACTCCGTCGAGCTTCGACGTGTCGGTCTGGGAGTTCTTCTGGACGCTCGGCCAGGGCGCCACCCTGGTGGTCGCCGCGCCGGGAGGCCACCGGGACCCGGCCTATCTGGCCGGCCTCGTGCGGCGCGAGGGCGTCACCACCATGCACTTCGTCCCCTCGCAGCTCCAGGGCTTCCTGGCCGAGCCCACTGCCTCGGACTGCACGTCGCTGCGTCGCGTCTTCTGCAGCGGGGAGGCACTTCCGGCGGAGCTGCGCGACCGGTTCCACCGCGTGCTGGGCCCGGGGACCGAGCTGCACAACCTGTACGGGCCGACCGAGGCGGCGGTGGACGTCACCGCCTGGCCGTGCGGGCCCCACGACGTGGGGCCGGTCCCGATCGGACGGCCGGTGTGGAACACCGGGCTCAGGGTGCTCGACGACCGGCTCCGGCCGGTGGGGCCCGGCTGCACCGGTGAGCTGTACCTCGCCGGCGTGCAGCTCGCCCGGGGGTACCTGAACCGCCCGGCGATGACGGCGGAGCGGTTCGTCGCCGACGTGGCCGGTGGGGCGGGCACGCGCATGTACCGCACCGGCGACCTCGCCCGCTGGCGCGACGACGGCGCCCTCGAGTACCTCGGCCGGGTCGACCAGCAGGTCAAGGTCCGGGGCTTCCGCGTGGAGCTCGGGGAGGTGGAGGCGGCGCTGAGCGCCTGCCGAGGGGTGGCCCAGGCGGCTGTCATCGCCCACGGGGAGGCCTCGGCGGAGCGGCGACTGGTGGCCTACGTCGTGGCCCATCCCGCAGGGGAGGCGAGGGCCGAGGACCTGCGGGAGGAGCTGGCCAACCGGCTCCCGGAGTTCATGGTGCCCGGGGCGTTCCTGTTCCTGGAGACGATGCCGCTGTCGGCCAACGGGAAGCTCGACCGCCGGGCGCTGCCGGCGCCCGACTTCGCCGCCCAGGCCACCGCCGGTGACCCGCGGTCGCCGGCGGAGGAAGTGCTGTGCCGGCTCTTCGCCGAGGTGCTGGCCCTGCCCCGGGTCGGCGTGGACGACAGCTTCTTCGCCCTCGGGGGGGACAGCGTGCGGGCCATGCTGCTCGCCGGCCGCGCCCGCCGGGCCGGCCTCGACTGCACCACGACCGACGTCTTCGAGTGCCCCACGCCCGCCGGGCTGGCTGCCGTGGCCGGCAGGGGCGGCGAGGCCGGCGCCCCGGCCGGCGACCTCCCGGCTGCCGTGCCGCCCGCCGGGACCGCCGGGATGCGTGGTGCCGAGGAGGTCCTCCCCCTCGGCCCTCTCCAGGAGGGGCTGCTGTTCCACGCCGGCGTCTGCGCCCAGGGTGGCGACGCCTACGTCGTGCAGCTACTGGTGGATGTGGGGGGCGCGGTCGACGGCGAGGCGCTCTCCGCCGCCGCCGGGGCGGTCCTGCGCCGCCACGCCGCCCTGCGGGCCGTCTTCCGCCACGCCCCCGACGGCACGCCGGTGCAGGTCGTGGCCGGCGAGGTGCACCTTCCCCTTCGGGTCGTCGACCTGCGGGCGGAGCCGGAGCGGGAGGCGAGGGCCCGGCAGGTGGCCGACGAGGAACGGGCCCGGCCCTTCGACCCGGGGGAGGCGCCGCTGGTCCGGCTCGTGCTCCTGCGCCTGGGCCCCGAGCGCTCCCGCCTGGTGCTCACCGTCCACCACCTGGTCATCGACGGCTGGTCCCTGCCCATCGTCGTGGGCGAGCTGCTGGCGCTCTACGCCGACCCCAGCGGCGCCGGCCTGCCGCCGGCGCCGCATCACCGGGAGCACCTGGCGTGGATCGCCGCCCAGGACCACGTCCGGTCGATGAAGGTCTGGGAGCAGGCGCTCGCCGGGGTACAGGAGCCGACCCGGGTCTGCGCCGCCGAGCTGGCGACGGCCACCACCGCGCCGGAGCGGCTGCGTGAGGTGCGACTGGGCGCCGAGGCGACGTCGGCGCTCGACGCCCTCGCCCGCGACCACGGGCTGACGCTGAACAGCGTCGTGCAGGGCGCCTGGGCCGTGGTCCTCGGCGCACTCACCGCCACCGACGAAGTCGTGTTCGGCTCCACGGTGTCGGGACGTCCCGCCGAGGTCCCCGGTATCGAGTCCATGGTCGGGCTCTTGGTGAACACGGTGCCCGTACGGGTGCGCCTCGACAGGGCCCAGCCCGTCGTATCCGCCCTGGCCGACCTGCAGGCCGAGCAGGCACGGTTGCTGCCGCACCACCACCTGTCGCTGGCCGACATCCAGCGGGCCGCCGGCGTGGGGGAGCTGTTCGACACCCTGGTGGTGTTCGAGAACTACCCGCTCGAGCCCGGTGGTCCGTCGGGTGCCGGAGCGCCGAGGGTGACCGCCGTCGAGCGGCGAGATGCCACGCACTATCCGGTGTGCCTGACCGTCGTGCCGGGCCCGCGACTGGTGCTGCGCCTGAGCCACCGCCCCGACCTGATCGACTCCCGGCTGGCCGAGGGGATGATGAGCTGGCTGGTGCGGGTGCTGGAGGCCATGGTCACCGACCCGCAGCAGCCGGTCGGCACGGTCGCGCTCGTGCCGCCCGAGGAGCGGGCGGGCCTGGGCGTCCACGCCGGCGGCCCCGCCCGGGCGTTCCCCGCCGTGGCGCTGCCCGAGGTGTTCCGGGACCAGGCCCGCCGCCGGCCCGGCGAGGTGGCCGTGGTGGCGGGGACCACCAGGCTGACCTACGCCGAGCTCGACGGCCGCGCCGACCGCCTGGCCCGCCGGTTGGCCGGCAACGGGGTGGGCCCCGAGGACCTGGTGGCGCTGGCGGTGCCGCGGAACGAGCACCTCCTCGTCGGCGTGCTCGGGGTGCTCCGGGCCGGCGGCGCCGTGCTCCCGATGAGCATCGACGACCCCGCCGAGCGGATCGCCTTCCAGCTCGCCGACGCCGGGCCGGTGTGCGTCCTCACTGCCGGGACCCCGCCGGCGCTGCCGGACGGCTGCCGCCGCATCGCTCTGGACGAACCCGGGGGGGAGGACGAGGCGGCCGGCGACCTCGCCGGCGCCGGCCCGACCGACCCCCCGCCGCTCGACCATCCCGCCTACGTCGTCTACACCTCCGGGTCGACGGGTGCCCCCAAGGCGGTGGTGGTCACCCATCGCGGTCTCAGCAACCTCTTCCACGCCCAGCTCGCCGACGTCATCACCCCCGAGGTGGAAGCGGCGGGCGGCCGCAGGTTCCGCGCCGCGCTGGTGGCGCCCGCCGTGTTCGACGCGTTCTGGGAGCCGGTGCTGTGGATGGTCGCCGGCCACGAGCTCCACCTCATGGACGACGAGGTCCGGCTCGATCCCGAGCGGTTGGTGCAGGAGGTGCGGGCCCGGCGCATCGACCTGGTCGACACCACCCCGTCCTCCCTCTCGCAGCTCCTGGCGGCGGGCCTCCTCGACGCCGGCGAGCGCCGCCCGGCGGTGGTCAACATCGGTGGTGAGGCGGCCGGCCCCGCGCTGTGGTCGCAGCTCCGCGACGCCGGAGGGGTCCACGCCTACAACTTCTACGGCCCGACCGAGTGCACCGTCGACGCCCTGTTCTGCCGGGTGGGCGACAGCTCCTCGCCGTTGATCGGCCGGCCGGTGGCCAACGTGCAGGCGTACGTGCTCGGTGCCGCCCTCCAGCCGGTCCCCGCCGGCGTGGTCGGCGAGCTGTACCTGGCCGGCGCCGGCCTGGCCCGCGGCTACCTCGGGCGCCCGGGGCTGACCGCCGAGCGGTTCGTGGCCGCCCCGTTCGGCGAGCCGGGGGAGCGGATGTACCGCACCGGCGACCTCGTACGCCGGCTGCCGGACGGGAGCGTCGAGTTCCTGGGCCGGACCGACGAGCAGGTGAAGGTGCGGGGCTTCCGCATCGAACCCGGCGAGGTCGAGGCCGAGCTCGGCCGGCACCCCGGCGTCTCGACCGCCGCCGTGGTGGTCCACGGCCGCGGCGACCACAAGCGGCTGGTGGCCTACGTGGTGCCGGCGGCGCCGGGAAGCGCCGAACCCGCCCGGCTGCGCCGGCACCTGCGTGCCCGGCTCCCCGAGCACTTGGTGCCGGCGGCGTGTGTGGTGGTGGACGCCCTGCCGCTGACCCCGAACGGCAAGCTGGACCGGCGGGCGCTCCCTTCCCCCGACTTCGGCGCCGGCGCCGGCACCTGCGGCCGGCGGCCACGCTGGCCCCGTGAGCACCTGCTCTGCGCCCTGTTCGCCGAGATCCTCGACCTCGACGGCGTGGGCATCGACGACGACTTCTTCGCCCTGGGCGGGCACTCCCTGCTCGCCACCCGCCTGGCCAACCGCGTCCGGCGGGCGCTGGAGGTGGACCTGCCGGTGCGGGCGCTGTTCGAGAACCCCACGGTCGCCGGCCTGGCCGGCGCTCTCGACCGGGCCC
>JAHWJU010000276.1 GCA_019348255.1 Actinomycetota bacterium | reverse complement strand
TGGCGCCGCGACTGGCGGGCCATCCTGCGCTGGCCGGGCCGGCGCTTCCTGCGCCTGGTCGTCCTCGGCGTCCTGGCCGGGCTCGGCACCGCCGGCGCCTGGGCCGGCACCACCCCGCTCGTGGTCGTGGCCGGCGCCGCCCTGTTCGTCGCCGCCCTCGACGCCACCGAGGGCCTGGCCCAGGAGGTCGACCACCCCGACCGCCGCGACAGCCTGCCCGTGCCCGCGGGCGCCATCCACCTCCGCCACCTGGCCGCGCCCACCGTGCTCTTGAGCCTGGCCGGCCTGGCCGGCGTCGGGGCGGCCGCGGCGGTGAGTGGGGCCGGCCGCCTGGCCCTCGAGGTGGGGCTGCCGATGGTGGTCCCGGCCGGCGCCGCCGCTGCCGGCGCCGCTGCGGTGAGCGCCCTGCGCTCGCCGCCCGACCCGGCGCGGCTGATGGCCGACTCGACCGGCTTTTTGATGGTGTTCCGGCAGGTCTGGCCTCCCGTCCTGGCCACGCTGGCGCCGGCGGCCACCCTGTTGGTGCGGGCCGGGCTGCGGTCCGATCCTGCCGCCGCCCCCGCCGGGCTGGCGATGACGGCCGCCTTGAACGTGGGGATCGTCGTCGTCCTGCTGTTCGGCTGGGTCCGCCACCGCGAGGGCATCGCCGGCTTCGTCGCCGGCGAGCGGCTGGCCCGGGCCGGGCAATAGTGGCCGTCGTCGAGGCCGCTGGCCTGACCAAGAGCTACCTCGACCTGGTGGCGCTCGGCCCCCTCGACTTGGAGGTCGCGGCCGGCGAGATGGTGGTGCTGGTCGGTCACAACGGCTCCGGCAAGTCGACGCTGCTCGGCCTGTGCGCCGGCCTGCTCGAGCCCAGCGCCGGCACCCTTGCCGTCGACGGGCACGCCGCCGGGTCCTTCGAGGCCCGCGCCGCCGTGTCGTACCTGCCCGACCAGCCGGTCCTCTACGACGACCTCAGCGTCGTGGAGCACCTCGAGTACGTGGCCCGCCTGCACGGCGTCGGGGACTGGGAGCCGCGGGCCCGTGGCCTGATGCGCCGCCTCGAGCTGGAGAGACGGGGCGACGACCTGCCGTCGCGCTTCAGCCGGGGGCTGCGCCAGAAGACGTCCATCGCCCTCTGTTTCGTGCGCCCCTTCCGGCTGCTCCTGGTGGACGAGCCCTTCGTGGGCCTCGATCTGCCGGGCCGGGCCACCATGGTCGAGCTGCTGGACGAGGCCCACCAGGCAGGGGCGGCCGTCGTGGTGGCCACCCACCAGCTCGACTTCCTGGCCCGGGCGCAGCGCTGTGTCGCCCTGCGCGACGGCGAGGTGGTCTTCGACGGCCCGGCCGGCGCCGCCGAGGTCGAGCAACTGGTGCTGGGCGAGCGATGACCGCGCCAACTATGGCGGGGCTCGTCGTGGGTCAGCTCAGCTGGTCCACCAGGTAGTCCAGGCAGCGGGTGAGGGCGACGACGTCGTCGGGCTCGACGGTGGGGAACATGGCGACCCGGAGCTGGTTGCGGCCCAGCTTGCGGTAGCTCTCGGTGTCGATGATGCCGTTGGCCCGCAGGATCTTGGCCAGGCGGTTGGCATCGATGGCCTCGTCGAAGTCGATGGTGCCCACGACATGGCTGCGCTGGTCGGGCTTGTCCACGAAGGGGCGGGCGAAGGACGACGCCTCGGCCCAGCCGTAGAGCGCTTCGGCCGAGCGGTCGCAGCGCGACGCGCTCCAGTCGAGGCCGCCCTGGCCGTTCATCCAGTCGAGCTGGTCGGCCAGGAGGAACAGCGTGGCCAGCGCCGGCGTGTTGTAGGTCTGGTCGAGCCGCGAGTTGTCCAGCGCGATCTTGAGATCGAGCCCCGCCGGCACCCACCGACCGGAGGCGGCGAGTGCCTCGATCCGGGCGACTGCGGCCGGCGAGCACAGCGCCAGCCACAGGCCCCCGTCGCCGGCGAAGCACTTCTGCGGGGCGAAGTAGTAGGCGTCGAACTGGGCCGGGTCGACCCGCAGCCCGCCGGCGGCCGAGGTGGCGTCGACCGCCACCAGGCTGCCGGCGTCGGCGCCGTCGGGGCGGCGGATGTCCATGGCCACACCGGTGGAGGTCTCGTTGTGGGTGAAGGCGTATAGGTCGATCCCCGGCCGCCCGGCTGGCTCGGGATGGGACCCGGCCGGTGAGGTGAGGACCTCCGGATCGTCCAGGAACGGCGCGGCAGCTGCGGCTGCCGCGAACTTGGAGGAGAACTCGCCGAAGGAAAGGTGCTGGCTGCGGGAGTCGATCAGACCGAAGGTTGCCGCGTCCCAGAACAGGGTGGTGCCACCGTTGCCGAGAACCACCTCGTAGCCCTCGGGGAGGTCGAACAGGACCCTCAGCCCCTCCCGCACCCGCCCCACGACCGACTTCACCGGGGCCTGTCGGTGGCTGGTGCCCATCCACGATCCGGCCACCGCGGCCAGCCGCTCGACCGCCTCGGGGCGCACCTTGGAGGGTCCCGAACCGAAGCGACCGTCGCCGGGGAGCAGGTCGGGCGGGATGGCGATCTCGGGGGGGGCAGGAGTGGTCACTGTGCAAGCATGGCAGCCATGGATCGCCTGTCCCGCCGCAT
>JAHWJU010000275.1 GCA_019348255.1 Actinomycetota bacterium | reverse complement strand
TACCGCCAGATCGAAGAGATCGGCCGCAAGCGGGGGTTGATCTCCTGAGCCAGCCCGTGTTCGCGCTGCGCGGGGTCAGCGTCCGCCACGGGCGACTGAGCGCGCTGGAGGACGTCGACCTCGAGGTCACGGAGGGCGAGCGGGTGGCCGTGGTGGGCCCCAGCGGGGCCGGCAAGAGCACCCTGTTGGGGTTGCTGAACGGGTCGGTGCAGCCGACCGCAGGACGGGTGGAGGTGCTGGGGAGGGACCTGGCCACCCTGAGAGGCCGTGAACTGCGCTCGGTCCGCCGGCGCATCGGGACCATCTCCCAGCAGTTCGACCTCGTCGGCCCCCTGCGGGTGGTGCACAACGTCAACGCCGGCCACCTCGCTAGGTGGTCGCTGCAGACGTCGATCTGGTCACTGCTGCGGCCCCGGCGGCTGAACGAGGCAGAGGCAGCCCTGCGACGGGTCGGGCTGGACGACAAGCTCCACGAGCGTACGGATCGACTCTCGGGGGGTGAGCAGCAGCGGGTGGCGCTGGCGCGGGTGCTGGTGCAGGACCCGGTGGCCATCGTGGCCGACGAGCCCATCTCCAGCCTCGACCCGGAGCGGGGCCGTGAGGTCATGGACCTGCTCCGCGACCTGGTCGCGGAGCGATCCAAGACCCTCGTGGTGAGCGTGCACGCTTTCGGCTACGCCCGCACCCACTGCGAACGGGTCATCGGGCTGCGCCGTGGTCGGGTGAACTTCGACCTGCCCGCGGCACAGGTCGACGACGTGGTGGGCGCCTCCCTCTACCGCATCGAAGGGCAGCCGGCGCCGCCATGACGGTCACTGCCGACCTGCGCACCGCGGAGCCGGAACTCCTGGCCCACGAGGGTTTGCAGCCGGCTGGCGGCAGCCCGGGAACGCGGCGCCGGGGCTGGAGCCGCCGCCGGTGGGTGGCGCTCTCCCTCGTCGTCGTCGGCTGGTCGCTCGCCCGCGCCGGAGTGGGCCGGGAGGAGCTGGTAAATCCGGGCGGCTGGGAGCTGCTCGGACGCTTCGTGGCGGCGGCGGTGAGGCCGGAGGTCAGCCCCGGATTCCTCCGTCTCACCTTGGATGCCGCCCTGACCACCCTGTCCTACGCGGTGCTGGGGACGGTTCTCAGCGTGGTGCTGGGACTGGTGTTCGGGGTGCTGGCGTCGGAGACGTGGTGGGGGCGGGGGCGGAGTGGCCGCCGCGGCTGGGTGGTGGTGCGGGCCTTGCTGAGCCTGCCCCGCGGCGTCCATGAGGTGGTCTGGGGCCTGTTCCTCGTCATCGTGCTCGGCCTCGACCCGTTGGTGGGCATCCTCGCCATCGGCATCCCCTACGGCATGGTGACCGCGAAGGTGTTCTCGGAGCTGCTCGACGAGACGCCCCGCCGGCCCTTCGATGCCCTCCGCCGTTCCGGCGCCGGGCGCCTGCAGGCCATCCTCTACTCGCTGGCTCCCCAGGCTCGCGGCGACATGGTCTCCTACGCGTTCTACCGCTTCGAGTGCTCGATCCGAGCGGCTGCCATCCTGGGGATCATCGGGGCCGGCGGGTTGGGCTTCCAGCTGGCGCTGAGCTTCCAGTCGCTTCGCTACCGGGAGATGTGGACCCTCATCTACGCCCTGGTGCTGCTGTGCGGGGCCGCCGATCTCTGGAGCAGCCGCCTGCGCCGGCGGGGCAGGACAGGCGCGGCGCCAAGACCGCCGGCCGCAGGCGTCAGCCGCTTTCGGCCCGCCGACCGGCTCTTGACCGGCTCCTTGGTGGCCACCGGCCTCCTCGTGGTCGTGGCGGTCGTGCACCTCGCTCCGGACGTCACCACCCTGTGGTCGGTTCGCAGCCGGCGCCTCCTGGCCGGGCTCGGCGCCTCGGCCTGGCCGCCGGACCTCGGATTGGCGCAAGTGGGGACCTTGCTGCGGTTGTCGGTGGAGACGATCGAGATGGCCGTGGTGGCCATCGCCGTGGCTTCATCGTCAGGCCTGGCCGTCGCACTGGTGGCTGCGAACCGCACGGGCCGGTGGCCAGGGCGGGCCGCCGGAGCCGGCGCCAGGTCACTGCTGTTGCTGTGCCGGGCCATACCACCACCGGTCGGGGCGCTGCTCTTTCTGTTCGTGCTCTTCCCCGGGCCTCTCCCCGGGGCGCTGGCGCTCGGCCTCTACAACTTCGGGATCCTGGGCCGGCTGATGGCGGAGGTCATCGAGAACCTCGACAGCCGTCCCGCCCGAGGTCTGCGCCTGCAGGGCGCCTCGACCGGCCAAGCCCTGCTCTACGGGGTACTACCGGCGGCGCTGCCTCGCTTCGTCGCCTACAGCCTCTACAGGTGGGAGGTGACGGTGCGGGAGACGGTGGTCGTGGGACTGGTGGGGGGCGGCGGCCTCGGCCGGCTGCTGAGCGCCCAGCTCAGCGCCTTCGATTATCCGGGCGTGCTGTCGACCTTGCTGGCGCTGGTGCTGCTCACCTTCGCCGGTGACCTGGTCGGGCGCGCCGTCCGCCGCTCTGTCCGCTGAGCGCCGTCAAGACTCCGAGCCGACGCGCTGCAACCTGTCGGTCAACGGGTGACGGGCACGGTCGAAGACGACCTCATGGTGCCGGCCGGCGA